>SHYY01000037.1 GCA_009692555.1 Myxococcales bacterium
GCCGCACGGTTGAGCTCTTCGGTGAGAAACGAGTTCCCCCTGGGGGCGCTCGTCGCGATCTGCGACGCAAGGGCGAGGAACTCGATGGCGCGGCGATAGACGTCGAGCTTCTGGTCGGCCAGCAGGGGCATCCTCCTTTGAGGCCAGGGGGGTCGGTTGGCAGGAGGCGTTTGTTGCGGGAGGAAGTTCGATTGCCGTCGCTGCGGACGGGACGACTACGACTACGACTACGACTACGACTACGTGACGAGCAAGAGCCAGCAAGAGGGCCCCCTCCGCTGTTAAGCACCCGGATCGCGCCGGTCCGTTGACCGGAGCGCGGCCTTGCCTGTAGGCTCCGGCGCAGTGCGGGTCCGTCTCGAGCGCAGCCGTGGCGCAGTGGTCGCCCTCGGGCTGCTGCTGCCGTCGCTGGTGGCCGCCGCGCGACCGACCTGCGCGCTCGACGTGGCGATCGATCCCGCGCAGGGAACGGCCCGGGGCAGGGTGGTGCTGGAGATCGAGAACACCAGCGGGGCGGCGCTGGGCGCGGTCGAGCTGTGGCGCTTCCCGGGGCGGCTCGAGCGGCGGTCGCCGGTGCTCAACGACTACAATTTCTATCGCATCTACCCGCGCAGCTTCAGTCCGGGAGGGATGCGGGTGGCGGCGGTCACCGTCGATGGAGTGGCGGTGGTTCCGACGGTGATGGATGCCGTGCCGGCGGGTGCAGGGACGATCCTCTCGCTGCCGCTGGCGGCGCCCCTCGCGCCCGGGGGACGGGTGCGGATCGAGGCGTCGTTCGACACCGTGATCCCAAGGCGCTACGGAGCCTTCGGCTGCTACGACGGAGCCTGCACGCTGGCGGGGGGCTTCTACCCGATGCCGGTGGCGCTCGGACCGGGCGGCTACGACCGCGGCGCGCCGCCGGCGCGCAGCGACTTTTCGGTGACGGTGCGGGCGCCTCCCGGGGCCGACGTGATCGTCGGTGGCGTGACCGCGGGCGCGGGGCCGGTGGTGCTGGAGGACGCACCGTACGCCCTGGTCACCGTCGAGCGGGGCCTGCGCGAGCGGACGCTCTCGCATCGCGGAGTGACGGTGCATTTCTTCGGGCACCACCTTGCGCAGTCGCCGCCGCTGCCGCCCGGCAAGGGGGCTCCCTACCTCGACGAGGATCGCGCGGCGCTGGTGCTGGCGGAGGCGCGCGAGGCGATCGAGCTGCTGCACGAGATCGGGCTCCTGCCCGTGGACGGGACGCAGCTCACGCTGGTCGAGGCGCCGCTCCGGATGGAGCTGGCCGAGGCGCACGGCGACATGGTGCTGGTCTCGGACCAGATCTTCCGGATCCTGCCATTGGACCGTTTTCGTAAATTTCATGGATTCCAGCTGATCCGGGGAATCTATGGAGCGCTCTTCGAGCGGCGGCTGCGCGGGCGCGAGCGCGGCGACGATATCGGCTGGTCGCCCGACGTGGGCGCGTCGTTCCTGGTCGACCTGTTCACGCTGCGGGTCTACCAGCGGGCAGAGTTCGCACAGGACGTGCTGAAGTGGGTCAGCTTCATCCCGCAGATCGACCGGATCCTCTACGCGCCCCAGATCCCGTTCGCCAGCGCCTACTTCAACACCCTCGACGATCCCGACCCGACGCGCGATGACGTGATGCGCTTCGCGCACCTGCGGCCGCGGGGCAAGACGATCTACGAGAAGCTGCGCGATCGACTGGGCGATCCGGGGACGGCGCGGGTGATGCGCGCGCTGTGGGCAGGGGTGCCGGTGCGCGAGGCGGCGGGTGCAGAGGCAGGGTCGGACCTGGGTGAGTTCTTCGGGCAGTGGCTCGGGCCGTACCCGGAGGTGGACTACCGGTACGAAGTGCTGGGGAGCGAGCGGCGCGGCGGCCGGTGGCACCATCGGATCCGCCTGTTCAAGCGCGGGAAGAGCCCGCCGGTCGAGCCGGTGGAGCTGCGGGTGACCGAGTGGGGCGGCGTTCGTCACGACCTGATCTGGGACGGGCAGGGCCGGGAGAGGGTGCTCACCGTCGAGACCGCGCGCGGGGTGCAGTCCATCGAGCTCGATCCGCGCGGCCGGCTGCAGGAGCGGATGGCGGGCGCCGAGGAGGACCTGCGCTTCGATAACCGGCGCCCGGCGCGGCTCAAGTTCATCTACAACAACTTCGGCGCGCTGCTCAATGTCGGCGAGCTCGCGTTCTTCCAGAACCTGAAGCTCGACCTCTCGCTCGACTTCACGCTCAACCGGATCCTCGACGTCAAGAACGGGACGCGCTTCGTGCTGTTCCGCTCGCAGAGCACCCAGATCGGCCTTTCGGGGAGCTACGCGCGCCACTTCGGGCGGATGATCACCCCGGCGCGGCTGAGCTCGGGCGCTTCGGTGAGCACGACGCTCTCGCGGCTGGAGCCGACCTTCGGGCGGGTAGGCGAGCCGTCGCTGCCGACGACCCGGATCACGGTGGGAACGGGGGTGGGTTACGACGATCGGATCTACGCGTGGGAGCCGCTCTTGGCGACCAGCTTCGGGCTGTCGGCGAGCTACACGCTGACGGTGGAGGACGCCGGGCGGGCGCGGCAGCAGGCGACGTTCTCGGCGAGCGCGCAGCGGATCCAGCCGCTGGCCGACGGGCACGGGCTGGCGTTCGAGGGGGGCGCGGCGGTGACGGTGGGCGATCTCGGGGTGCCGTCGCAGATGCTGTCGGCGGGGGCGCCGGGCTGGCTGCGTGGGTATGGCGTGGACGAGCTGCTCGGGCGGCTCCGGGTGGCGGCGCGGGCGGAGTATCGCCACGTGTTCGTCCACGACCTGAACTGGAATCTGCTGCACACGCTGTTTGTGCACGGGATCTCGGGCGGGCTGTTCGTCGAGGCGGCGATGATCTCGCCGTGCGAGGGCTATGGGGTCGGGACAAAGGACCTGTTCGCAGATGTGGGGTACTCGTTGCGGATCATCGAGGACTGGTTCGGCGTGGGCCAGACGGTTTTCAATATCGATGTGGCGGTGCCGCTGGTGAGGCGAACGCGCAGCTGCTTCCCGGTGCCGGGGGAGTCGCCGCGCGAGCCGAGCACGCGGACGCCGCTCGGTTTTTTTGTTTACTACGGGCCGATCTGGTAGTTGATTCAGCTAGTTGGCATGAAACGTGGCGCCCATTTTCCATCCCCCACGGCAGGACAATTTGTCCGATAAGGTCCGTTATGTAAACTTCGCCGCTTGGGAGTTCGAGGGAGTTGATACTTGAGTTCACCTGATTGGCGAAGTTTACATAACGGACGGTTGGGTGAGACTGCGAGGTTGGCGAAGTTTACATAACGGACGGCTGGGTGAACTGCGAGGTTGGCGAAGTTTACATAACGGACGGCTGGGTGAACTGCGAGGTTGGGGTGCGGGCCTTGGCTTGGTGGTGGATTCGGTTGGCGTTTGGGTTGGTTTGGCGGAACTTGGGGTAGATTTGGGTCGTGCGGTGGATCGCTCTTGGATTGGTGGTCGCCCTTCTGGGGTGTCGGCGGGATGGTGCCACATCTCAGGGGGCTGACGATGGCCCGGCACCGGCTGCGTTCGCCGAGGTGAGCTTCGATGAGCTGTATCCGCTTTTTCTGCTCCGCAAGATTGCGCCCGGGCCCAAGGCCGCGATGTGGCGGCGTTACCAGTATAAGTGGGTGCGCTGGACCGGGGTGCTGAGCTCGTTCACAGCCAACGGCGCGACCTTCAAGCATTTGCCGTCGACCGGCACGTTCGATGTCTCGTTGCAGATGGAGCCGGCGGCCAGGACGGCGCTGCGGCGCTACAGGCTGGGCGACCGGGTCACCTACGTTGGCAGGCTGCTGCGGTACGAGGATGTCTTCCGGACGTTTTACCTGACGCACGGTGACGTGCTGCCGGCGCCCGATCGGGCCTCGCAGTGAGCTTGCGCCGGCGGCCGCGCTTGCCCTAGACTGCGCGCTGACCCCGACCCCATAGCTCAGCTGGATAGAGCAGCTGTTTCCTAAACAGCAGGCCGCCTGTTCGAGTCAGGCTGGGGTCACCGACGGTGATCAGTAGGTGATCAGCGATTCGATCGTCCGGTCGCCGAGGCGGGCGCGGCCGGCGAGGAAGGCGAGTTCGATCACGAAGGCGTACCCGGCGACCTGGCCCTGCTGGCGCTCGATCAGGCGGGCGGTGGCGGAGGCGGTGCCGCCGGTGGCGAGCAGGTCGTCGATGATCACGCAGCGCGCCCCGGTGACGGCGTCCTCGTGCATCTCGAGGGTGTCGGTGCCGTACTCGAGGCTGTAGGTCTCGCGGATGGCGCGCCACGGGAGCTTGCCGGGCTTGCGGACCAGCGCCAGGCCGACGCCGAGGCGCTCCGCGAGCGCGGCGCCGAAGATGAATCCGCGCGACTCGATGCCGACGAGCTTGGTCGGCGCGAGCGGCGCGATCCGCTCGGCGAGGAGGTCGGTGACGAGGCGGAACGCTTCGCCGTCGCCGCACAGCGGGGTGATGTCCTTGAACAGGATCCCGGGTTTCGGGAAGTCGGGGACGTCGCGGATGCGGGCGATCAGGCGGGCGATGCGGGGGTCGTTTTCCATGGCTTCTCCGTCGAGGATGTCAGCGTGGCAAGTGGCGCGTGAGCGACGCCGGGCTCTGCCTGGCGGTGCTCTTCGCGGAGGGTCAAAGGGACCCTCTCAGGGTCCTTTTTGCAAGTGGCGCGTGAGCGACGCCAGGCTCTGCCTGGCGGTGCTCTTCGCAGGGGGTCAAAGGGACCCTCTCAGGGTCCTTTTTGCAAGTAGAGCTCGGGGTCGCGTGGCACATCGCCGTCGCGGACCTCGAAGTGGAGGTGCGGTGCGGTGGTGCGACCGCTGTGGCCGGAGAGCGAGATCACCTCGCCGCGCGCGACGGGCGTGCCCTCGACGACCAGCAGCGTCGAGTTGTGGGCGTAGATGGTCGTGAGGCCGTTCTCGTGGCGGAGCATGACCAGGTTGCCGTAGCCGCGCAGCCCTCCCCCGGCGTAGAGCACCCGGCCGGCCGCGGCGGCGCGCACCTCGGTGCCGTCGGCGACCATCAGATCGATGCCCTGATGCGGCTTGCCCTCGCGGAGGCCAAAACGCGACGAGATCGCAGCGTGCACAGGCCACGACAGCGGCGCCTCGCCCTCATCGGTGACGACACCCAGGGGCGCAGGCTTCGGCCCGAGGGTGACGGGCTCCCGGCGGGGGTGCGGACCGGTTGTGGCGCGCACGCGGAGATCGCCTCCCATCGGGATGTAGAGCAGCTCCCCTTCCTGGATCCGGTCGGGGTCGGCGAGCGCGTTGGCCTCGGCGAGATCATCCTGCGGGATATGGTAGCGCGCGGCGATGCCGCCGAGGGTCTCGCCGGCGGCGACGCGGTGCCAGCGCCACCCCTTCGCCTCGTCGCGCGCGCGGAGACAGCCGGCCCCGGCGAGGCCGAGCGCGAGCACCGCCATGCCTATTCCCCGAAGGCCCAGGGGACGCTGTGGAGCCGCCTGCGGCGGGCCCGTGAGGATCAGGCGCGCGCAGGCCCCGCGCCGCCCCATCCGAACCTGCCGACGAGATCGACGAACGTGCAGCCGCTGTCCCAGGCGACGGTGAAGCGCTCTCCGGCGCGCGTGATGCGGGCGAGGCGCTGCAGCTCGCGGGGGCCGACCGGGATGACCAGGCGCCCGCCCTCGGCGAGCTGATCGATCAGCAGCGCGGGGATGCTCGGGGCACCGGCAGCGACGAGGATGGCGTCGAACTGCGCGTGCTCCCGCCAGCCGTAGGTGCCATCGAAGGTGGCGACGGCGACGTTCCGGCAGCCGAGCGCCTCGAGGCGGGCCGCAGCGGCGCGCGCGAGATCCGGGAGGCGCTCGATGGCGTAGACCTCGCGCGCCAGGTCCGAGAGCAGCGCGGTCTGGTAGCCCGATCCGGCGCCGACATCGAGCACCCGCTCGCTGCCGGAGAGCGCCGCGAGCTCGAGCATCCGGGCGACGATCCAGGGTTGGGAGATGGTCTGTCCGAGGCCGATCGGGAGGGGGGTGTCGTCGTAGGCCCGCTCGCGCCGCGCCTCGTCGACGAAGCGCTCCCTGGGAAGGCGCGCCATGGCCGCGAGGACGCGCAGATCGCGGATCCCGCGGCCGCGGAGCTGCTCGTCGACCATGCGCTGGCGCGCCGTGCCTGCCTGCGCCGCGGTCATGTCCCCGAGGACCCAGGGGACGCTGTGGTGCCGCCTGCGGTGGGTCGATGAGGCTCAGCGCGGTTCTGCTCCGTCGCCACCACCGCCTCGAAGCCGTCGAGGCGCCAGCCCGGGAGGCGCTCGAGGAGCCCGGAGTGGGTGAGATCGAGATCGAGCGGCGTCACCGAGACCACCCCGTCGCCTAGGGCATGCCCGTCGGTGCCTTCCTCGTCCCCGTAGCCGAGCGACGGGCCGCCGATCCAGTAGTAGCTCCGGCCGCGCAGATCGGCGCGCTCGTCGACGGCGTCGCGGTAGAGGCGGCGCCCGAGGCGGGTCCAGCGATAGCCGCGCGGCACGCCGGGCGGGACGTTGACGTTGAGGAGCGTGCCCTCGGGGAGCCCCTCGGCGAGGATGGCGCGGGCGAGCGCGTGGGCGAAGGCGGCGGCGGGCGCGAAGTCGGCGCCCGAGCGGTACTCGAGCGACAGCGCCATCGAGGGGGTGCTGCGGATCGCGGCCTCGACGGCGCAGGCGACGGTGCCCGAGTAGAACACGTCGCTGCCGAGGTTGACCCCGTGGTTGATCCCGGAGACCAGCAGCGCCGGCTTGCGCGGCACGAGCTTGAGCAGCCCGATGTAGACGCAGTCGACCGGCGTCCCGTCGACGGAGAACCAGCCGGGGCGCACCTCCTCGACGCGCAGCGGGCGGTTGAGGGTGAAGGAGTGGCTGGTGGCGGAGCGCTCGCGGTCGGGAGCGACGACCATCACCTCGCCGAGGTCGGCCATCCGCTCGGCGAGCGCGTGGAGGCCGCGCGCCTGCACGCCGTCGTCGTTCGCGAGGAGGATGAGCGGCCGCTGTTCCATCTCAGATCCCGAGGCTACTCGCCGGGCGCCAATTTGCAAAAAAAAGCGGTTGCAAAAAAATGGCGACGTCGGGGGGGCGACGTCGCCGTGCCGTGCATTGGTCGGGGCGAGAGGATTTGAACCTCCGACCCCCTGACCCCCAGTCAGGTGCGCTAACCAGGCTGCGCCACGCCCCGATGAGTTGTCGGTCCTTGTCGAAAATCGAAGATGCGTACTCTACTTGCCCGCCTCGTCCTCGTCAACGATTCGTAGGAGATCCTCGAGGCCCTCGCGCATCACGTCGGCCACCCGCGAAAGGCCGGGCGACGGCTCCTCGCCCGACTCGACGCGCAGCCGCCGCCGGGCGCCGCGCACCTGCAGCTTCTCGTCGTAGCGGAGGGCCTTGATCTTGCGGAATGTCTCGACGTCGCGGCGACGGTAAACGCGCTGGTTGGTGCGCGACCGCTCGGGCTGGATCTCGCGCCGGAACTCGCTCTCCCAGAAGCGCAGCACGTAGGGCTCGACGCCCACCAGCCGCGCCACCTCGCCGATCTTGAAGTACTCCTTGTCCGGGATCTCGACGACAGGAGCTCCGGATCCTTGGCCCACGGTGCTCCCTAGCCGTTCAGGGCGTTCTTCAGGACCTGGCTGGGCTTGAAGGTGAGCACGCGGCGCGCGCTGATCGTGATCTCCTGGCCGGTCTGCGGGTTCCGGCCGACGCGCGAGTTCTTGTCGCGGACCACGAAGTTCCCGAAGCCGGAGATCTTGATCTTCTCCCCGCGCTCGAGCGTCTCCTTGATCATGTCGAACACGACCTCGACGATCTCGGCGGCCTCCTTCTTCGAGAACCCGCCCACCTTCTCGTAGACGTTCTCGATGATGTCCGCCTTGGTCATCGTCGTCTTCTCCTGCTCTGTCTTTTCGCTCACGGTCATCCCTCGGAAGCTCCACTGATACGTGCGCCAAAGCGAAAAGTCAAACAGTACCGCCACCGTATGCCACCGTACCGGCATCACGGAGGCGGGTCGCCTAACGCGTGTCGACCTGGAACTCGGCCTTCAGGGCGTCCATCACGCGCGCGTGGTCGGCGTTGACCTCGTCGTCGGTGAGGGTGCGATCGGGGGCGCGGTAGTGGATCGACCAGAGCAGGCCCTTCTTGCCCGGCGGCACGCGCCCGGGCTCGCGGTAGTCCTCGCGGATGTGCACGCTCTCGACGAGCAGCGAGGCGCGGACGATCGCCGCCTGGATCGCCGCGGCGGGGATGGCGGCGTCGACGAAGAACGAGCTGTCGCGCGACGAGCCGGGGAAGCGCGCGAGGGGGCCCATCACGGTCGGCGCGGCGGTGGAAAAGGGCGCGAGGTCGAGCTCGAAGGCGAAGGCGGGGAGCGCGATGCCGAGGCGCTCGCGCAGCGCCGGATGGAGCTCGCCGAGCACGCCCAGGGCGGTGTCACCGTTGCTCTCAACGGTGAGCGCAGCGCGCAGGCCGGGGTGGAAGAAGGGCGCCTCGTCGCTGGTGGCGGCGCGAAAGGTGGTTCCGGGGATGCGGCAGCGGTCGAGGAGGCCCTCGACGACGCCTTTCACGTCGGAGAAGTCGAGCTCTGCGCCGGGCTTCAGCCAGCCGCCTCGGCGACCTGAAAGCACGCCGGCGACCATCTGGCGCTCGTCGGGAAGAGGCTCGCCCTTCCCTTCACAAGTACGGGCATCCTCGGCGGCGAAGCCGCCTTCGGAGCAGCTCGCTCCGCTCACCGCCTGCGGCGCCCGGGGACGACGGCGGAAGGTGGTCCCGATCTCGAAGAGGGCGACGTCGGCGACGCCGCGGGAGAGGTTGTGTTGCAGCGCAGCAAGCAGCCCCGGGAGGAGCGAGGTGCGGAGCGCGGACTGCTCCTCGCGGAGCGGGTTCTGGAGCAGGAGCGGATCGCTTCGTCCGTCGGTGAAGCCGAGCGCGGCGATGCGCTCGGGGGCGATGAAGGCGAAGGAGAGGGTTTCGGCGAGGCCGAGTGCCCACAGCGCGTCGCGGGCGGAATCGGCGGCCTCCGCGGCGGGATCGGGCGCGCCGCCGACCCCCGTGGCGCGCGGTAGCGTGGCGGGCACGCGGTCGTAACCGTGGACGCGCGCCACCTCCTCGATGAGGTCGATCTCGCGCGTGAGGTCGGGGCGAAACGTCGGGACGAGACAGCGCAGGGGACCCTCGTCGCCTTCGCAGGTGAGGCCGAGGGAGGTGAGGATGCGCGCCTGCTCGGAGGGGCTGACGGGAGTGCCGAGGAGGCGCTCGGTGCGATCCGGGCGGAGCACGATCGCGCGGGGATCGATCGGGTGCGGGTAGCGGTCGATGGCGCCGCGGGCGATGCGCGCGCCGGTCGACAGGGCGATCCGGCGGGCACAGCGCAGCGACGAGAGAGTCACTCCGTCGTTGGGATCGGTGCCGCGCTCGAAGCGCTGCGAGGCCTCGCTGTGCAGTCCGAGGCGGCGGGCGGTGCGGCGGATCCGCGGGCCGGCGAAGTGGGCGCTCTCGAGCAGGATCCGGGTGGTCGCGGGGCCGACCTCGCTGTGCCGGCCGCCCATCACGCCGGCGATGGCGACCGGACGCTCGGCGTCGCAGATCGCGAGGTCGTCGCCGGTGAGGGCGCGCTCCTGGCCGTCGAGGGTGGTGATCGGCTCGCCTGGGCGCGCGCGGCGGACGACGATGGCGTGGCCGGCGAGGCGATCGAGGTCGAAGGCGTGCAGCGGGTGGCCGGTCTCGAGGAGGCCGAGGTTGGTGGCGTCGACGACGTCGTTGATCGCGCGCACGCCGAGAGACTGGAGGCGGAGCCGCACCGGGAGCGGGCTCTGGCCGACCTTCACGCCCAGGAGCACGCGGGCGGTGTAGCGCGGGCAGCCTTCGGCGTCCTCGAGGGTGACGGTCGCCAGTTCGGTGACCGGTCCCTCGCTGAGCCAGGGTTCGAGATCCGCCGAGAGCGGGCGGAGGCGGGCGCCGGGGAAGAGCGCGGTGAGCTCGCGGGCGACGCCGAGGTGGCCGAGGCAGTCGGGGCGGTTCGGGGTGACGTTGAGCTCCAGAATCGTGTCGGGGAGGCCGAGGAGCGCTGCGGCGTCGGCGCCGGGAGCGGCATCGCTGTCGAGGATCAGGATGCCCTCGTGGGAGGCGCCGAGGCCGAGCTCGTCCTCGGCGCACAGCATCCCGGGCGAGAGCACGCCGCGCACCTCCTTGGGTGCGAGGGTGATCCCGTTTGGCAGGGTCGCGCCGGGGCGGGCCCAGACGACCTTGCCTCCCGGCGCCGGCACGTTGGGTGCGCCGCACACGACCTGAGTGACCTCGTGGCCGTCGAAGACGTCGACCAGGGTGAGCTTGTCGGCCTTCGGGTGGCGGCGGGTCTCGCGCACCTCGGCGACGATCACCCCCGAGAGGCCGGCACCGAGACGGGTCTCGCCCTCGACTTCCAGGCCGGCGGCGGTGAGGCGCGCGGCAATCTCGGAGTCGGTCGCGGCGAGCCCGTCGAGAAGCTCGCGGAGCCAGTTGACCGAGACCTTCATGGGAACTGCTCCAGGAGGCGGTGATCGCCCTCGTAGAGCAGCCGGATGTCGCTGATGCGATACTTTAGCATCGCCATTCTATCTATACCGAAACCAAAGGCGAATCCTGTGTATCGCTCGGAGTCGTAGTCGACGTGGCGGAAGACCTCGGGGTCGACCATCCCGGCGCCGCCAACCTCGATCCATCCGGTGTTCTTGCAGGTGCGGCAGCCGGCGCCGGCGCAGAAGACGCACGAGAGATCGAACTCCGCGGAGGGCTCGGTGAAGGGGAAGAACGAGGGCCGCAGGCGGACGGTGGTGGCGGGCCCGAAGAAGGCGCGGGCGAAGTGGAGGAGCACGCCCTTCAGGTCGGCGAAGGTGACCTGCTCATCGACCAGCAGCCCCTCGACCTGATGGAACATCGGCGAGTGGGTGGGATCGTCGTCGCGGCGGTAGACGGTGCCGGGGCAGATCACGCGGACGGGTGGGCGCTGCGCGAGCATGGTCCGGATCTGGACCGGCGAGGTGTGGGTGCGGAGGAGCAGATCGGAGTTGGCGAGGTAGAAGGTGTCCTGCATGTCGCGCGCGGGGTGATCGGGCGGCATGGCGAGGGCTTCGAAGTTGTGGAAGTCGGTCTCGACCTGCGGGCCGGTGGCGAGGGTGAAGCCGAGCTGGGCGAAGATGCGCTCGATCGCGCGGCGGGCGTGGGTGATCGGGTGGAGGTGGCCGGGCCGGTGGGAACGGCCAGGGAGCGTGACATCGACGGTGCGGGCGAGATCGCGAGTGCGCGCCTCGTCGCCGAGGGAGCGCAGGCGGGCCTCGAAGGCGCCCTCGATCCGCTGCAGGGCGGCGTTGCCCACCTGGCCGACCTCGCGCTTGCGATCCTTCGGCGCCGCGTTGATCGCCGCCTGCACGGCGCGCTTGATCGCGCCCTCGCGACCGCCGTAGCGGGCGTGGACCTCGCGCAGCGCCTGTTCCGTCGCGGCGGCCGCAAGCTCGCGCTCCGCGGTGTCGACCAGCGCAACGACGTCCAGCTTCTCGGGTTCGGGGGCCTGGGGCATTTCGGAAGCCCGCGTTGCGGGGGGTCGGCTACGCCGCGGTGGCGACGGCGACGATCTTCTGGAAGGCGGCCGGATCGCTGATCGCGAGGTCCGCGAGGATCTTGCGGTCGATCGCGACGTGGTGCGTCTTCAGGCCGCCGATCAGCTTCGAGTAGGAGACCCCGGCGCCGCGGGCGGCGGCGTTGATCCGCACGATCCAGAGGCGGCGGAAGTTGCGCTTGCGGACCTTCCGGTCGCGGGTGGCGAAGCGCCACGCGTGATGGACGGCATCGACCATCGCCTTCCAGAGCTTCGAACGCCCTCCGCGGAAGCCCTTGGCGGCTTGACGGATCCGGTTGCGGCGCCGACGCGCCTTGAAACCACGCTTTACCCTGGGCATCGTCCAACTCCTTTTTGTCCCGGCTTCGGGACCCGCGCGCTCGCGGGTTTGCGACCCTTATCCGTGGGACCGCGTACCTACCTGAAAGCAGCTTTCAGGTCAAGAACTTCCGGCCGTGGGCCGTGGTTAGATTCCGCCGCCGTAGGGCAGCATGGCCTTCACCTGCGCCTCCTGGGCGTGGGAGACGACCTTGGTGCCGCGCAGGTGGCGCTTGCGCTTGTGGGCCTCGTGGGACAGCAGATGCGACTTGTTGGCCTGCATGTGCTTGACATGGCCGTTGGCGGTGATCTTGAACCGCTTCTTGGCCCCCGAATGGGTCTTCATCTTGGGCATGGCGCTCTCACTTTGCTGGCTTGTTGGGAGTGGACGTCCCCTTGGGCGCGGGACGGGGGCGGACGATCTCGTCGGAGTCGCGCGGCTTGCGCGGTTCGGCCGCGACGGCTGGCTCGGCCTCCGCCGACGGACGCTTGATCTCGCCGGTCACGCGCGGCGCGCGCGGCGCGGCGGCGACGGCAGGCTTCGGCGCGGCCCGCTTGATCTCGTCCGTCACGCGCGGCTTCTTGGGCTCCACGGCGACGGGGGCGGAGGGGGCGACGGCGACGGGCGGCGGGGCCGCGGGCGCCGGGGGGATGAGCGCCGGTGCGGGCTTGATGATCTCGTCGGAGTCGCGCGGCCTTCGCGGCTCGGCCGGGACGAAGACGGTCGGTGGGGGGGCGGCCACGGGCGCCGCGGCGGGCTTGACCTCCGACACGGCGGGCGGTGCCAGGGCAGGCTTGGGCTGCGCGGCGGCCTGCGCCGGTGCCCCCCCGGGAGTGGCCGGCTTGACCACGCCGCTGCGCGGGGCGATCACCATCAGCATCCGGCGCCCTTCCATCATCGGGTTCTGCTCGACGACGGCGATGTCGTTGCACGCCTCGACCACCGCCTTGAGCATCGCCTGCCCCGTCTCCGGGTGCACGATCTCGCGGCCGCGGAAGATGATCACCAGCTTCGCCTTGTTCCCCTCGCTGAGGAAGCGGCGAATGTGCTTCACCTTGAAGTCGAAGTCGTGGTCGTCGGTCTTCGGGCGGAACTTGATCTCTTTCAAGATCACCGTCGACTGATGCTTCTTCGCCTTCTGCTGCTGCTTCGACTGCTCGTACTTGAACTTCCCGTAGTCCATGATCCGGCAGACCGGTGGCATGGCCTTCGGGGAGACCTCGACGAGATCGAAGCCACCCTCCTCCGACAGACGGATCGCGTCGTCGGTGCGCATGATGCCGAGCTGCCCACCGTCGGCGCCGATGACGCGCACCTCGGGCACGCGGATGCGGCGGTTGACGCGGTAGCTGTCCTGGTTCGGGGATCTGTCAATCGGCCTTGGGATGGTCGTCTCCTGCGGTCATCGAGTTCGTGAGCGGGGGGCGCGCCTCTCGGGCGATGCGATCGGCGAAGTCGCCGAGCGGCATCGGGTCGAGCTGCTTGCCGTCGCGTGCGCGCGGGGCAACGGCCCGCGCGGCGACTTCCTTGTCCCCGATCACCAGCATGTACGGGATCTTGTCGAGCTGGGCGCGCCGGATCTTGGCGCCGAGCTTGTCATTCGAGAGGTCCATGTCGACGCGCAGGCCGCGGGCGGCGATGGCCTTCTGGGCTTCGCGCGCAAACTCTTCGTGCTTCTCCGAGACGACGACGACGCGCGCCTGGATGGGCGCGAGCCAGAGCGGGAAGGCCCCGGCGTAGTGCTCGATCAGCAGCGCGATGAAGCGCTCGAAGCTGCCGAAGATGGCGCGGTGGATGACCACCGGGCGGTGCGGCGCGTTGTCCTCGCCGACGTAGGTGAGGTCGAAGCGCTCGGGGGCCATGTAGTCGAGCTGGATGGTGGCGCACTGCCACTTGCGGCCGAGGGCGTCGGTGATGTCGAAGTCGATCTTGGGGCCGTAGAAGGCGGCCTCGTGCGGCTCGATGTGGTAGGCGAGGCCCTTCGCCTTGACCACCTCCTCGAGCGTCTTTTCGGCCTCGTCCCAGACCGCGACGTCGCCCATGAACTTCTCGGGGTTGCGGGTGGAGATCTTGGCGGTGTAGGTGAGGCCGAGCGCCTGGTAGACCCGGTGGACGAGGTCGATCAGGCGGGCGATCTCTTCGCCCACCTGCGACGGCATGAGGTAGGTGTGGCCGTCGTCCTGCGAGAACTGGCGCACACGGGTGAGGCCGCCGAGGGTGCCGGAGGGCTCGTTGCGGTGGAGCACGCCCTGATCGTGGAGGCGCAGCGGGAGGTCGCGGTAGGAGCGCAGCTCCGAGCCGTAGATCAGCATGTGCGACGGGCAGTTCATCGGCTTCAGCCCGAAGGTCTGATCCTCGGACTCGAAGTGGAACATGTGCTCTTTGTAGTGCGCGGCGTGGCCGCTGCGCTCGAAGAGGGCCATGTTGAAGATCAGCGGGGTGCGGACCTCGACGTAGCCCTCTCCGAGGAGGAGCTTGCGCATCACGTCGGAGAGGGTCTGGTAGAGGACCGCGCCGCGGGGCAACCAGAACGTGGCACCCGGGGCAAACGGGTGAACCATGAAAAGCCCCAGCTCCTTGCCGAGCTTGCGGTGGTCGCGCTTCTTGGCCTCCTCGACCTGGGCGAGGTAGGTGCGGAGCTGCTTGGCGTCGGGGAAGGCGGTGCCGTAGATGCGCTGGAGCATCTTGTTGCGGGAGTCGCCGCGCCAGTAGGCCCCGGCCACCGAGAGGAGCTTGAAGGCCTTGATCTCGCCGGTGGTCTTGCAGTGGCCGCCGCGGCAGAGATCGACGAAGTCGCCGTGGCTGTGGAGGGTGATCCGTTCGCCCTCGGGGATGCCGCGGGCGAGCTCGACCTTGTACGGCTCGTTCTTGTTTTCGAAGTAGGCGATGGCCTCTTCGCGCGACAGCTCGCGCTCGACGAAGGGGTGATTGGCGGCGACGATCTCCGCCATGAAGAGCTCGATCCGCTCGAGGTCCTCGTCGCTGAAGGGGTGCGGGGCGTCGAAGTCGTAGTAGAAGCCGTTCTCGATCGGCGGGCCAATGGTGATCTTGGCGTCGGGCCACAGGCGTTGCACCGCATCGGCCATCACATGGGCGGCCGAGTGGCGTAGCTTGTCGAGGTCGGTGCTGGGCGCTGCCACGGTCGAGGGGGGTCCTTAAGAAATGAAAAAAGCGCTGGCGGCCGTCACCACGCTGCGGCTCATCGGTTGGTCGGTCCTCTTGTAGGCACGGGCAGGATTGAACTGCCGACCCCTACCGTGTCAAGGTAGTGCTCTTCCACTGAGCTACGTGCCTGAAAAGCCCCCAGGGTGGTAGTCCCGTGCGGCGCTGGTGTCAAGACAATTTGGGCGCGGGAACCGGGCGCTCCGCGTGGTATGGGGTGGGCCTAGCATGAGCGCGATCATCCTCGGCAGGCCCCGCCCCAGGGGACGACACCTGCTGCGCGGGTTCGGGTACGCGGTGCTGGTGATCGCGCTCCTCGCGGGGGTCGCCTATCTGGTGATCTTGAAGATCACCGCGATCACGCCGCCGCGGCTGGACGGGCTGGTGGAGCATGCGCTGGAGGTGCGGGGCGAGCGATCGTACGTCGGCGCGAGCTGGATGTCGCGCGAGCGCGGGGTGTGGGAGTACCACCTGGAAGGGGACGCGGCGCAGATGGGTTATGCGCACACGCGCCTCGGCAACCGGTTGCTGCAGGAGGCGGACGAGTTCATGTTCGCCGAGTTCCGGCACTACGTCCCGTCGCGGGTGGCGCGCTTCCTGATCAGCCTCGCGGTGCGGCTGAAGTTCCGCCACCTGCCCGATCACATCCCGCTCGATCGGCAGCGCGAGATCGCGGGCGAGGCGCGCGGCTACCTCGACCGGCAGGACGACTTCCTGCCGACCTATCACAGGATGATCTTCTACCACTCGCTGCACGACATCACGCAGGGGGTGGAGCACTCGCCGCTGCTCGGCTGCACGGCGTTCGCGGCTTCCGGCCCGGCGACCAGCAACGGGCATCTCGTCATCGGACGCAACTTCGACTTCGAGGGGCCGCCTCCGTTCGACGCCGACAAGGCGATCCTGTTCTTCAAGCCGTCGGCGCCGGGGAGGATCGCGTTCGCGTCGGTGGCGTGGACGGGGATGACGGGGGTGGTGACGGGGATCAACGCGGAGGGGATCTACGTGTCGATCAACGCGGCGCGCACCGACGACAAGGGGGGCGACGGGATCCCGGTGGAGATCCTGGTGCGCGAGATCCTGGAGCAGGCGCGCTCGATCGACGACGTGGTGAAGCGGGTGCAGGGCGCGCAGCTGATGGTGCCGGACCTCTACCTGGTGGGCGACGGGAAAACGGGGGAGTCGGCGGTGATCGAGCGCTCGCCGACGCGCACCGAGGTGCGGCGATCGCGCGACACGACGGTGCTGGCGAACCACGCGATCAAGGACTCGTTCGCGAGGGACGCGGAGAACGATCGCCTGAAGCGCTACCTGACCTCGGGGGCGCGGTTCCGGCGGCTCACCGAGCTGATGCACCAGCACCGCGGGGCGATCGATCCGAAGCGGGCGGTGGAGATCCTGCGCGACAAGCGGGGCGAGGGGGGAGAGGTGCTGGGGCTCGGCAACCGGAACGCGCTCGATGCACTGATCGCGACGCACTCGGTGGTGGTCGATGCCACGTCGCTGCAGATCTGGGTCGGGCAGGGGCCGCACTGCCTCGGGAAGTACATCGGCTTCGATCTCCGGCAGGAGCTTCTGGGCGAGGATCGTCCCAGGCCGCCGCCGATCGCCGAGGACCCGCTGATCGGATCGGACGAGCTGCGTGCGCACCGCCAGGCGGTGGCGGAGCTGGCCTGGGCAGAGAAGCTGGCCCAGGCGGGGGAGCGGGGCCGGGCGATCGAGCAGGCGCGGAGGGCCGAGGCGCTCGAGGAGCGGATGCCGGAGCCGCACAAGCTGCTCGGGGATCTCTTGCGCAGCAGCGACCGTGAGCACGCACGCAAGCAGTACCTGCGCTTCCTCGAGCTGCGCCCGCCCTACCTGCGCGACGTCGAGGAGGTGAAGGGGATCCTCACGTCGCTGTGACCGATCCTACTTCTTCTGCGGGGCCTTTTTCTTCGGGGACGGGACAGGAGGCGGTTCGGCGGGTGGGGCGCGCTCGGCCGCCGCGGCGACCACTCCGGCGAGGCGGGTGAAGAGGTCGCCGTACTGCGCGGCCGAGAGGTGCAGGCCGAGCTGGACCATCGGACCGTCGCTGTCGACCTTCACGGCGGCGAGGATCGGAGAGAGGCCGAGGAGGGTCACGGTCTGATCGCGCTTCGCCCGCTCGATCGCCAGGCGCACCGCGGCGGCGCCCTTCACGGCCTCCTCGTCCTTCAGGCAGCGGCCGACGGCCTTGAGATCGGCGCCCTCGGGGGTGACGGCCATCGAGCCCGCCATCTCCTGGAGGGTCGCAGCCTCGGGCACGGCGCGGGAGAGGTCGCGCCGCATCTCGTCGTTCACCGACGCCCAGCCGAACGCCGCCGGGCCGCGGCCGCCGCTCGCGCCGACCCGACCGAGCAGCCCGGCGGCCGCTCCGTCGACGAGCGGAGCCCCCGTGCCGTGCTCGAGATCGAGCGCCGGGCCGATCCCCGAGCCGTTGGTGACGATCAGGCGATCGCCGGGCAGGATCACCCACTCGCCGCTCGCGCTGCGACGGTACTTCTGCCCCTTGTAGGTGGCGGCGGCGAACTTCTCGTTGCTCTTGAGCTGCGCTTTCAGCGAGGCCTCGAGCTTGCCGCGGTCGAGCACCGCGTCGACGACCAGCAGCGCCGCCGGTTTTTCCTTGTCCACCGGCCCGAGCCCGAAGGCCACCTTGCCGACCTTTTTCAGATCGGCGCCGATCTCGGCCAGCTTGGGGCGGATCGCCTCCTCCAGCGCCGCCACCGCCATCGCGGGCGACTGGGAACGGAGCGCCGCCAGATCGACCGAGGCGACCGCGCTCATCGTCGCTGGAACGAGACGCGCGGGCACCGGAGGGCCCTCGGCCGCCCCGGCGTCCCGGAGGAGCAGGCCGATCGCCGCCAGGATGCCGAGGAAGGCCAGCACCAGCCCGACGACGACGAACTTCATTCCCGCCGACATTCCACCGCCCGGGCTCTCGGGCTGCGTGGTGACCTGGGGTGCGCGCGGCGCGGGCATCGAGGGGTGCGGCGGCCCGCCACCCGTGGGCAGCGTTGCCATCAGCTCGGGACCGCCCGCCTGGAGGAGCGTGGTCAGGCGGCGGAGATCGGCCTGCAGCTCGCCGGTGTCCCGGTAGCGCTTCTCGCGATCCTTCTCGAGCATGCGGAGCACCACCGCGTCGAGCAGCGGCGGGATCGACTGCTCCGGCGAGGTCTTCGAGGGCGCGGCCGGCACCGTCTTCAGGTGGTGGGTGATCATCTCGCCGGAGGTCTTGCACACGAACGGCAGATCGCCGGTCAGCATCTCGTAGGCGAGGATGCCGATCGCGTAGAGGTCGGAGCGCCCGTCGAGGGCCAGCCCCATCAGCTGCTCGGGCGACATGTACTCGAGCGTGCCGAGGGTCTGCCCGGCGGCGGTCAGCGCCGGGGCCCGCACGCCGCTGCCGCCCTCCCCTCCCCCGGAGACGATCTTCGCGATGCCGAAATCGAGGACTTTCACGTAATCCCTGTCTGACCCGCGCGTCTCCAGGAACACGTTCTCCGGCTTGATGTCGCGATGGACGATCCCCTGGAGGTGCGCCTCGCCGAGCGAGTCGGCGATCCCGTCGAGGATCCGCACCACCTGCGCCACCGGCATCGCCCCCTCCTGCATGTCGGCGTGCAGCGAGCGGCCGTGGAGGAGCTCCATCGCGAGGTAGAGGATCCCCTCGGGGGTCTGATCGAAGTCGTAGATCGAGACGGTGTGGGCGTTCTTCAGCACCGACGCGGCGTGCGCCTCGCGGCGAAAGCGGCCCACCACCTGCGGATCGCGCGCCATCTTCGGGTGCAGCACCTTCAGCGCGCACTCGCGCCCCATCTGGAGCTGCTCGCCGCGGTAGACCGTCCCGAAGCCGCCCTCGCCGATGCGCTCCTTGACCTGGTAGCGGCCGTTCAGGATCGCCCCGTCGAGGTCGGCGGGGGAGAGCGGAGCCGGGGCGGGCTGGGCCGGCGCAGGGAGCGGCGCGGCAACGGGGCGGGCGACCGAGGCGGCGCGGGCTTGCGGCCTCTCGGGGGCGGTGATTTTCATCGCAGGCGCGGCGAGGGTGGCGAGGAGGGCCTCGGGGGCGTCCTTGCGCTTCAGGCCGGGGGCCAGCACGCCGCCCGAACCCTGGAAGATCGTCTTGCCAAACGGGCGCACCGCGGCCTGGGGGATCACCGGCGCCTCGACCTGCGAGCCGCAGCCGCCGCAGAAACGCGCCCCGTCCTCCATCTCCGTCCCGCACTGTGAGCAAGTCATTGATCCGCCTCTTTCGATAAGGATTCCACGAGGTCGATCCGCATTCCGAAGTTGTAGCCGTGGAGCGGCTGCGCCACCACCAGCGCGCCCGGCTTTCCGGAGCGAAGGTCCTTGGTCTTGAGCTCGCCGTCCTCGACGTAGCCGCCGGCGTTGACCGCGACGATCCGGCCCGCACCGTCGAAGATCGGGCTGCCGGAGGTGCCGCCGGCGGTGAACGCGGAGTGCTGGATCAGCACGCTGTCCGCGAAGGCGCCCGCTTCGCCGTCGAGGCGGGTGATCCGTCCCACCACGCCCTGGACGAAGGTGGCCTCGGGGGCCAGGGTGTCGGCGAGGCGGCCGGGGAAGCCGTAGGTGTAGATCGCGTCGCCCGGCTGGAGCTGCGCGAGGGCTTCGCGCGAGGCGAGCACGAGCGGCTTTTGCAGGGTCTCGTCGACCTGGAGGATTCCGACGTCGGGGGTGATCGTCGCGCCGCCCGGGACGTAGGCGCCGCTGCGCTTCATCCGCACCACGGTGAATCGGACCCTGCCATCACCGTTCCTGACCACCTCGATGGTGCCCCCGCGCCGCCTGAGATCGCTCGCCAGGACGACGCAGTGGGCGTTGGTGGCGAGGTGGTGGGGAGCGATCGCGAACGCGGTGCAGAAGCCCTCGTCGCTCCCGGCGGCGGCGCGGACAGCGACGAGGTAGACCCCCTCGCGGGCCGCGCTTGCGATCGCCCGACCGCCTTGCGACGCACGGGCGCGCGACAGCTCGTCGGTGAGTTCGCCAAGCTGGCTCTTGACGGCGATCCCGTCGGCGGTCCGCTGCTCCTCCATCACGTGCAGGAGATCCTGGCGGATCGACTCCTCGGGGCGCGCGACGCGGCGGACGATCACCGCCAGCGCGACCACCGCGCCGGCCAGCGTCAGCGACAGCGCGAGCGATGCCAGCTTGAAGGTGCGCGTGGAGCGGGTCATCGAGGCGTGGACCAGCGAGCGCACGAAGGTGCCGGAGCGGCCGATCGCTCCACCGGAGTGCCGCGCGCGCGCCTCGGCGAGGGCGTCCGAGATCATCGCCGCCACCGTCGCCTGGCCAACCCGGCCGCTGTGGCGGGTCGAGAGCACAGCGCCGAGAGCGGGAGCATCGCGCCTCCCCGCGGCCGCGCCGAACGAGAAGCGGCAGCGCGGGCCGCCCGAGCCGAACTCCACCAGCGCGCCATCGGCGAGCAAGACCCGCTTCTTCACCGACGGGCCACCGTCGACGCGCGTCCCGTTGGCGCTGGCGAGGTCGTGCAGCCAGAAGGCGGCGCCCTCGCGGCGCACCTCGGCGTGGCGGGAGGAGGCGTCGAGATCGGCCTGGGGATCGAACGCCACCTCGCAGTCGGGGTGACGGCCGATGCGGAGCGTGGCGGGGTCATCGAACTCGATCCGTCGTCCGGCGCGCGCGCCGCCGACGATGTCGATCACGACCTTCACGGGAGCTCCGAGGGCGTGTCGACTGATCCCGGGCCGAGGATGGGGAGTGAAATGCAAGCAGCGCGAGGAGGGAGGAGGAAGCATGGCGGGACCATGTGACCGACGAACGACGAAGCGCGGCGCCGCAGATCGCTCGCTAGCCGACGGGAGGGATTATTCGGCACGCCCTCGACCGAACCTCGCGCTGCAGGCGCTGCCGGAGGTGTCCGCTCCTGCTCCGCCCGCCTCGACGGTCAGCTCCTGCGGCGGCGCGCCCGCGCCGCGCAGACCGATCCGGTGGCGGCCGGGAGGGAGCTTGATCGGCGTCTCGCCGGCGCGCGTGCGGGCGCCGACATCGCGCCCGTCGACGCGGATCGAGAGCCCGGCGGTGGCGGCCGACACAATGCACGCCACGCGCGGCGAGGAGCGGTAGAGCAGCGAGGAGAGCACCACCGCCGCGAGGGCCAGCGCGAGCAGCACCATCGAGGAGAAGAAGACCTGCGCGCTGTCGACCGGGCGCGCACGCGCGGGCTCTACCGCCTCCACGTCGCTCTGCGTGGGGCCGGGCGCACCCTCGGGGGCTGGCTCGGGCTCGTCGAGCCGCCAGCGCTGGTATTTGATCCCCTGTTCCGGGTCGGACGCCGGGAGCGAGTCGCTCTCGCAGCGGCCGACGATCACCGTGATGTTGTCGGGGCCGCCACCTGCGCGCGCCATCTCGACGAGCAGCCGGCAGGCCTCCGCCGAGTCGTCGCTCGATCCGACGATCGCCGCCAGCTCCTCGTCGCTGATGACGCCGGTGAGCCCGTCGCTGCACACCACCACGCGGTCGCCCCGCCGGAGCTCGACCCTGGAGAGCTGCACCTCGACGTCCGGCTGCACGCCGAGCGCCTGGAGGATCACGTTCGAGTGCTCGAACAGCTTGGCCTGCTCCTCGGTGATCTGGCCGCTCTCGAGGAGCTGGTTGACCAGCGACTGATCGCGCGTGACCTGGACGATCACGCCGTCGCGCAGCACGTAAGCGCGGCTGTCGCCGACCTGCGCCATCACGAGGTGGTTGGCGATCACGCCGACCCCGGTCATGGTGGTGCCCATGCCGGCGTGGGCGTGATTGCTCCGCGACGCGGCGTGGATCTTCTCGTTGGCGGTGAGGGCCGCCGAGCGCATCCGGCGCGCGAAGTCGGCGAGGCGCTGGTCGTTCGCGCCGGGAGGCGGGGCTTCGTTCATGCTCTCGAACACCAGGTCGGCCGCCATCGCGGAGGCCACCTCGCCCGCGGCTGCGCCACCCATGCCGTCGCACACGAGGAGGAGCGCGCCCTCCGGGCCCACCTCGATGGTGCGCATCCCGAACGCGGACTCGCGCTCCCGGCGCCCGAGATCGACGACCATGAAGGTGTCTTCGTTGTGGTCGCGCACCAGGCCCACATCGGTCTTGCCGGCGACGTGGAGATGGATGGACGGGTCGGATGCCATGGGCGTCAGACCTCCAGCCGCACGAGCTGGTCGCCGAGCCGAAGCACGTCGCCGGCGCGGAGTTCGTGCTCGCCGCGCAGGCGGATGAAGGTGCCGTTGGAGCTGTTCAGGTCCTCCAGGCGCGCGCTCCAGGCCCCGCCCGGCTTCTGCGAGGCCCGGCGGATCGCGGCGTGTCTTCGGGACAGGTACTCGTCGTCGGGGAACGTCACGTCGCCCTCCTCTCGGCCGAGCACCAGCTCGGGCCGCACCAGGTGCCAGACATCGCGCGTGGTGCCGGAGCCGGTGATCTGACGAAGCCGTCCCCACGCCTCGCGGGCGACGGTGCCGAGCAGTCGCACCCCGTGCTCCACCAGGCTCGGCGGGTCGCACTCCTCGGGGGCCAGCGGCTCGAAGCGCAGGACCTCCTTGCCGATCACGATCTGGTCGCCCTGGAGGAGATCGCAGCCGCCGCGCAGGCGCAGATAGATCCCGTTGACGCGGTCGAAAGAGCGCACCCGGACCGCTCCGTCGCCGAAGGAGAAGTGGGCGTGGCGCGGCGCGAGAAAGGGGTCCTCCGGGAAGAGCAGGCTGCCGTCGACGCGACCGATATCGAACGACTTACCGAGGAGGATGTGCTCGTCGCCGTCGCTGCCATCGCGGCGGATCACCACCAGGCGGCCATGGCGATTGAGGTCGCGAGCGGTGATCGGCGAGATCGCGGGAGCCTGCGCCATCGCCTGGAGCACGGCCGACGGCGCCGCCATGGTCGGGGCCAGCCCCAAGGGTCGCCCGGCCTGGTTCCCCGCCGCTGGATCGGGCACGACCAGCTTGTATCCGCAGTGCTGGCAGAAGGTGAAGCCCGACGGGGTCTGCTTTCCACACGCCGCGCAGGCGAGCTTCGGTCCCGCCTGCCCGGGCGAGGGGGCGATCATCCCGGAGGGCGACACCGCGCTGGCCGCTGAGGGGCCGGCGGCCGCGGCCGGGCGGGCGAGGATGCTGGTTCCGCACATCTTGCAGAAGCTCATCCCGTGCGGGTTGACGGCGCCGCACGCGGGGCAGGTGGGCACGTCTGCCGCCTGGGCAGCCGGGGCGTGCGCGGGGGGAGCCGCCAGCTGTGCGCCCGACCGCACGGACGGGGCCGCAGCAACGGGCGGCGCATCGATTTTCTGTCCGCAATCCTGGCAGAACAGGGAGCCGTCCTTGTTCACCTTCCCGCAGTTCGCGCAGCGTGGCATCGCGTTTGGGTCCTCTTGTGTCCAATCGGAGAGCGCGGTTTACACCCATGGGGACTTGAGCTAAGAAGTAGCCCCCGCCGCGATTTGGCTGATGAAAATACCAACTCTTTCTTCCTCTATCAAGCTGCGGACGCTGCTTCCTGCGATCGCATCCCTGGCCCTCGCCGCCCCCCTGGGCTGCGCTGCGTACAGCGCGCAGGCGCCCTTCCCTGCCCGGCCCGATACCGTGGTGCCGGGAGATCTCCTGGGTCCGTTCGACGGCCAGGTCCTCGACGCCGGAAGCGGCAAGCCGGTGGAAGGCGCGGCGGTGCTGGGAAGCTGGGCGTTCGAGGATGGCGGGGGCCTCACCGGCCCGTCGTCCGCCGCCTGGCAGCTCACCGAGACGGACGCCGACGGGCGCTACGCGATCGGGCGGCTCTCGACGATCGCCGGGGGGCGGATCGCGCGCTTCACCGTGGTCGTCTACAAGCGCGGCTTCGCGGGCTGGCGCTCGGACCGGCGCTTCGAGGACTTCTCCGCGCGCCATGACTTCGCCCAGCGCGGCAACATCGCGAGGATGGCGCGGATGCCGGCCGAGGGATCGCACATCCGCCTGGTGCGCTTCGTCGGCGCCGGCGGGCCGCTCCTCGCCAAGCTCGGGTGGGAGTTGCAGCAGGCGAGCCTGGAGGCCGAGGCGGCGCGCGGGCGCGGCGAGTCGGAGGGCGGCGTGGCCCCGGCGCCGGCCACCGCCGGGGGCGTCCTCGACGCGAACCAGCTTCTCAGCGCGGACGAGCTGAAGGCGGTGACCGGTTATGGGGGCGACCTCACCGTCGAGAAGCTCGGGGATCTGCCCACCACCGCCCAGTACGACAGCGCCCACTTCCACGCCGAGGGGCAGCCCGAGAAGTTCGACGCCGCCCTGCGCCTGTTCCGACTCCCGAAGGCCGACGCCGAGAAGCAGTACGAGGTGCTGGTGCGTGAGCTGCCCGGGGCCGAGGAGAAGAACGAGGTGGGCGATCGCTCGCTCCGCGCGCGCGAGGGCGAGGTGTTCGCGGTGGGGGCGCTCGACCGCGCCCACGGGGTGGTGGTGCTGTTCACCTGCGGCGTCGCGCAGTGCAGCGATCACGACACCGCAGTCAAGCTGGTGCGAAGGATGTGGACCCGTCTCGGGCGTCTCTCGCGCGCGCCCGCCGAGGGGCCGGCAGCGCCTGCGGGGCTCACCCCTCCTGCGGAGAAGGAGGCGCCGTGACCTCCCGCCTGATCCACGCGATCCGGAAGCTCGTCATCGCAGCGGGCATCCTGCTCGCGGCAGCCCCGGCGCACGCCTTCGACGCCGCCACCACCCACGCCGGCCTCACCGAGCAGGCCGCTCTCGCCTCCGCGCTCGGCCGGCTTCTCGCCGAGAGCTACGGCCGCCCGCTCGGGCTCTACGAGACCCTGACCCTGCGACTCGACGGCGCGCGCGGACGCCGGATCGCGACGCGCCTGGCCAAGCTCGATCAGTCGGGCGGCTACGCGCCGGAGCGCCTCCCCACGGCCAAAACGGGTGCGGACAGCGCCCTCGTCGACGGTGGGCGCCTTCCGGCGATCGGCTGGCTGATCGCGGGATCGGTGGCCGAGGAGGTTCCCGGGCAGGGCGGGCGCAATCACTTCTATGACCCGGTGCGGGGCCGCGGGCTCGATCAGGGCGGCTTCCTCGACGGGCTGGGGCTGCGCATCGCCGGGGTCGACAGCGGTGGCGGGGCGCGCGGGGTATTCACCGGCGCCTCGTTCGATGGCACCGGGCGCCCGTCGATCGACTGGCTGCTCGCCGACGACAACGACTTCTCCCTGGCCCGCTTCCTCGACGCCCGCGAGCGTGCCACGGCCGCCACGGCGCCGGCGGATCGCGAGCGGGCGCTGGCCGAAGCGCTGCTCGCCGCCGGTGCGCTCCTGCACGTCGTCGAGGACGCCGCCGATCCGGCCCACGTCCGCAACGACTACCGGGTCGCGATGGGGGAGAACGGCGCGCGCCTGGAGCGCCTGATCGCGGCACGCTACGGACGGCTCGGGCTGCCCCCCGCCGCCGGCCCCGCCGATCCGCTCGTGCACCTGGCCGATGCGATCCACACCGCCGACGGTGGCGGGCTGGCCGACCGCACCGCGCGGCGCTTCTTCTCCGACGGGACGCTCCCGGGTTCGGACGCGCCCTACCCCGAGCCGCAGGCGCAAGCCGGACCGGCGGCCTTGGGCTACGTGGCGGGCGACGGGGTTGCCCACCTCCTGGCGTGGCGGCGCGACGATCACGGCAAGGTGCGCTTCGCCATCGACGAGCGGTGCCTCACCGACTACGCCGCAGCGATCCTCCCCGAGGCCCAGCGCTCGGCGCTCTCCGCGCTGGCGCACCTCTTCCGCGGCCGGCTGCGCGCAAGCGAGGGGGCGATCCACAACGGCGATCTCGCCCTCGCGGCCGGCCGGATCGACCTCCTGACGGAGGACGAGAAGGGCGTGCGGCGGGTGGTGGCGACGCGCGATCTGACGGGCGCCAAACCGGGTGAGAGGCTCCTCGGTCTGCCGGAGGGGCTGCCCGCGGGAAAGCTGGCGGTGCTCTTCCGGGGGCGCGATGGGAACGGCGAGCCGATCGTGATCGGCACCGATCTCCCGCGCTAGTGTCCTGTCCGAGAATTCTTTGCAGAATTTCTCAGCCAGAACACTAGCCATGATCCCACGGGGCGTGCCCGCCCCGTCGGCAGAGCCGCCTGGGTCCCCACCCGTGCTCACGGCGGCACGAGCCGCCGGGCCGCGGCCGTGCGCGGCCTACCAATGCAACGAACTTCGGTGTCGGGACACTGGTTCTTCGGGGGCTTGCGATCGGCGAATTCTTCGATCCATGCTCTGAGCCACATCGGGTCAGTCAAGCCGACCGGGAGTACATGCGCCGTCTGGGCGATTGCGAGCAGGAGGCGCACGCCGAACGGCTGGCGGAGCTCATGGCGCTCCCTATTTCCGAGCGGCTCCGTCGCAGTATTGCGCTGTCGCAGCGCTTCTGGAAGTCTGCAAACCGAGAGCTACGTGTGGACGATCTGATCGACATCCGCAACCTGATGGCGATCCCGTCCCTCGACTGGGCCTACCTCCAGCGATGGGCACGCGATTGGGAAGTCGAGGATCGACTGGCGCGCATGCGGGCCCTCGATCCTGTGGAGACCTGAAGGCCCGTGATGGAGAACGGCATTGGAACAGGAACAGGAACAGGAGGAGCGAAGGTATTTGTTGATGTGATGCTTTAGGTCAGCGGGCGGAGCGCGCGGCGGGCCCGGAGGTGGGCCGATGCCTCGCGGACCGCCGCATCGAGCGGGGCGACGGCCTCTGCCAGCGCCAGTCGATCGAGCGCCACATCGTGCTCGCCTTCGGCGGCGAGGTGCTCGGCGGCGGCGCGCTGCAAGGCGACGAAGGCGGGGGCGGCGGCGAGCACCCGCGCGGCGATCGCATCGGCCTCGGGTGTCATCCCCGCGGCGCGCGCGCTCCTCGCCGCGTGGGCGAGAGCAAACGCCGACTCCTCCGGCTCGCGCTCGGCCTCGCCGGCGCTCTGGAAGGCCCGGCTCGCTGCGGCCTCGTCACCGGCGGAGCGCCGCAGCTTCCCGAGGGCGAACCACGCCCCCGCGGCGGACGGATCGAGCGCGACCGCCTCCTCGTAGGCCTGCGCCGCCGGCTCCAGCTGCCCCGCTTCCTCGAGCAGACGGGCGAGCTCCTCGCGCCATCCCGGCGAGTCGGGGTCGGCCCGGATCGCCGCCTCCGCGCGCTTGCGCTCGATGCGCGCCGCGAGATCGGCGCCCTCGAAGGCGTCCGCGCGGAACTCGCCCTCGCGGTCGTAGATCAGGCCCTCGCGGGCCATCAGCGCGTCCAGCCAGCGCTCGAACTCGCTCCCGAAGACGGTCCGCGCCTCGGTCTCGGCGTCGAGGAAGATCACCCGCCCGCGGGCATCGAAGCGCAGTCCGCCCGACGGCGTCTCGCCGAAGATCACCTCGCCGCCATCGGAGGTCAGCCGGTCGAGCTCGGGGCGCGCACCGGCCACGCCGAACAGGGAGTAGTCGTCGTGGAACAGGAACGATCCGTTCCACTGGGCGAGGAACTCGCGAAACGACTCGGGCAGCGGGCAGCCAAGCCGCTCCTCCGCGAGGGCGATCGCCGCCGGGGTCGCGGCGGCGCCCAGGTCATGGACCCCCTCGGCGTAGCGACGCAGCGCGGTCCTGAACCGCTCGAAGAAGCGCACCCGCTAGGAGCCTGTCGGGGCGATGCGCCCACTGCGGCAGTCGATACCTTCAGCCATGCTTCGTCGCTCCTCCTCGAATTGCAGAAAGCAGTCCGTCGTCGTCGCTCCTCACCTGGCCTCGGTCTCGGCTGCCTCGTCGGCTATGGCCGACGTGCAGCAAGCTCGGAGAGCAACGCTACGGCGCCCCACCCCGACAGGCCCCCAGAACACCGAACGGTTTGAAACCCGGCTGCGGCGCAGCCCTGCGGGCATCTCGCGGCGTACCTCCTCGCCGCTTCCCTCACCGTACAGACAGTACGCCTCGGTCGCGTCTCCGGGGGTGCGCCACGATCTGCTCCGCATGTCTGCGCCTCGCTTCGACTCTCAAGCCGTTCGGTGCTCTAGTGCTTCTTGCAGGGCGTGTAGGTCTTGTCCTTGACCAGCTTCTTCTCCGCTTCTTTCAAGAGGGCCGAAGCGTCGGAGCCCGGCCTGGCGTCGGGGGGCGCCACGTCGTAGGCCTTGCAGATCGCCCAGGCGCAATCGGCGTACTTGCGCTGGCGGCACTGCGCGTCGCCGAACCCGACCAGCTTCTTCGATAGCTTGGTCCCGTTGGGCGCGCGGAACATGCTCTCGACCGGGATCTGGGCGAGGAAGCGCATCGCCGACTCGAACGACGAGCGGTCGCCGAGGTCGGCCTTCACCGCCACCTGCCGGCCCAGCTTCTCGTGCTGCGGCTCGGCCTCCGCCAGCGACTTCAGCCGCCGCACCTCGCCGTTCGCCGGATCGATCTTGATCGCCGCCTCGAAGTCGGCCGCCGCGCCGTCGAACTTCTTGTCCGCCATCTTCTCCTTGCCCGCCTTGACCAGCGCCGCGGCCTGCTCCGCCATCAACGTGATCGCGTCCTTGCCGCCACCGCTCCCCTTGTGGAGGAAGAAGATCGCCGCGCCGACGCCGAGGCCGATCACCACCAGCGCCACGCCGCCCCACACCAGCCAGGTCCCCAGCGACGACGCGCGCCCACCGCCACCACCCGGCGACGCCTGGCTGCTGCGCGTGCCGCCCGACGACGCTCCTTCGACGCGAAAACCGAGCTCCCCGAAGCGCACCGTATCGCCGGGCCCTGCCGCGCCCTTGCCGACCTTGCGCCCGTTGACGAAGGTGCCGTTCGAGCTGCCGAGGTCCTCCAACTCGATCCGGCCCGCGCCCGCGCGCCGCAGCCGGCAGTGCTTGCGCGACAGCGAAGGATCGTCGAGCACCACGTCGTTGTCGACGGCGCGCCCGACGGTGAGATCCCCCGGCGGGATCTCGTAGATCCGCCCGTCGAAGGGACCGCCCTCGGCGATCAGCCGGATCACGTCGTCGGGATCGGCCACCGGGGGCTGGCGCGCGGAGATCGGCGAGACCGCCTCGGTCATCGGTGGCGGCACCTCGAACTCGAGGTGGAACTCGGCGATGTCGACGCGCACGCCCGGCACCACCGCCGTCGGGCCGGCGATCCGCACGCCGTTGACGATCACCCCGTTGGCGCTGCCCTCGTCGACCACAAACGGCTGCGGGCCGTCCAGCACCAGCCGCGCATGGCGGCGCGAGACCGAGGCCGAGGGGAGCACCAATTGGCGGTCGGTGTCGCGACCGATGGTCAGCTCGCCGCCGTTGACCTCCAGCCGGGCGATCTCCCGCCCGTCGCGGTCGAACGCTGTGACTCGCCACATCACGCGGTGACCCTACGATCCCATCCCCGGACGGGGCACTGGTGCACTAGACGCGGAACAGCGAGGGGGGCGCCCCCTCGGCGAAGTTGGGGACGTGACCGGTCGGGCCGAAGCCACCGTCCTCGCGCAGCACGAACACGTCGGTCAGCCCGGCCTCACCGGTGACCTCCGCGATCTGCGTCACCCGCCTCCCGCCGTCGCCGCCGCGCGCCACCTGGACGACGATGTGGATGCTGCGGCCCACGGCGTCGCGGAGAGCGCGCGCGTCGGGGGCGCCGCTGCCCAGCTGGCTGAGCGCCTCGAAGCGATTGAGCGCGTCGAAGGGGCTGGTCGCGAACAGCGCCGCCGCCACGCCGCCCAGGCCGGCCGCCGCCTCGAGGACCAGCAGCGCGTCGGCCCCGCGGACATCGCCCACCAGCAGCCGCTCGGGACGCAGCCGGACCGCCGCCGCCAGCGCCTCGCGCGGCCCGCCGCCCCGCGAGGTGAGCTGCACCCAGTGGCTCTGGCGGAGCTGCAGCTCCTCCGACTCCTCGACCGAGATCACCCGATCGCCGTCGGGGGCGGCGTTACCGAGCGCGCCGAGCAGCGTCGATCGCCCGCTCCCGGGCGCGCCGGCGACGAGGATGTTCCTGCGCTGCGCGATCGCCAGCGTGAGGAACTCCGCCATGCCCTGCGAGAGCATCCCGCGGATCGCCAGATCGGCGAGCGTGACCACCTCGCGGCGCGGCTTGCGGAGCGTCATCGTCGCGCCGTGCGCGGTCAGCGGCTCCACCGCCGCGGTGACCAGGGTGCCGTCAGGGAGCCGGGTCTCGATCAGCCCATGCTTCGCAGGATGGCCCACCGTCAGCCGATCGAGCACCTTGGCCACCGCCTCCGGCGACGAGAACCACTTGTCGGCGAGCGTCACCTGCCCGTCGCGGTCGACGAAGATCCGATCGTGCCTGGGCACCAGGATCTCGCGGACCGTGTCGTCGGCGAGCAGCTCTTCGATCGGCCCCAGGCCGAGCGTCTCGCCGACCACGTCCTTGGCCAGGGCATCGCGGTCGACCGGCGGCAGCGCGCCGTCGGCGTCGAGCCCCTCGACCAGCTCGTGCGCGGCCTGCTCCGCGCGCGCCCACAGCGCCGGGTCGGAGAACTGCTCGCGCTCGAGCGTGTCGAGGTTCAGCCGCGCCGCAAGGCGAGCCCCGAGCTGGCGCATCACCTCGCTCACCGGAAGACGGCGGTCCTCGTCGACCAGCGACGCCGCAGTGACCACCGCGGGACGGCGCGGCGGGGCGACGATTGCGGGAGCCGGAGCGGGCGCCACCGGGGTCGGCGGGCGGCGGGGCGGCGGGGCCTGCGGCTGCGGGGCCGCAGGGCGCGGTGCCGGCGGGTTGAGCGGAGCGGAGCGCTGCGGCGGCGCCGGAGCGGGGGCCGAAGGACGCGCGGGCAAAGGCGGCGCGTCGCCCTGCATCGTGGGCCGGGAATCGGACGCCGGGCGCGCTGGCGGCGGAGCGGGGGCCGCAGGACGGGCCAGCGCCGGCGGCGGTGCGATCGGACGCGGGCGCGCGGGCGGCGGGGGCGGCTCGGGCGGCGGCGGCTCGGGCTCATCGAACGGAGGCGGCGGCAGATCCGCCTCCGCGTCCTGGCCTCCCATCGGGTCCTGGGCGGGGCCGTCGTAATCGTCCATCCCGCCGTCAGCCTGCGGCTGGGGCATCGGCGCGCTCGGCTTGCGGATCGGCGGCGGCGGCGGCATCGTCGAGCGGCGCTGCGGCTGCGGGCTCGGCGGGGCCGGGGGCGGCTCGTGGTCGGAGGCACCATCGCCGGCCTGGTCCTCGACGGAGATGATGAAGTCGCCGATGTAGACCTTGTCGCTCCCCTTGATCACGAGCGGGCTGGTGATCTTCCGCCCGTTGACATAGGTGCCGTTGGTGCTCTTCAGGTCGACGATGATGAACTTGCCGTCCTTCAGCACGATCCGGGAGTGACGCTTCGAGACGTTGCCCTTGGGGAGGATGATGTCGTTCCCCTGGACGCGGCCGATGGTCACCTCGGACTTGTCGAACTCGAGGCGCTTTTGCTCCCCGCCCTTCTCGTTGATCATGATCGCGAACATTTCTGCTCGTCTCCTTGCTAGATGGGTCCAGCGATCGGGCGGCGCGCCTGGCCGGTCAGCGGGTAGCGGCGCCGCAAGAGGGGTGGCCGGCGGGGCGAACCCGCGCAACTCTACGAAAACCCCCGGGCAAGGGTCAAGTATTATCCGGTCACCGAACGCACCTCGGGTTCGACGGATGTACGCCGTACTCCTTCCCCTGCCCCGAGGTTGCCTTTACTATGGTGTGGAATCGATGGGCCGCCGTGTTCCGGGCTGGTTCTTGCTCGCGCTGGCGCTCTCCGCTCCGGCGAGGGCGGAGGTGCGGGGCGAGGAGTTCGTCCCCGGGCGGGTGATCGTCCGCTACCGGATCGGGGCAGCCCGCCCGTTCGTGACGCGGCTTCATCGGGTGGAGCGGGCGATCGCGCCGGACACGGAGCTTCTGCGCGCCGCCGATGACTCCGACGCCGCCGCGCTGGCGCTGGTGGCGCGGCTGTCGGCCGATCCCGCGGTCCTGTGGGCCGAGCGCGAGCACATCCGGCGGCGCAGCGGGATGGTCGTGGCGAATGATCCCTACTTCAAGTCGCAGTGGGCGCTCACCCTGGCGCGCATCCCTTGGGCGTGGAGCCGCACCGAGGGCTCGGAGGGCGTGACCGTGGCGATCCTCGACTCGGGGATCCGTCCCCACCCCGACCTCGAGCCGCGCTACCTCCCCGGCTACGACTTCGTCTCCAACCAGGACTTTGCAGGCGATGACAACGGGCGCGACGACGACCCGACCGATCCAGGCACGCCCGACGAGGCCTCGAGCGCGCTGCACGGGATGCACATCGCCGGGATCATCGGCGCCCACACCGACAACCACCTCGGGATCGCGGGGGTCGACTGGCGCTGCAAGATCCTCCCGGTGCGCGTGCTGGGGGTCGACCGCGGCAAGGGCACCGACAGTGACATCGCCGACGGGATCCGCTGGGCGGCCGGCATCCCGGTGGCGGGCGTGCCGCGGAATCCGAACCCGGCGCGGGTGATCAACCTGAGCTTCGGCGGGCGCGGCACGAAGGCGCCGCTGCTGCAGACGGCGATCGATCAGGCGCATCAGGTCGGGGCGATCATCGTCGCCGCCGCGGGCAACGACGGAGAGGACACCGCCGACTACGCGCCGGCCGCGCTGAACCACGTGATCGCCGTCGCTGCGTCCGACGACAGGGGCCAGCTGGCGTGGTACTCGAACCGCGGCGATCGGGTGGACCTGATGGCTCCGGGCGGCGATCTCAACCCCGGTCCGACCCACGGCGTGCTCTCGACGATGTGGACGGTGAAGGACGGCTACACCTACGTGCCGCTCCACGGCACCTCACAATCGACGCCGCATGTGGCGGGCGTGGCAGCGCTGATGAAGGCGCTCGACCCGACGCTGAACGGCGACCGCGCCAAGGCGATCCTGGTCGGGACGGCCGATCCGGGACGGCGCTGCGAGGCGGGCTGCGGCGGCGGCCTTCTCGACGCGGACGCGGCGCTGGCGGCGGTGCAGCTCGGATGCGCCGACGGGCACTGCGCGCGCGTGAACGGGTTCGATGTGACGGGGGGCTGCGCGATCGGCGGGCGGGCGCCGCGGGGAGGAGGGTTCTTCTGGGGAATCGCGGTGCTGGGGTGGGCGTGGGCGCGCCACCGACGCGGATGTGGAGCGCGCGGTCGTTCGAGACCGGGAACGGGAGTTTTGCTCCTTTCAAGTCCTTTCCGACTGGGCTGACGGGGTCCAGCCAGTGGGTCGTGGCGGTCGATGTGGACGGCGACCACCTGCTCGATCTCGCCGCGAGCGCCAGCGGCGGGGGGAGCATCGCGGTGCTGCCCGGAAAGGGAACCGGCTCGTTCGGGCCGCCGATCCTGACGAAAGCCGGGCAGTACGTCGGCAGCTTCGGGGTCGGAGACTTCGATCACGATGGCAAGGTGGATCTCGCGGTGGACGACCAGGCTGTCTGTGCCCTGGGGATCGCGATCCTGCGCGGGAAGGGCGACGGCACGTTCGCTGGCGCGACCCCCTATGTTTCCGGCGGAGGCACTGGCTACGACACGCCGGTTCTGGTCGCCGATTGGACCCGCGATGGCCACCTCGACCTCCTGGTCGCGGCGTCGGCGGACGGCGCGGTCCAGGTGTTCCCAGGCGTCGGCGACGGAACGACATCGCCGCGGCATCCCTGGATCTCTGCGGAAGCCGTCCGACGGGATCAGTCAGCGGCGACTTCAATCTCGACGGAAAGATCGATCTGGCGGTGACCGACGAGAACGCCACCTTCCCGGTCGCGATCCTGTTGAACAAGGGGAAGGCGCTGTTCGCCTACGCCGGGTCCTACCCGTCGCTTTCCATCGAGGCGGACCCGCCCCATACCCTCTCCGGAGATTTCAATCTGGACGGTGCGCTCGATCTCCTGTTCACCGGCAGCGACCGGATCAACCAGCTTCACGGCCTCTATTTTCTCGCCGGAAAGGGCAACGGGACCTTCGTCGCCAAGCCGTCCAGCGCTCTTCCCTATGCCGTGGGCTCAGCCAGCGCTGACATCGATGGTGACGGCAAGCTCGACCTCGCCCTCTCCCTCGCGAATGACCCCGCCGTCCGGGTCCTCTTCGGAAACGGGGACGGCTCTTTCCCGACCTCGATTTCCACGTTCGCCGGAAAGGATCTGTGGGTCTCGGTAGCGCGCGATCTCAACGGAGACGGCAAGGCCGACGTTGTGATGGGGGGGACTTTTGGGCAGCCCACGCTGCAGATACTGCTCTCGACGGGCAGGAGCCCGATGAAGCCGGCCGGCGCGTATGCTCTGCCGGGCGCTCCCCTGTCGATCACAACCCTGGATGCCGAGGGCGATGGCAAGCAGGACCTGGTCGCGGCTCTGGGCTTTTTCGACCAGGGCGTGAGCTTCCTGAGGGGCAAGGGGGATGGCACCTTTTTCGCGGCGGGAGCCGCGCTGCCGGGGTGCGCCTCCACTGTCGTGGCGGGCGACTTCACCGGGGACGGCAAGCCCGACCTGGCGGTTCTCTGCGGCCATGTGAACCTGCTGGTCGGCAAGGGCAACGGCACCTTCGAGCTGCCCAGCGTCGGGTACGCGGCCGGCCTGAGGGTGAGCCGGATGACTGGCGCGGAGTACAACGGAGACGGCAAGCTGGATCTCGTAGTGGACAACGAGGATGCGGTGGTCACGCTGCTCCTCAACAACGGGAAATAGGGACCGTGCCACCCGCCGCCAACCCGCCGCCTCCCAGGTTTGACCCGCCCTGCCCCATCCGCTATAAGTCGCTGGCCGATCCCACCCGCCGCGCGGAGGCGAACTTGCCGAAGGTCATGTTCCTGAACGAGCTCGTCACCGTCGAGGCCAAGGTCGGCCAGACGCTGCTCGAGGTGGCCGACGAGAACGGCATCGAGCTGTTCCGCGGGATCTGGCCGGGGCTGCACTGCGGCCGCGTCCTCGGGTGGTGCAACCGCTGCAAGCTGTGGGCGACCGGCGCCACCCCCGAGGCGTTGAACCCGCGCACCGGCAAGGAGAAGACCAGCCTTCGCCTGAACGGCGCGCTGCCGAAGGAGGGCACCATGCGGCTCGCCTGTCAGGCGGTGGTCAGCGGCGACGTCGAGGTGCGCACGCGCTCCGGGTTCATCCAGAAGCAGAGCCTGACCTGGGAGCCCGATCCGCGTCACTTCAAGTGGCAGGACCGCTGGGCGCACCGCAACGACGAGCCCGACCCCGACGAGAAGGCCGAGAAGGCCGCGAAGGCAAAGGCGGCCGCCCCCGCGAAGGCAGCCAAGGCCGCGCCCGCCGCGGCTCAGCCTGCCGAGGCTGCTCCCGCCGCGGCGCCAGCGACAGTGGCGGACGATGCCGGCGGAGGCGACACCGGCGGCACCCCGGGATGACGACCCGCCCGCGCGTCGCGGTGACCGGCCTCGGCGCGGTGACCGCCCTCGGGCCCGATGTCGCCTCGCTCGACCTCGGGCTGCGCGCCGGCCGCTGTGCGATCTCCGATCTGACCCTGTTCGATGTCTCCGCCTTCCGCACCCGCCTCGCCGCGCAGGCGCCCGATCCGACCCCGCCCGTGGACCGGCTGCCGATCTTCACCTCGCGCCCCGATCGCTTCGGCCTGCAGGCGGCGTTCGAGGCGGTGCGCGACGCCGGCCTCGACGCGGAGGCGCTGCGCGGAGCGGCCTGCGTGTTCGGCACCGGCACCGGCGGGGCGGAGCTCACCTACGAATATCTCCAGCGCTGCCTGACCTCCGGGGAGCAGTCCGCTGATCCCGATCTCCTCCGCTCGCACCAGCCGTGCGCGGTGACCGATCTGGTGTGCCGCTACCTCGGGATCCACGGACTTCGCACCACCTTCATGACCGCCTGCTCGTCGTCGGCGACGGCGATCGGCTACGCGGGCGATCAGATCCTCCTCGGGCGCACCGAGGTGGCGATCGCCGGCGGCGCCGAGGGGCTGTGCATGCTCACCTACGCCGGTTTCAATGCCCTGCGCGCCACCTCGGCCGAGCGCTGCCGTCCCTTCGATGTCGCGCGGAGCGGTCTCAACCTCGGCGAGGGCGCGGCGGTGCTGGTGCTCGAGCGCGAGGAGCGCGCGCTGGCTCGCGGCGCGCGCATCTACGGCTACCTCGCCGGCTACGGCATCTCCGCCGACGCCTACCACATGACCGCGCCGCACCCCGAGGGCGACGGCGCGGCGCGGGCGATGCGGGCGGCGCTTTGCGATGCGCACCTCTCGCCGGACGACGTCGGCTACATCAACGCCCACGGGACCGCGACCGCGCACAACGACGCCGCCGAGAGCGCGGCGGTGAAGCAGGTGTTCGGCGTGCGCGCGGCGAGGATCCCGATCTCGTCGACCAAGTCGATGATCGGCCACACGCTCGGCGCGGCGGGCGCGGTCGAGGCGGTCACGTCGCTCCTGGCGATCCACGGGCGCTACCTCCCGCCGACCGCCAACCTCGAGAATCCCGACCCGGCGTTCAGCCTCGACTTCATCGTGAAGAGCGCGCGCGAGGTCAGCGTCGACGTGGTGCTGTCGTCGAGCTTCGCGTTCGGCGGAAACAACACAGTGCTGGTATTCTCTCGCTCATGAACAGCGCGCGCGCAGATCTCGCATGGGCAATGGTCCGGGTTGTGTTCGGCTTCTGGCTGGCGCTGTTTCACGGCAAGAGCAAGGTGATGGGTGATCTCGGCCCGTTCGCCGAGGGGGTGGGGAAGCTCGGATTCCCGATGCCGCTCTTCTTCGCCTGGTGCGCGGCGCTGTCGGAGTTTGCCGGCGGGCTGCTGGTGGGGGTCGGGCTCTTGACGCGGCCGGCGGCGGCGTTCGCGGCCTTCACGATGCTGGTGGCGCTCTACAATCACCGCGCCGACGGGGTCGGCAAGATGGAGCTGGCGGCGTTCTATTTCGTGGTGATGGTGGCGGCGGTGATGCTCGGCGGGGGGCGCTTCAGCCTCGATGCGGTGATCGGGGGAATGCGCAAGAAGAAGGCGTAGCGGCGAGGGCTGGAGGGCTGCGCTGGCGATCCCTCCCCGGACCCAGTGGACGCCGTGGAGCCGACTAGCGCCGCGGGTCCAGGGTGATCTCGTCCTTCGGCGCCTCGGTGACGCGCGCGCCCGACGGGACGGCGAGGTCGTAGAAGATCTTCGGCATGAGGTCGGTCTTGCCATGGAGTCGGAGAACGCCCTCGACGATCAGCTTCGCCGCGCCGTAGACCTGCAGCCAGCGCTCGCGCGCGCGCACCACCTCGGGGGTCATCTGCGCGCGCTCGATGTGGGCGAGCTGGGTCTGGGTGAGGCCCGGCTCGAGGTCGGCCGCCGCCTGCTCGATCTGCGCCTGCCAGCCCGCCGCGTCGGCCACGCCGCTCCCCTTCTTCTTCAGCACGCCCGCGATGTTCTGCAGCGCGGCCAGGATCTTCGGCGCGCTGCTGCCGATGCTGCCGAGCTTGCCGCCGTCGCCGAAGAACCGGGTCCGATCGATCACCCCCTCCGCGTGGCCGTCGAGGTGCTTGCTGAAGCGGCGCAGGACCGTGCGGCCGTGCTTCATCGCCGGCCCCTTCGCGACGACGCCCTTGCGCAGGGTCGTCTTCACGGTGCGCCCTTCGCTGACGACCCGCTTCAGCGTCGCCGTCTCCTGGTCGATCTGCGTCGCCAGATGGCGCGCGACCGGGTGGTAGAGCGCCTCCATGCCGCCGATCACATGGATGATCTTCTTCGCGGCGTGGGGTCCGTAGATCTGGGGCTCGTCCTTGTCGATGTACTCGTCGGCCATGACAGCACTCTCCGGGATGGGTGGGTTGAACCGACTGCGGCCCGGTGAACCATTCGACGTGCCAGCGCGGAACCGGTGGGCGGACGTCCGTCGCCGCGATCGGGGGTGGCGAGTGACGTGAAAATTGACGAATCCGCCGTCAATTCTTCCATCAGCGCCAATCGGCTGGCACAAAAGATCCGGAGCACCTGCTCCCGGCGACCGGAAGTGACATGAGTGCGGCTCCTTTATGACGACAGCGACGGGGATCACTTGACCAACCGGAGCTTTGCCGAGGCTGAGGTGCGGGTCGTGCTGGGGACGGCTCCCTGGTATCGCTGCGCGTGATTGCGCTGGTACTCCTGCGCTTCGTGAAACTGCCAGTACTCGGCGAAGTCGCCGCTCGCCTTGAGCGCACGCAGGCAGAGGATCGCCTCTGCGCCGAACAGGCTCCAGTGCGCGCCGCTCAAGTCCATCCGGTCCTTGACGAGGTGGCGGCACGCGCCCTCGATTACGCCGCTGGCGATGGGCAGCCCGTCGCGCAGGTATTCGTCGTAGTGGAGGTAGTCCTTGTACGTGAGCAGGTAGTCGGCACATTTGTCGACCGGGGCGCGCCTTTTCTTGCCGAACTTGCGAAGGGTCGCGCTTCGGCGCATTCCGGCGGCGACATGGACCGCCTTGCCGCGCAGTACCTCACCCAGGCGCTCAAGAACCCACTCTTCCCGTCCCGGCGCCGCCTCGCCGTGGAATGCCGTCGACGCCTTCCACAGGTACTGGAGCACGTGGATGAAGTCGAGCACGATCGTGACCGTGACGCCCCGCCGTGCTGCCTCGCGGTGAATGATCGCCAGTTGATCCTTGTTGCCGTCGAGCACGACGCACCAGCGGCAGCGGTGCTGCGGATCGCGTCGC
>SHYY01000242.1 GCA_009692555.1 Myxococcales bacterium
CCGGGGCTCCGCGATGGAGTGCAAGGCGATCGTGGATGCCTTTGCGGTCCTGCAACTCGCCTTGGAAGACACTCCGCGACAGGCCATGGAGCTGCTGACCCGCATCCTGGAGATGCTCACGCGCATGTGCCGGAGAGGTGATCCCCCGCGCGAGAGTGCCCCTGAATCGACTACGACTACGACTACGACTACGACTACGTGAGCGGAGGGACCCCCTTCTCGGTTAAGCACCCATCCGTCCCCCCGCATCTCTGCTATCGTCGCGACGATGAGCCCCACGCCGCCACCCGCCGCGACGGGAAGACCGCGCTCCCGCCTCCTCCGCGCCTTGAAGATCGGGGGCATCGTCCTCCTCCTGTTGGCCCTCGGCGCCGGCTTCCTGGCGTGGCGCATGCTGCGGGTCGAGACCGTGCGGATCGACGAGCACCTCCACGTCCTCCTCGGCGGCGGCGGCAACACGCTGCTCCTCGACTCGCCGGAGGGTGCGCTGGTGGTCGACACCAAGTTCAGCTTCCCCGCGTCGCATCTCCAGAAGGAGGCGCAGCGGCTCACCGGGAAGCCGGTCAAGATGGTGATCGATACGCACTACCACTTCGATCACACCGGCGGGAATCCGCTCTTTCCGGGCGCCGAGTTCGTCGGCGCGCCGCGCACCCGCGAGCACCTGATCGCCAAGGAGGCGCTGTTTCGCCCCGGCGCCGCGGGCGAGAAGATGCTCCCGACCACCCTGGTCAGCGACGGGAAGCAATGGAACTTCGGCGACGACTATGTCGACGTGCGCTACCTCGGCGTCGGCCACACCGACGGGGACCTGGTGGTATTCCTCCACAAGCGCTCGATTCTCCACACCGGCGATCTGTTCGTGAACGGCTTCTATCCGGTGATGGATCCCGAGGCGGGCGGCTCCTACCGCGCGCTCGGCCCGACGCTCGACAAGGTGATCGCCATCGGTGCCCAGCAGATCATCCCCGGACATGGGCCGATCGCGGCGCCCGAGGATCTCAAGCGCTTCCGCGAGTACGTCGGCCTCCTGTGGGACCACGTGCTCTCCGGCGTCCGCTCGGGCAAGTCACGCGACGAGGTGGCGGCCGGCTTCGACGCCGCGCGCTTCCACCTCGAGCCAATCTACGGATTCTCGTCGGTGCGGAAGAACCTCGACGCGGCCTTCGACGAGGCGACGGCGTGGCTCGCCGCGCAGCCGAAGTGATCCCGGAAAGGGATTCGCGCGTGATGCGCAGGGAGATTGACTAACCGGCTCTCCTCGCTAGGATGCGGAGACCCGTGCGCCTGCCCCTCCTCGCCCTTCTCCTCGTCGCTGCGCCCGCCTGGGCCTACGACATCGAGATCGACTCCCAGACCCTCGGGCAGGGCTACCAGATCGCCGGGGGCGACGGAGGGCTGATCGCACGTCGCCGCCTCGATCAGTACCTCGGCCTCCACGTCTGGAACCTCGGCCCGAAGGACGCGCTCGGACTCCCGACCGCGAGGAACCAGTTCTACCTCACCAGCTCGCTGCGCTTCTCGACCGACTTCGGCGACTACCCGAAAACCTCCTGGGGAGGGCGCGACGTCTCGCAGGAGCTCGGAAGCAACCGCTTCGACCTCCTCTACCTCCACGTCGGCGCGAACGATCTCGCCGGCTTCTTGGACATCCGCCTCGGCCGACAGATCGACGTCGGAGAGTTCGACTTCACCTCCTACGACGGCCTCTCCGTCGAGGCCAGGACCCCGTGGTACGTCGCGCTGCACGCCAGCGGCGGCCTCCTCGTCAACGGAGCGCTGCCCTTCGACTCGCCGATCTTCCGCCCCGATGGCACCGCCCCGAGCGGCCTCTCGGTGCACGACCAGGACTACAAGCCCACCCTCGCCGTCGGTGCGCGCTCCTTCGGCTTCCGCGATCTCGACGCGCGCTTCGCCTACCGCCACACCTGGGCGCCCGCGCAGCACACCCAGCCGAACGAGGCCGCGGTGAAGGCCACCGACGGCACCACCGAGGAGCGGCTCGCCTGGTCGCTGCGCGGCCGGCTGTGGGGCGGCCGGATCATCTCCTGGGCCGGGCTGCGCTACAGCCTGCTGGTCGCCGCCGTCGATCACATCGAGGCGGGCGCGCGCTTCACCCTCTCGCCGCGCCACGCGCTCCAGATCGAGTACCTCTACTCCTATCCCACATTCGACGGCGACTCGATCTGGAACCTGTTCGTACGCAAGCAGTTCGACGACGTCCGGCTCGCCTACGACCTCGGCTCGGGCCGCCTCCGCGGCTACGCCCGCGCCTTCGTGCGCTTCTTCCACGAAGGCGACGACCTCGCCGATCGCGTCTCGAACAGCCAGCCTGCGGGCAACCCCGGCGGCGCCCTCTCCCGCCTCGATGCCGGCGGCAGCCTCGGGGCGCGCCTCGATCTCTCGCGCGGCTTCGTGCGCGCCGACGCCTACGCCGATGCGGGCTATGGCGGCCGCAAGATCGGCCTCGACGTGGCGACCCGGTTGCGCCTCTACCGCGAGCTGATCGCCGTCGAGGCGCGCCTCACCTACGTGAACTTCGCCAATGATATCCGCCCGCTCGACGCCGGCCACTCGGTCGGCCTCCAGGTCGGCGCGCGCCTCCAGCTCGGGCGCGGCATCCTTCTGCACCTGCTCGCCGAGGACAACGTCAACCGATTCTATGCGAGCCAGCTCCGCCTCCTCGCGGTGCTGGATCTCGCCTTCCTCCTGGGATCGAATGGCTTCTCCCAGGCCGATCCGCGCCACGCCGGCGCCGGCTTCGGAGGGGGCTACTGATGAACCCATCGCGCCTCGCGCTCGCCCTGGTTCTCGGTGCCACCGTCGCCCACGCCGATAATTCCCCGTCGGAGGCGGTGTTCCCCGAGCAGAAGCTGCCCCTCAAGTTCAGCCACAAGCAGCACCTCGGCTTCAAGCTCCAGTGCGACTTCTGCCACGAGACGGCCGAGTCCTCGGTGTCGTCCAGCGATCGCCTGATCCCGACGGAGGAGAGCTGCGAAACCTGCCACAAGATCGACCGCGCCCAGCCGCAAAAGCAGTCCCGACCCGCGGCGCGCTGCGACGCCTGCCACGCCTACTCCTCACCGACGGCAGACCTCGCGAAGCCGCCGCCCGCCCTGATCCCCGCGCCCAACCTCAAGTTCAATCACAAGGTCCACGTCGATCGGAAGATCGCCTGCCAGCGCTGCCACGGCGAGATGAAGGACATCGATCTCGCGACCCGCGCGCAGCTCCCGCGCATGGCGCTCTGCCTGGGCTGCCACAACGCGACCGCCCGGAAGGATCGCGCGCCGGCGAAGTGCACCACCTGCCACCTCCCGCGCCCCGACGGCACCCTCGAGACCACCTTCGCCAGCGGGCGCCTGATGCCCTCGGGGGCGATCCTCGGCGACGCGCACACCCTCAAGTTCGCCACCGAGCACGCCGCCGTCGCGTCGCAGAACGAGAAATACTGCCGGAGCTGCCATCGCCAGGACTTCTGCCTCGCCTGCCACAACGGTGTGGTCAAGCCGATGAGCTTCCACGGCAACGACTACGTCTCGATCCACCCGATCGACGCCCGCAAGGCGACCCTCGATTGCAATGGCTGCCACCGTCGCCAGACCTTCTGCCTCGGCTGCCACGAGCGCGCCGGGATCACCGACGGAGCGACGGTGGCCGCCCCGAACGGCCTGCCCGAGAACCAGAAGCGCTTCCATCCACCGACGGAGAAATGGGTCAACCCTCCGCGCACGCCCGAGCATCACTCCTGGCAGGCCGAGCGCAATCTTCGCCAGTGCATCTCCTGCCACCGGGAGAACACCTGCCTCCAGTGTCACTCCACGTTCACCGGCAAGGATCACACGTTCAACATCAGCCCGCACCCGGCCCTGTTCACCAATTCCCGCCAGTGCCAGGCGCTCGCCGCCCGCAACAGCCGTGTCTGCCTGAAATGCCACGCCACCGACGATCCCCACCTCACCTGTCGCTGAGGAGCGTGAGCCGCAGCCGGTGGACCTCGGCCTCGCCGACCCGGTGCGTGAGATAGCGCTCGTAGCGGTAGGGCGCCCTCTGGCGGTCGCAGAGCACGATGCCCCCCGGCTGCTGCGGCACCGCCCACAGGTCGCCCGGGCCGGCGCCAAGATAGACCACGTCAGCCTCGCCCGTGGCCGCCTCCGAGAAGTCGACGGTCAGCTCGACGCCCGGCTCGCTCGTGCGCCCGTCGTCGCCCTTGAGGAGCGCGTAGTCGCCGTGGCCGAAGCGCAGCCAGCGCGCCGCGACGAGCCGCAGCGACGAGCCGATCAGCAAGGAGCCCAGGGCTCCGAGGCGCTCGAACAGCTCCGCATGGGCGCTGTGGCGGTCCCACCACCAGCGCCCGCGATCCGCCACCTCGTACCGCGAGAGCCGCGGCGCGATCTCCGCGCGCAGGCGGGTCGCAGCCTCGGGAAGAAGGCCATCCGGGAGGATCAGCACCGGTACGTTCGCGCCCTGCCACCAGGCGCGCAGCGGCGCCAGAGCGGCCTCGGACTCCAGCCCCGGCGTGATCACGTGAACCACCCCGCGACCGACAGCCGGTAGCCCTCCATCACCTCGCGCACCTGATGGAGCGAGGTCGGCGAGACATCGAACAGCACCAGGCGCCCCGGCAGGTGCTCGATGATCGCGGCCGAGGCGGTGGCGACGATTTCCCCGTTTTCAACCGTGCACTCGAACAGCTCCAGCTCGCCGCCCCGGCACGCCCCGGGATGCGACAGGTAGAGCGCGAAGGCCACCTGCCGGCCCACGCCCTCGCGCCAGTCGGCGTGCGGCAGGAGGCGGCCGCCGGCGAGGTAGACGTAGCTCCGCATCTCGACGCTGCGCAGCCCCTTGCCGGTGAGCGCCGCCACGCACTCCAGCCCCTCGGCGCCGCCCAGGTCGCAAAGCAAGCTCCTCAGGATCTCGCACTGCAGGTGCGGGCCCGAGGCCATGAAGTCCTGCAGCTCCCCCCGGTCCGGCCAGTGCGGTTCCGCCGCCATCCCCACCCGCAGCTCGTCCATCTGCCCGTCGCTGAGCAGCTGATCCACGATCACGTGCGGAAACGGCCGCGCGCCCCGCCACGCCGCCGCGAGCGCCGTCACGTCCCAGCCTGCGAAGTCGATCCATCGCGCCATGCGGCGCATTCTATTCGCGGACGGAGTACGCATTCTCCGGATTCGATCGCGACCGGCCGGATCGGTCTCGACTCGATCAGCCATCTTGCGGCCCTGGAGGCCGCGGGCGGATACTCCACGCCATGCGCCTCCCCTGGCTGCCCTTCGCGCTGCTCGCCGGCTGCGGCCCCGGCCCCGTCGGTGATACCGCCGATCTCGCCACGCCCGATCTCGTGCCCGGCGAGTGCGCGCTGGTCAAGCGCCTGGTCGCGCCGAGCGAGGCGCTCCCCGGGGCCAAGGTCCCGCTCTCCGTCGAGGAGGGCGCCTCCGGCCACGCCTACGAGGTGCGCTGGACCGTTCCGAAGGGCGTCCTCTCCGCGCCCACCGGCCCGTCGGTGACCTGGACCCCGCCGCCTTCCGTCGCCACCCACGTCGCCGAGCCGATGATGCTGCGCGCCGTCGCCAGCGCCCCCGGCTGCCGCGACGAGACCGTGGCCGCGCCGATCACCATCGACTGGCCGCCGCCACACCGCACCGTCGTGATCTACAACCCGAAGGCGGCCGGCTCGCTCGAGGTGGCCACCCACTACGCCGACTTTCGCCGCATCCCTCCTGATCACCTCTGCCCCGTCGCCGCCGCCGACCCGGGCTTGCTCGATGCCGCGGCCTTTCCCCCCTGGCTCGCCACCGCTCTCGGCTGCGCCACCACCGTGGGCCCCCACGTCCACTACCTCGTCCCGGTGTTCGGCGTGCCGCTCAAGGTCGCCGGCCGGATCGCCGATATCGCCAGGAAGACTCCGGTCACGGTCAGCCTCGACGCCCTCCTCGCCTACGGCTCCAGCGCCCCCGGCCTGAAAACCGTCGTTCCGAATCCCTACTACCAATCGGCCGACAGCGTCGCCGGCCTGTTCAACGATCACCTCCCGTTCGGCGAATTCCGCGCAATGAACCCGGACGACGACTATTTCCTCGTCGCCCGCATCGACGGCGTCGACGCCGCCGCGGCGAAGAAGCTGGTCGATCGCACCGCTGCAGCCGAAATCCTCGCCGCCGCCGGAAAGCTCGCCGGCACGGTCTACGTCGACGGCAACCGGGGCGCCAATCACCCCAAGAGCGACAAGTTCGGCAGCTACGAATGGGGCGAATGGAACATCCTGGGCGTCGAGACTGTCTTCAAGCGCTCCGGGAAATACCCGATTGTCGCCGATTACGACAGTGCCGAGTTCGGCACCGCACCCGCGCCCCTGAAGTGCCCCGACGCGCTCTACTACGCCGGCTGGTACTCGTTCGGCCACTACAATGACGTCTTCACCTGGCGCCCCGGCGCGATCGGCGGCCACCTCGACTCCTGCTCCGCCTGCAACATTCGCGGGATCACCGACTGGTCGGCGGTCGCCCTCCAGCGCGGGATCACCGCCACCTTCGGCGCGGTCAACGAGCCCTACGTCGCCGGCATGCCCGATTACGATCAGCTCTTCCACTACCTCCTCCAGGGCGCGACCTTCGGCGAGGCGGGCTACCAGTCCACCGTCTACGGCGCGTGGATGATGGTCTTCGTCGGCGATCCCCTCTACCGCCCCTATCGTTGAATCTTCGTCTCCCTCTCCCCCTCCCTCTCCCCTGGGAGAGGGAGAGGGGTGAGGGCGGGCGAGGGCGGGTGAGGGCGGGTGAGGGCCCTACGGATCCTGCGTATCGAGATACAGCCGGTGCTCGGCGATGTACTCCCGCACCGACGCCGCGACCAGTCCCTCGATCGACTCCCCGCGCGCCACCCGCCCGCGAATTTCCGTCGAGCTGACGTTCGGCACCGGCACCTCGCCGCCCTGGCCTGCGCGCCCGATCACGCAGAACTCGACCATCTTCGCCAGCTCGCGGTAGCCGTACCAGCGCTCGCGCTCGCGCACCAGGTCCGCGCCGATGATCAGCACCACCTCCTGCGCCATGTGCCGCCCGTAGATCTCCTGCACCGTGCGCAGCGTGCGGCTCTCGCTGCCAAACCGCCGCTCGAGGTCGCTCCCCTCGCCGCGCACGAACGGCTCCACCGCCAGCTTGCACATCGCCAGGCGGTGCTCGTAGTCGGTCAAGCGCTTGCCCACCGGGTGCTTGAAGTAGGGCACGAGCAGCAGCTTGTCGAGCTTCGCCGTCGCCAGCGCGCAGGTCATGGCCATCTGATGCCCGATGTGGGGCGGGTCGAAGCTGCCGCTGAAGAGTCCGAGTCGCATCGGCGCACCGTAGCACGCGCCCTGCGCTCCCGGCTATCCCCCGAGCTCGCTCGGGTGCTTAACGGAGAAGGGGGTCCCTCCGCTCACGGAGTCGTAGTCGTAGTCGTAGTCGATTGAGGGGCACTCTCGCGCGGGGGATCACCTCTCCGGCACAAGCGCGTGAGCATCTCCACGATGCGGGTCAGCAACTCCATGGCCTGTCGCCGAGTGTCTTCCAAGGCGAGTTGCAGGACCGCAAAGGCATCCCCGATCGCCGTGCACTCCATGGCGGAGCCCCGGGCGATGCTGTAGAAGCGGGCGCCATCCGGCGCTCCGAACCGGCCCGCTCCCACGGCGATGTTCCAGGGGATGGAGAGCGCCGCACGTTTGAG
>SHYY01000243.1 GCA_009692555.1 Myxococcales bacterium
TTCGGAGCGCCGGATGGCGCCCGCTTCTACAGCATCGCCCGGGGCTCCGCGATGGAGTGCAAGGCGATCGTGGATGCCTTGGCGGTCCTGCAACTCGCCTTGGAAGACACTCGGCGACAGGCCATGGAGTTGCTGACCCGCATCGTGGAGATGCTCACGCCCATGTGCCGGAGAGGTGATCCCCCGCGCGAGAGTGCCCCTGAATCGACTACGACCACGACTACGACTACGACTCCGTGAGCGGAGGGACCCCCTTCTCCGTCAAGCACCCTCGGCGACGGTGTCGGGGGCGGTTTAGCGGCTTGACTGGCGATGCGGCGTAGGCTAAACCGCGTGGCACGATGCGGGTGTCGCGAGCGGTCTTGATCACGCTTTTCGGGTGCGGGACCGCGCTCCTGCTGGTCGGATCGTGTGATTCCAAGAGCGAGGCGAAGCCGGTCCCGGCGCCGGCCGCCGCTGCCCCGAAGCCCGGTTCCGGCGCGACGGCCGGGGCGCCTCCGGGGATCGATGTGAGCGGCCTCGACCCGAGCCAGGTCAAGGGGTTCGAGCGGCTGCTCGATGAGAAGGCGTCGGCGTGCGGGAAGTCGCACTCGCTCCGCACGTCGCTGAAGAGCGATCCGAAGTGCCGGCGGTCGATCTTCGCGGCGCGCTACCTGGTCACGCTGCTCAAGGCGGGCCTCTTGCCATCGGAGGCGGAGGAGCACTACGACAAGCGCTTCGTGTCGCCCGACAAGGGGCGCTGCGACGTGGCGACGGCACCCATGCGCGGGAACGCCAACGCACCGGTGGCGATCTGCGAGTTCTCGGACTTCCAGTGCCCGCACTGCCGGCTGGCCGGGCCGATCCTCGCGAAACTCATGGAGGAGTTCCACGATCAGGTGAAGGTCTACTACAAGAACTACCCGATCTCGAAGCTGCACCCCGAGGCCGCGGACGCGGCGGCGGCGGCGGTGGCGGCGGGCAAGCAGGGGAAGTTCTGGCCGATGCACGACAAGCTGTTCGCCAACCAGGACAAGCTCGCGCCGACCGATCTCGAGCGCTACGCGGGCGAGATGAAGCTCGACGTGAAGAAGTGGAAGGCCGATCTGGTCCCGGCGCGCGACGACGTCGAGAAGGACCACGCCGAGGGGGAGAAGCTCGACATCACGGGCACGCCGACGATCTACATCAACGATCGCAAGTACGCCGGGCCGCTGCGTTACGAGGCGATGAAGGACTGGGTCGAGGAAGAGCTGAACCGCTAACTTCCCTGAGGGCCCGCGAATGAGCAACTCGGTCGTTCTCGCCGCCGATCCATCCCGGCTGGCTTCGTTGCCGACACCGGTCCTCGGGTCACATCCGTCAAGGATGCTCCCCTCCGGTCCTCGCCGTCGCCTCGCCATCCGGGCGCCTCGACCGCGATCATCGATCGACTTGCTCGTTCGCGGGCCCTTGCCGCGTCAGCGGAGTTGTCTCGGCGGGAGCCGAGGCTAGCAATAGAAGAAACGCACCCCTCTTTCGTCCGAGGAACATGAGAAGTTCGTTGATCTGGATCGCCCTGGGTGTGCTGTGCGCAAGCGGGGCGCGGGCGGAGGTGGGGAAAGGGAAGCGCGCGGTCGACTTCAACTTGACCGCGCTCGACGGGAAAAAGGTCTCGCTCGCCGCCCACAAAGGCAAGGTGGTGCTGCTCGACTTCTGGGCTTCGTGGTGCGCGCCCTGCAAGCAGGAGCTGCCCGAGCTGGAGCGGCTGAAGCAGGCCTACGAGGGCAAAGGGGTGGTCTTCATCACGATCAACATCGACAAGGAGCGGTCGAACGCGGCGCAGATAGTGGAGCGGCTGAAGCTGACGCTGCCAGTGGCGCTCGATCCCGAGGGCACCGTCGCCGAGCAGTACGAGCTGCCGACGATGCCGACCTCGTTCGTGATCGACCGCGCGGGCATCGTCCGCCACATTCACGAGGGCTTCCGTGGGGCCGAGGACATCGGGAAGTTCAAGAGGGAGCTCGACGAGCTGCTCGCGGCGAAGTAGGCGCTACCTCCCCGACGGTAGCGTCGCCCGCAGCGCCCCTCCGTCGAAGACCCACAGCTCGCCCGGCTGACCCTGCACCCACGCTTCGTCGACGGTGAGCGGGAGCGTGGCGACGATCGCCACCCGGTCGCGCGGCGTGGTCACCGTCGAGAAATCGACCTGCACGTCGTCGTCCTTCAGGCGCGCCAGGCCGAACGGGGTCTTGCGGATGATGTAGTGCAGCCGGGTGGCGCAGCGCGCGAAGAGGTGGCGCCCGTCGCCGAGCAGGAAGTTGAAGGACCCGTCGGCGCCGATCTCCGCGCCGATCTCCGCCACCGCCCGCCAGAGGTCGCTCACCTTGCGCGGGTAGTCCTGGAAGCGCGCGCGGAGCGACTCGAGCAGGTAGCAGAAGGCGTATTCACTATCGGTGGTGCCGATCGGGGCGAAGCGGCCGAGCGGGCGCCGACGCACCTTGCGCAGCGTGCCGTTGTGCGCGTAGACGAAGTGGCGTCCCCACAGCTCGCGCACGAAGGGGTGGGTGTTGGAGAGGCAGGTGGGGCCGCGCGTGCGCCGCCGGACATGGCCCACGGCGAGCATCGTCTTGATCGGGTTCTCCGAGAGGAAGCGCGCCAGCGGGCTCTCCGCCGCCGCGGTGGGCTCGAGGAACACGCGCGCGGCGGGGCCGTCGTAGAAGGCGAGACCCCAGCCGTCGGCGTGCGGCCCGGTGCGACCGCCGCGCTGGCGCAGCCCCGAGAACGAAAAGACGATATCGGTGGGGACGTTGCACTCCATCCCGAGCAGCTCACACATCGCCCGCTCCCGCTACGGCGGCTTCCAGCGGCTGGCGGAGCGCGGGCGCGAGCGGCTCCGTCTTGTGGAAGTTGCGGAAGTCCATCGCCCCGCGGCCGTCGGCGAGCTGGCTGAAGAGGTCGACGAAGCGGTGGTTCCAGAGGATGTCGGAGGCGACGTAGGAGGTGCGGGCGTGAACGGTCTGGGAGATGGTCTCGTCGAGCCCGATCACCGAGATCACGAACTGCGCGTCCCAGGCGGCGAATGTCTCGGGGGTCACGCCGTGGAGGAGGCTCGACGGGGTGATGGGGTGCATCAGCGTCCAGCTGAGCGCGAAGATCGCGTTGCGCTCGCGCGCCAGTGGGAGGTCGTGGAAGCGCCGGAGCGTCTCCCCCTCGGTGGTGGTCTCGATGCGCGCCAGGACCACCCGCACCTGCGCCTCGACGATCTGGTTGCCGCGCTCGTTGGCCAGCCGGAACATCAGCGTCGGGACGCCGTCGCGCGGGCCGACCACGCCGACCTGGCTGAACAGCACGCGCGCCGTCGGTCGCGAGAACTTGGCGAAGATGAGGCCGGTGGCCATCGCCAGCCACAGGTAGCCGACCAGCACCTCGATCATCATCAGCAGGTGCGACCAGAACGTGACCGGGCTCATCTTGCCGTAGCCGATCGTCCCCATCGTCTGGACGCTGAAGAAGAACAGGTCCTCGAAGGAGCCCGGGCGGGCGTTCTCGATGCACGGGCTGCCCGCGAGGTAGCCGAGCGCAAAGAGCAGGTTGGAGAGGACGAAGAAGCCGACCAGGAGCCCGATCAGCCCCGCCCAGGAGGTGGTGATCAGGAAGTGGTAGAGGTCGGCCCAGTAGCTCTTGCGGAGGCCGATCCGGAGCGCGGTCGCCTTCCCGTCGCGGGTGAGCAGGCGCGGCGGCGACGGCGGAGGCGCGGGCATGCGGCGCGAGTATACCAGCTTGGGATCGGTCCCCGAAGACCCAGAGAACGAGCGGCGCGCCTCACCACAGCGCGACGATCGATACGGCCAGCCCGGAGAGCGTCGCCGCGAGCGCCGCCACGTCCTGCAGGTTGCCGCCGCGCATGTTCTCGATCGCCCGATCGAGCCGCGGGAAGCTCGCGCGCGGGGCAGTGCGGGGAGTGCCTGACGCGGGCACGATGCGGACGATCCGGATCGAGGTGCAGCGGGTGAGGCGCTGCGCCTGGTCGAACGTGAGCTGGTTCATTTGATGTCCTCCGCGGCGCCGACAGAGCAGAGGACGTGCCAGCACCAGGACGCGCCAAGTAGCTAATTTTATTAGATGAACCTGGGTGTTACCGGGGAGGCCGTCGGTGTGACAGGGGGTTATGCTGTTACGGGGCGGCGCGGCGGAGGGTGAGGAGCGCGACCTCGGCGGGGGCGTTGGCGCGTGGCACCGTCGACGAGCCGATCCCGCGGCTGACGAAGAGCAGCCCCTCGCGAGCGCCCGGCGGGGCGACGTGGTAGAGCCCGCCGAGGTAGCGATTGCCGAGGCGGCGCGCGATCCGCTCGGTGATGCGCGGGATGTTGATGTGGCCGCCGTGGGTGTGGCCGGCGAGGACCAGGCGGGCGCCGCGGGCGATGGCGGCGTCGGCGAGGCTCGGCGCGTGGCTGAGCGCGAGCACGGTGCCGCCCTCGGGCACGCCGGCGAAGGCGCGCGCGACGTCGTGGTGGCCGGTGATCGCGTCGTCGATCCCGACGATGTGGAGCGGTCGGCCGCCGTGCAGGACGGTGCGGTGGGCGTTGCGGAGGACGGCGTAGCCCTGGCGGACCAGCGCGTCGGTGACGCCCTCGGGGGTGGTCCAGTGATCGTGATTGCCAAGCACGCAGGTGACCTCGCCGGGGAGGCCGGAGAGGAGCATCCCCATCCGGTTGACGAAGGCGCGCCCGTAGCTGAGGAAGTCGCCGGTGAGCACGGTGAGGTGAGGCCGCGCGGCGTGGGTGAGCTCGACGGCGCGCAGCACCTGGGAGCGCGGGGTGAGGAGGCCGACGTGGATATCGGTGAGGTGGGCGATGCGGAGGCCGTCGTGCGCGGGGTCGAGATCGGGGATCGACAGCTCGTGGCGGGTGAGCGAGAGGCGGCGCTCCAGGCGGCGGGCGCGGCGCTCGGCGAACGCGAGGTTGAGCATGGCGCGGGCAGCGACGCACAACGGGTGCCAGCGCGAAGTCGGCGCTGGGCCTTGGAGAATGAGCGACGCGGTGGATAGCCCCGACCGCGGTGCGTAGCAGGCGACGCGGCCAGCCCTAGCCGACCGCTAGCCGCGACAGTAGTCGTCGAGCTGCAGACGGTAGCGCTTGATCCAGCGGTGGACCTGCATCCGCGCCTTGCCGAGCGCCCGCGCGACCGCGCTGATGTTGCCGGCGTGCTTCGCGAGCAGCTCCTGGAGCTCGTCGCGGTGACGCTGCTCCTCGACGGTGAGCGGGCGATCATCGACACCTTCGGTCGATTCGGAGTGTGCCTGCGCGGTGGGCACCGCTCGCACCGTTTCGGGGAGGTGCTCGAGCTCGATCCGCTCGCCGCGGGCCAGCACCACCGCCGCCCCGAGGCACTTCTCGAGCTCGCGGACGTTCTGCGGCCATGCGTGGTGAAACAGCGCCCGCGCAGCCTCCGAGCTGAAGCTCACCCGCTCCGCCGCGCCCGAGGTGATGCGGTGCACCAGCGTCGCGATCAGCATCCCGAGATCTTCCCGTCGCTGGCGGAGCGGCGGGAGGGTGAACGTGAAGCCGGCGATCCGCGCCCAGAGGTCGGCCCGGAAGCGCCCCTCGGCGACCAGCGCGTCGAGGTCGCGGTGGGTGGCAGCGACGAGCCGGAGGTCCACTCGCACCGGCCGGGTGGCTCCCACGGGCACCACCTCGCGCTCCTGGAGCACGCGCAAAAAGGCCGCCTGCGAGGGCGCGGGGAGATCGCCGATCTCGTCGAGAAACAGGGTCCACTGATGGGCCGCCCGGACCAGGCCGGGGCGGTCCTCGGTGGCCCCCGAGAAGGCGCCCTTCTTGTGCCCGAACAGCTCGCTCTCGACGAGGTGATCGGGCAGCGCGCCGCAGTTCATCGCCACGAAGTCGCCCGGGCGGCGGGAGAGCGTGTGGACCGCCCGTGCGATCACCTCCTTGCCGGTGCCGGTCTCGCCGCGCAGCACCACCGACACCGGCGAGCGCGCCACGGTCTCCAGGTCGGCGAAGTGGCGGCCGAGCGGTCCCGACAGCGGGGCAGGCCCGGGGCGAGCGGTGCGAGCCGCGCGGCGTCGAGGTCGGTGTCGTCGGCGCCCGTCGGCACCGCGTCGCGGTAGAGGAACAGGGTGTGGCCGAGCTCGAGCAGATCGCCGTCGGTGAGCACCACGCGTTGCCTCGGCGCGCCGTTGACGAACGTGCCGTTTTTCGAGCCGGCGTCCTCGATCACCCAGCGCCCCATCACCTTCGAGATCTGCGCGTGGCTGGCCGACATCCTGCGATCGGGCACCCGCACCACCAGCCGTCTTGCGCCGCCCTCGAGTGTGCGGGCGACGAAGCGGTCGTCGCCGCGCCCGATGGTCACCGCGTCGACGTTGGAGAGGAGGAAGCGCGCCGACGGGGCGAGCGGGCGGTCGCACTCGAGGGCGAGGAAGAGCTGCGGGCGCACCGGGATCCCGCCCTGCTTGCGGCCGCGTCCGTCGCTGAGGGGGAGGGTGCCGGAGGAGTCCCTCGCGAAAGCGATTCTACTTCAGGTCCGCAGGCTCCAGTAGGGGTGGCGGCCGGGGGGCAGATCGGCGCGCCGCGGGTTCTGCCGATCGCGCTGCGAGAGGATCGGATCCTTCACCCGCCAGTCTGCGGCGATCTCCGGATCGTTCCAGGCCACGCCGAGCTCGTCGTCGGGGTTGTAGTACTGGTCGACGAGGTAGGTGATGGTGAGGTCGCTGAGCGCGGAGAAGCCGTGGGCGAGGCCGGGCGGGATGAACACCCCGCGGTGGTCGTGCTCGCCGATCTCCAGGGTGAGCGTTTTTCCGTCGGTGGGCGAGCCCTGGCGGAGATCATGGAGCACCACCAGCGCGCGCCCCTTCGGGACGTACCAGTAGTCGGCCTGATGGAGGTGGTAGTGCAGCCCGACCAGCGCGCCGGCCTGCTTGTCCGAGCGGTTTCCCTGGAGCATCTCGCGCCCGTGCGGGAACCAGGAGCGACGGTAGGTCTCGACGAAGCGCCCGCGCTCGTCGCCGTGGACGTCGGGCGTCACGACGACCACGCCCGCGATCACTTCCGACTGAATCAGGGTCGGCATCAGATATCCCTTTCGACGGGTCGATCAGGCTTAAGCGAGCAGCGCAGCGGGCGTCTTCACGATGGTGGGGAAACGCTGGCGGAGGGGGCGATCGAAGCTGGCCATGAAGATCGATTCGCGCACCGCGAGCTCGACGAACAGCGTGTCGTAGACGGGATGGCGGGCGGCGATCGCGCGCGCGACCGCGCCGTGCCAAAGCTCGCCCACGTCGACGACCGTGAAGGAAAGCGCATCGGCGGCCGCCAGGAGCGCATCGGACTGATCGGCCGGGTAGCCTCCGAGCACGATCGCCTTCCAGATCACGTTCCCGAGCTCGGCCTTGAAGTGGGATGGAACGAACAGCTCGCGGCAGGATCCGAGCAGCCGGGTCCCCTCGTCGCAGCGCCCCGCCTCGCGGAGCAGGATCGCCGCCACCACGTCGGTGTCGACGACGACCCTCACGGGCGCCCTTCGTCGATCGCCGCGTGGATCGCCGCCAGGCTCATCGGCTTCCTGAGGTACTTCCTTCGCAGCTCGAGGAGCTGCGCGATCGCGGACTCGCGATCGATCGCGTCCTTCTTGAGCACCGTCAGCAGCTCCTGCTGCATCGATCGACCCGCCGAAAGCGCCCGTCGCCGCAACGTCCGCACCACCGCATCAGGCACGTTG
>SHYY01000244.1 GCA_009692555.1 Myxococcales bacterium
GCTCAAACGTGCGGCGCTCTCCATCCCCTGGAACATCGCCGAGGGAGCGGGCCGCTTCGGAGCGCCGGATGGCGCCCGCTTCTACAGCATCGCCCGGGGCTCCGCGATGGAGTGCAAGGCGATCGTGGATGCCTTTGCGGTCCTGCGACTCGCCTTGGAAGACACTCGGCGACAGGCCATGGAGCTGCTGACCCGCATCGTGGAGATGCTCACGCGCAGGTGCCGGAGAGGTGATCCCCCGCGCGAGAGTGCCCCTGAATCGACTACGACTACGACTACGTGAGCGGAGGGGCCCCCTTCTCCGTTAAGCACCCGCGCCGACCGCTTCGGTTGCTCCCCAGGATCACCGCGTGCTACTCGTGACCGATGCACGAGATGCACGAGGTGCACGAGGCGCGGGGGCTCCCCTACTGGCGACGCTCTGCCCTGCTGATGCGTACCATCGCCGGCGATGGCCCGGCGATCTGTACGCTCCAGGTGACCAATCGCTGCAACATGCGCTGCTCGTTCTGCGCCTTCTGGTCCGACGGTGCGCCGCCGCCGGAGGAGCTGACCCTGGCCCAGCTGGCGCGGGTCTCCGAGCGGCTGGCGCAGGCCGGATCGTTCATCCTCTCCGTCGAGGGCGGCGAGCCCATGCTGCGGCCCGATCTGGTGGACATCGTCGCCCTGCTGGCGCGCCACCACCACCCCGTGCTCTACACCAACGGCTGGTTCCTCGACGCTCTGGCGGCGCGCGCGCTGTGCGGTGCGGGGCTGGTCGGCGCGGGCGTGTCGATCGACTACGCCACCCCGGCGCGCCACGACGCCCATCGGCTGCCCGGATCGTTCGACCGCGCGGTTGCTGCGGTGCAGCATTTGCTCGCCGTCGCCAGCGTCGTCCAGCGGCGGCAGATCCACCTCATGACGGTGCTGATGGACGACAACCGCGAAGAGCTGGAACCCCTCCTGCAACTCTCCGCGCGCCTCGGTGTCCGCCACCGGGTGACGCTGCTCGCCCTCTCCGGCCACAACCGCGCCGGCGGCAAGACGCAGCCCGCAACGGGCGTGACCTCGTGGCTGCAGGGGCTCCGGCGCCGCTACCCGCACTTCGCCGGCGTGGGCGATTACATCGACCGGATGGACGACTACCTCGCCGGCGCGTACACCGCCCCCTGCCAGGCCGGGCGGCGCGGGTTCAACATCAATCACCTCGGCCAGACCAACCCGTGCATCGAGCTGACCGATGTTTCGGTTGGCCACTTCCTCGATGGGCCGTTCGACGATCTGCTCGCGCGCTTGCGTATCGCACCGTCGGTGGAGGGCTGCCAGCGCTGCTACACCGTGTGCCGCGGCAATGTGCAGGCGCTCGCCCGCCCCCTCAAGATCCGTTCGCTCGCCGAGCTGCTAAGGTGATCCCTTATGGAGACCCTATCGGCCAGGCCCGCGACGGTTGCCACCCAGGTCACCGAGCGCCTGCTGCACGAGACCAGCTCGATGTGCCGGATCTGCAAGAACGTCATGCCGGCGCGCGTGGTCGCCCGCGGCGACGACGTGTGGATGAAGAAGCGCTGCGAGCGCCACGGTCCGCAGGACATCAAGATCGGCAACAACGCCGCTTGGTACGAGCGGACGCGGGCGATCCCGAACGCCAAGCTCCCGCCACTGCGCGTGGTGAAGGAGGTCACCCACGGCTGTCCGTTCGACTGCGGCCCCTGCACCAGCCACCAGCAAAAGACCCGCCTCCCGGTCGTGCCGATCACCAGCTCGTGCAACCTCGACTGCCCGATCTGCTACACGATCAACAAGAACGAGGGCGCGTACCACATGACGCGCGACGAGCTGGCGAAGATCCTCGATCACCTGCGCGAGGATCACGGCGGCGAGATCGACATCATCAACTTCACCGGTGGTGAGCCGACGGTGCACCCCGATTTCGTCGGGTTCATGGAGATGGCCAAGGCGGCCGGGATCCACCGCATCACCGTCAGCACCAACGGCGTCCTGCTCGCCAGGGACGAGGCGCTGGTGAAGCGCCTGGCGGAGCTCGATACCCGGATCGTGCTCTCGTTCGATTCCTTCGAGGTCGAGGCCGACAAGGCGATGCAGGGCGCGACGCTCCTCTCCACCAAGGCGCGGGTGCTCGAGCTGCTCGAGAAGTACGACGTCGACACCACGCTCATCCCGGTGATGGTGAAGGGGATGAACGACCACGAGATCGGCCGGATGATCGACCTCGCGGTGAAGAAGCCCTTCATCCGCAGCCTCGAAATACACACCATGACCTACACCGGCCAGGGCGGGGTCAACTTCGATCGCTCGGGGCGGATGTCGCCCTACGAGGTGCTCCAGTCGATCGAGAAATCGACCGGCGGGCTGCTCGTCCCGGACGACTTCGTGCCGTCGCCGTGCGCCCATCCCCTGTGCTACCAGATCGCCTTCCTGCTGGTCGATCCCGACGGTGGCGCGGCGATCCCCTTCACCCGCTTCATGAGCCCGGAGACGCTCTACGACCTGCTCTCCGACCGCCTCTACATCGAGCCGTCGGAAAAACTGGAGCGCGCGGTGCAGGACGCGATCAACGCGATCTGGGCGGGAGAGTCGCGGCTCGACGAGGCCGAGGCCGAGCGGACGTTGCGGATCCTGAAGCGCCTCCTCCGGGATCTCTTTCCGCGCGGGGCCGCCCTGCCTCGCCGCGACGCGCAGCGCCTCGCCGAACGCGCCTCGAAGGCGATCTACCTGCACTCCCACATGGACGAGGAGACCTTCGACACCGAGCGCATCGCCCAGTGCTGCGTCGGCGTCCCGAACCCGGACGGCACCAACATCCCCACCTGCAGCTACAACGTCCTCTACCGGGAAACGGACGATCGCTTCAACGCCCACGCCACGCCGTGGAACGAGCGCAGCGGCGGCCGCAAGGAATTCTAGATCCCCGGGAATGCTCGACTCGCTCCAGGGAAAGCGGGCGCTGGTCACCGGGGGGTCGCGGGGCCTCGGCCGGGCGATCTGCCGGGCGCTGACCGAGGCCGGGGCGCGGGTGGCCTTCACGTTCTCGCGCGACGAGGAAGGCGCCGCCGCCACCGTCGCTGCGTGCGCTCCTGCCGACGCCGAGGGGCATCGCGCCTCGGTGCTCGACGCCGCCGCGACCGCATTGCTGGTGCGGGCGCTGGAGGCGCGCTGGGGCGGCCTCGATATCCTGGTGAACAATGCCGGGATCAGCCAGAACCTGCCGCTGGCGCTCCTGGAGGAGGAGGACTTCGATCAGGTGATGGACGTCAATGTCAAAGGCACCTTCCTGACCTCCAAGGCGGTCCTGCGCGGGATGATCAAGCGGAAGGGCGGAGTGATCCTGAATATCGGCTCCCTGGCCGGATCGCGGACGATCGAGGCGCCGGTTCACTTCTGCGCCAGCAAGGCCGCCGTCGAGGGGATGACCCGCGCGCTGGCCAAGGAGGTCGCCCGCTATGGCATTCGCGTCAATTGCCTCGCCCCCGGACTGCTCGAGGACGGCCTCGGGCGAAACCTTCCGGATCACCGCCTGGCCGCCTACGTGAAGCACTGCGCCCTCGGCCGCGTCGGCGCGTTCGACGAGGTGGCTCGCTTCGCGGTTTTCCTCGTCTCCGATCAATGCCCCTACCTGAGCGGGGCGACGATCGGCATGGACGGCGGAATCTGAATCCAGTGGACCGCTTCGACGCCTACACCCGGCACGTCAATCCTGCGCTCGGCCAGTTCCTCAAGCTGTCGGGGCGCGACCTCCGTCTGGTGCGCGCAGAGGGCTGCACCGTCGAGGACGCGAGCGGGCGCCGCTTCGACGACTGGATCGCCGGCTTCGGGAGCCAGAACCTCGGACACAATCCGCAGGTGATCAAGGACGCCATCCGGCGCCACCTCGACGACGACGCGCCCAGCCTGTTCGTCGAAAACCTCAATCCATTCGCCGGTGAGCTGGCCGTGCGCCTGACCGCCGCCGCGGGACCGAGCTTCGAGGTCTGCTTTTTTTGCAACAGCGGCGCCGAGGCGGTGGAGGCTGCGCTGAAGACCGCCCTCGCCGCCACCGGCCGCCCGCGCATCGCCTACGCCGCCGGCGGCTATCACGGCAGCACGCTCGGGGCGCTGGCCTGCATGGCCGAGGGGATCTACCGCGCGCCGTTTGACGCCGTGCTCGCCCCGTTCGTCGCGGTGCCGTGGGACGATCTCGCGGCCCTCGAGCGCGCCCTCGCCCCGGGCGACATCGCCGGATTTCTCGTCGAGCCGATCCAGATCGAGGCCGGTGTCCGCGTCGCCAGCCACGATTACCTCCGCGCCGCACGCGCCCTCTGCCAGCGCGCGGGAGCGCTCCTGATCTACGACGAGGTGCAGACCGGGATGGGCCGCACCGGCGAGCTGTTCGCGTTCCATCGCAACCCACCCCGTCCTTCGGCGGGGGCCCAGGGCACCGGCGCGCCGCCCGATATCCTGGTGCTGGCCAAGGCGCTTGGCGGCGGGATGGTCCCGATCGGCGCGGCGGTGTTCGGCGAGGGATTGTGGCAGCGCGCCTTCGGCAGCCACCTCCGCTCGGAGATCCACAACAGCACCTTCGGCGGCAACGCGCTCGCCTGTCGCGCCGCCCTGGCGGCTCTTTCCGCGCTCTCCGATCCGGCCTTCCTCTCGTCGGTGCGGGCGCGCGGCGCGGCGCTCTTCGCACAGCTTGCGGAAGCGACCTCGGGGAGCCCGCTCGTCCTCCGCCTGACCTCCTCCGGGCTGCTCGGCGGCCTCCAGATCCGCGATCCCCCGCACCCCTGGTTCGACTGGAAGAACCTCGGCCTCGACGACCTGGCCGGCCACCCGACCGGCGGCGCGCTGCTCATGCAGCGCCTGTTTCGCCACGGCATCCTCGCGCAGGTGTGCGGCCACGACTGGTCGGTCCTCCGCATCGAGCCGCCGCTCACCGTTGACGAGGCCACCTGCGCCCGCTTCGTCGCAGCCGTCGCCGAAGCGCTCACCTGGCTGGCGGAGATGAGCTGACATGGATACGCGCTGCCTGGTGATCGGTGGCTCCGGGGCGCTCGGCGGCGCGGTGTGCGCGGCGCTGGTGGCGCGCGGCGCGAGGGTGGCCTTCACCTGGCACCGCAACGAGGCGGCGGCCCACGCGCTCACCACGCGGCTCCCCGGCGCGATCGCGCTCCGGCTCGACCTCACCGACGTCGCCGCGATCGATCGCACCGTCGACGCCGCGGCCGATGCGCTCTCCGGTCTCGACGCGCTGATCCAGTGCGCGGCGATCGCCGTCAGCGACGGTGCGACCGGCCCCGCGCCCACCGCGCGCATCGACTCCATCGACGAGGCGGGCTTCGATCGGATGATCGCGGTGAACGTCAAGGGCGCCTTCTTCGCCTGCCGGCGCGCGGCGGCGCGCATGGAGCGCGGCAACCTGGTCCTGGTCGGATCGATCGACGGCAGCAAGACCGTCCCGTCGCCGGTGCACTACGCGACCGCGAAGGCCGCCCTCGCCGGGATGGTGCGCGCGCTGACCAAGGAGCTCGGCCCGCGCGGGATCTCTGCCAACCTGGTCGCGCCGGGCGTGCTTTCGGCCGGCCTCTCGCGCACCATGCCGGACGATCTGCGCGCCGAGTACCTCAAGCACTGCGGCCTCGGGCGCGTCGGCGGCCTCGGCGAGGTAGCGGCGCTGCTGGCGTGGCTGGCGGTCGAGAACACCTACCTCTCCGGGCAGGTGATCGCCGTCGACGGCGCGCTGTAGAACGATGCCCCGGGAGCGCCAGATCACCCGAGCGCTGGGAGCCGCCGCGCTGGCCGGCGCCGTGATCCACGGCAGCATCCACCTCGCGCGCGGGGAGCCCGAGGAGTGGCTGTGGGCCTGCAACCTGGCGACCTGGATGATCGGCCTCGGGCTGCTCCTCCGCGCGCCGATGCCGGTGGCGATCGGGACGATGTGGCTCGCGGTCGGGCTGCCGCTGTGGGTCATCGACCTCCTCGCCGGCGGCGAACTCATCCCTGCCTCGGTGTTCATCCACCCGATCGCGCTCTGCCTCGGCCTCGTCGGTGTGCGCCGCCTGGGCCTGCCTCCCGGCGCGTGGTGGCGGGCGCTCCTCACCCTCGCGGCGCTCCACCTTGCCTGCCGCCTCTTCACGACGCCGGCCGCGAACATCAACGCCGCGGTCCAGGTCGGTCGGGCGTGGGACCGCCTCTTCCCGACCTACCTCGCGAGCTACGTGGCGGGCGTCCTTTCGCACCTCGCGGCCTTCCTGCTCCTCCAGCGCCTTCTCCCGCGCCTGCACCGCTCAGAATAGATCTGCCTCGCCAGCGTCGGACGGGTGATTCATCCACCGATTCTCGGGAGATCTGGTTTGGCGACCCGCTGGCGAAGACGCTCCAGTTCACCATCGAGTAGCTGCCGCGCGAGCCGCCTACGGGAGGCGGAGCGTTGACGAGGCGGGCAGGTTCTGGAGGATCACGCGGTCGGAGGTGGCGAGCCGCCAGCCACGGTGGAGGGCGTGCGCGGCGAGCAGCCGATCGAAGGGGTCGCGCGTCCAGGAGAGCACGATGGCGTGCGCGATCACGCCGCCGATCGGCGGGTCGTCGATCGCAAAGCGCGGATCGTTGCGTACCGCGGTCGCGGCGTCCGATCCGGGGAAGGCGATCCGCCCGCACTCGACGAGGAATGAGAGCTCGAGGATGCTGATCGGCGAGACGGCGAGGCCGCCCGCGTGGGCCGCCAGCGCCTTTCCGCGGGGATGCGCTGCGAGCACGAAGAGCACCGCGCAGGTGTCAAGCAGGATCACGCGCGCTTGCCGCGCGGACGCGCCGCTTTGCGACGCCCGGTGGGCGCGCGCAAGGCGGGTCGCGGCGGCGCGCCATACGGGGGCGGCGTCGCCTCTCGCGCCAACAGCTCCATCGGCTCTCCGGGGCCCTGCCAGTCCCATCCCCACCCGTTCTCGAGCAGGGATGGATCACTGACCTCCACCTGGGCCGGCAGGTCCGGCCACGCCCCCTGCGTCCGCTCGGGGACCAGGAGAAATCGCCGCCCTCGCCGCTCGATGACGACCGTCTCGCCCTGCTCCACCTCATCGAAGGCGTGGGCCAGTCGCGCGCGCAGTTCGGCGATGTTGTAGCGCTTCATGATGTACATTGTACGGACGACGCGAAGAAATTTCAACCCTTCGTGTCCGGGGAGCGGACTGGCGCTGGTGGCGCGGCGTCATTCGCGTGGAAGAGGGCGGGTGGGAAGAGGGGAGGAAAACGGGAGGGGCGCGGTGGCCCCTTCCGGGGTGGAGCGAGGAGCTACAGGTCACTCCAGCTTTCCGATCGATCCGAGCTTCCCGCGCTCGCGGTACATCCTCTCGATCGTGCTCATCAGTACGTCGAGGTTGATCGCCGTGCCGAGGCCCGCGGCGACGAACGCGGCGCGCTCGGAGGCGACCTTGATGAAGCCGCCGGAGAGCTTGAAACGCTCCGCCAGCTCCTGGAAGTCGATGTCGTCGGCCTCGGCCTTTTCGGGGATCGCTCGGCGCCACAGCTCGGTGCGCATCTCCTTCGAGGGGAAGCTGAAGTGGACATCGTAGGCGAAGCGGCGGCGGAAGGCGGGGTCGATCGCTTTCGCGAGGTTGGTGGTGAGGATGGCGAGGCCGCCGAAGCGCTCCAGGCGCTGGAGGAGGTAGTTGGTCTCGAGGTTGGCGTAGCGATCGTTGGCGCTCTGCACGTCGCT
>SHYY01000245.1 GCA_009692555.1 Myxococcales bacterium
GCGCACGCGGTAGACGCACTCGGCGAGCAGTATGCGGGCGCGCTCGCCGGGCATCTGCTCGCTCTGCAGCATCAGCAGGCTCGAGATGATCTGGAGGTTGTTCTTGACCCGGTGGTGGATCTCCTTGAGGAGCGTCTCCTTCTCACGGAACGAGCAGGTCACCTCTTCCTGCGCAGCGAGGCGCGCGCTCACGTCGGCTACGCCGGCAGGTCGCATGGCAGGTCTCCTTGGTTGAGGTGCGGAGGTTCGAATGTCTGCCGGCGCCTAGAGCAACCGTCGTGCCGCGCGGAAGCGGGCGGCGGCCCGTCAGCGACGAGACGAAGCCTTGCGCGGCGCGCAAGAAATCGCGCGGCGAGGCCACGCAAGAAGTTTCCTCGGCTCCCGCCGAGACAACTCCGCTGACGCGGCAAAGGAAGTTAGCGCGGGCCGGCCGCCGCCAGAGTCAGCGGCGCGGAAGGGGAGGTGCAGGGAGGGTGTTACGCGGGCTTGCGGACGTGGAAGAAGAACATCGGCGTGAAGATGCCGGTCTGGCCGCCGCGAACGAGCGCCGTGGCGCCGGCGTTGAGCATGGTGCTGACCGCGGTGCCGCCCTTCGGGGAGAGGCGGGCGAACTCCATGACGCGCACCGCCTGGTTGGTCAGCCAGCGGCCGGCCTCGGTGTGGCGAAAGCCGGCGATCGACCACTTCCCGGCGATCGGGAGGTACCACGGGGTCTCGGGATCCGACTCGGGCGCGAGGTCGCGGCTGTCCACCATCTCGAAGCCGGCGCCGGTGAGCGCGTCGACCACGTCGGGCATGGTCCAGATATCGGGGAGCGCGTCGCCCTCCTCGATCCCCTTCTTGATCGCGCGGTGGTCGGCGCTCTTCGGGTCGTAGCGATCGGTCAGGCACCACTCGTAGCCCGCGAAGTGGGTGCCCGGCTTCATCACGCGGTGGAGCTCGGTGAACAGCTTGAGCTTGTCCGGCGCGTGGCAGGTCGCCTCGATCGCGTAGACCGCGTCGTAGGTCCCGGCAGCGACGGGGAGTTGCATGAAATCGGCCTTGAAGTACTCGCACAGGCCGGTCAGACCGGCGTGCTCGGTGTGCTCCTTGGCGCGCTTGATCTGGTAGGCGTTGTTGTTCACCCCGGCGATGTGCGCCCCCGAGAAGCGCGCGATGGCGCGCAGCGGGCCGCCCACGCCGCACCCGACGTCGAGCACGTTCATCCCCGGGCGCAGGCCAAGCACCGACGCCAGGAAGAACTCGTGGCGCGCGATCGACGCGTCGAACTTCTCGCCGCGGTGGCGCGGGGCGAAGTGGAACGACTGGCCCCAGCCGAACTCGTAGAAGTCGGTCACCAGGTCGTAGTAGTCGTTCACCATCCGGGTGTAGTTCGTCTTGCGGGTCTCGACGGTGCCGGCATGGAATGACGCGTATTCGTCGAGGGCGCCCTTTACCGCCTGGGGCGGGAGGGAGTCCTGGATGAGGTCGGTGATCCCGGGCTGGTGCATTTTTGAAGATCCTTCCTGTTCGGGGTCCGCTGGACGGCCGCTTCAGCCGCTCAACCTAGCCCCGGGCGAGCAGCCGCGGGATCGCATGAACATGCGATCGTTTGCCGACCCTCGGGTCGCGTGCTAGCGTCACGCCATGGGTGGCTGCACCGATTGCACGTCGAAGGGCGGCTGCGACGAGCGCAAGGGGGTTCAGCGCGGCCTGTTCGACGAGGTGATGGGGCGGATCTACCCCGATCGAACCTGGGGCCGCCCCGACGACGAAGCGCGCTTCGGGGCGGGGATCTCGCGGCGCGAGGCGCAGCGACTCGGACGAGCGATGGCGGAACTCCTGCGCGCGCCGACCTTCTTCCGTGCGGGCGCTGACGACGATCTGTGCGACTTCGTCTACGTGCTCTGCCTCGGGCGGGCACCGGCCCTGGTCGAGGTGCGCGAAGGGCGGGGCGCGCCCGAATCGTCGCACATCGACGAACGCTATCTGCGGGTCGCGCTCTCGTCGGTGGCCAGGATCGGCGCGGTGCAGGAGGTGGCGATGACGCTCGACGACCCGGCGGGGGACGGCGCGGCCGAGGTGCGCGAGACGCCGAAGCCCGGGGTCTTCGACCCGATCCTGCTCGCCCGGATGCGGAAGCTGGTGGCGCTCCTCGAGGCCTCGGATATCGCCCACATCGACTTCGGGCTGCTCGACCGCCCCGTCGAGGACAGCGCGCCAGGTGACTACGAGGCGCGCTATGGCGTCCTGCCACGCCTCGCCAACTTCCTCTTCTTCGCGCAGCCACCGACCACCGCCTCGATCACCCTCGTTCCTCGCTAGCGACGAGGGCGTGGAGGGCCGAGTAGCCCCACAGCAGGGCGGCGAGGCCGAGCGCGCCCTGCGCCGCGCTGACGGGGATCACCAGGAGCGGAGGTGCGGCATCGCGGAAGCGATCGAGGGCGATCGCGGCGCCCCACAGCGGTGCGGTGAAGACGATCGCCGTGAGCCACAGCGAGAGCAGCGACGGGAGGTGATCCAGGGTACGAGCGAGGCCGTGGCCCAGGGCGAAGTGGGAGGGCACGCCGGCGGCGGTCTCGACGATCGCCACGCGGAAGGCGGGCAGGGCGAGCAGGACTACCAGGATCGCCGGGGCCGCGACGAGCGTGACCGCGGCGGCCGACGGGAGCGGGGCGCCTCCCGGTGCCAGCCCTCGGAGCGAAGGCGCGACGATCGCCAGGAGCAGCGTTCCGTAGATCACACGCTCGATCGCCTGGAGCGAGAGGATCGCGATTCCGCGGCGCACCGCCTCGCCCAGCACCTGCCGCGGGCTGGAGCCGTGGGCCCCCACCAGCGCCCCGGCGAGCGCCCAGGCGCCGAGCAGCGCGGCGAGCGTGCCACCGAGGACCAGCAGCAGGAGAGCCCACGCCCACGAGGCCGGCTCGCCGAACTGCGCGACGCGCCCGGCCGCCGCAAAAGCCGCGCGCCCGCACAGCCCTGCCCCGGCCCCACCGACCAGCGCGGCCACGGTCACCGACGGGCGCGCCCCGAGCGCGCGCAGCCCCCGCCCCATCGCCTCACGCGCGCCGATCATCCGCCATCTCTACCACGCGTCCCCGTTTCCGTTTCCGTTTCCGTCACCGTTACCTTTTCACGCTACATTTCCAGCCCCGATGAACCGCTCCGCTCATGCCCTCGCGTTCTTGTCCCTCACGCTCGCTGCCTGCGGCGCGACCCTCTACCCGCCGCGCCCGCCCGCCACACCGGGCCCGCCGATCGCCGACCCCACGCCGTCGCGGGTGGTGATCCACACGACGATCAGCTCGGCGGAGCTGCGCCGCCAGATCGAGGTGCGGATCCCGCCGGAGGGCGAGGGGAGCTACACGCTGATGGGGACCGCGCAGCGGTACACCTGGCGTCGCTCCCCGATGGAGCTGTCGTTCGATCAGGGGCGGATCGGCGCGCGCACCCGGGTGCTCGCGTCGACGGTGCTGTTCGGCCAGGCGATCGATGTCCCGATCGACGTGGGCGTGCGCGCGGAGCCGGTGGTGACCGCCGACTACCGGGCGCGGCTCCAGTCGGTGGAGGTCAGCGTCTCGTCGAGCGACACCCGGCTGCGGCTCGCCCAGGGGGTGGCCGGCGCCCTCGACACGCTGCGCGAGCGCGTCACCGCGAAGGTCAGGGAGTTCGCCTTCGACCTGCGCCCGATGCTGGCGGAGGCCCACGCGCGGATCGCCCGCCCGATCGATTTCCCCGTCGGTGACGCGCGGGCCTGCGCCGAGCTGCGGGTGAGCGGCATCGAGGCCGGCCCGACCGTGCTCGCCGATGGAGTCGAGAAGGAGCTGGCGGTGGTGATCGCGCCTTCGGTGACCTTGCCCTGCGCCGCCGCCGGACCGCCCGCGGGGCTGCCGCCCCTGGCCAATGTCGCATCGCTGCCCTCGGGGCCGTTCACCGTCACCGTCCCGATCGCCGCGCGCTACGAGGAGCTGGCGCGCGCGATGAACCTCGTCTTCGCCGACGGCAAGCTCTTCTTCTCGAAGGAGTTCCCCGGGCTCTACCTGGCCAATCCCGAGGTCTACGCGGCGGGCGATCAGCTGGTGCTGAAGCTCCGGATCGCCGGGCCGATCAAGAGGGGCGGGTTCACCTCGTTCCTCGACGGGGACATCTTCATGGCCGGCCACGCGCAGGTGGTCGACAACGAGCTCCGCGTTCCCGATCTGCAGCCGACCATCGAGACGCGGAGCTTCCTGCTCAAGCTCAAGGCCTCACTCGATGGCGACGCGATCCGCGATCAGGCGCGCGAGGCGCTGCGGCTCGATCTCGGGGCGAGGCTGGCGGCGGTGCGGGCCCGGCTGTCCTCGGACCTGTCATTTGCCCTCGGAGCGGGTGACGGCGCGGGCGGGGCCGGCTGCCTGCGTTCGAACGTCAGCAAGATCGAGGTGACCGGAGTCTATCCGCACCAGGCCTACCTGCGGCTGTACGTGGCGCTGACCGCGCAGGCGTCGGTCTATCTGCCCTGCCCTGCCCTGCCCCGTCGCTGAGCGGAGGAGGCGGAAACGGAAACGGAAACGCGAGCGAGGTGAATCCGATCATCAAGCCGCACCGCACGGCACGAGAGTAGGCCCCTCGTCGGTGTTACACTCGCCCCGTGGAGCGCTACAAGGATCCCCTCCAGCCGCTCGATGCCGTCGCCTGGACCGCCGACGCGATCACTCTCCGCTTCACCTACGTCAGCCCGCGCGCGCACAACATGCTCGGCTACCCGCTCGACCAGTGGCTGTCGGAGACCAACTTCTGGGCGCGCCACCAGCCTGACGAGGACCGCGGTCGCACGCTGGCGATCCTGAAGGCGGTGGCGGCCGACCGCGAGGGCCGTCGCTGCGAGCACCGCTTCATCGCCGCCGATGGGAGGCATCTCTGGTTCCGCACCACCGTGCAGGGCTTCCCGTCGGGCGGGCCGGTGCGCGAGCTGGGCGGCCTGATGGTCGATATCACCGAGCAGAAGCACGCCGAGGCGGCGCTGCGCGAGGTGACCGAGCGGCTCCGCACCGTCGTCGACCACGCGCCGCTGGTGATGTTCGCGGTCAACCGCGACGGGGTGTTCACCCTCTCCGAGGGGCGCGGCCTCTCCGCGCTTGGCCTCCGCGCGGGCGAGGTGGTGGGCCGCTCGGCGTTCGACGCCTACCGCGACTATCCCTGGGTCGTCGCCGCGATCCGGCGCGCCCTCCGGGGCGACGAGTTCACCTCCAGTGGCGAGGTCGCGGGGATCTTCTACGAGACCCAGTACGTCCCGCTGCGCGACGAGAAGGGCCAGGTGATCGGCTCGATCGGCATCGCCACCGATTTCACCGAGCGGCGGCGCGCCGAGCAGGCGCTGGAGAAGGAGCGCGACTTCACCGCCGCGGTGATCGACGTCGCGGGCGCACTGGTGGTGGTGCTCGATCGCAGCGGCCGCATTGTCCGCTACAACCACGGTTGCGAGCGCTGCACCGGCTACACCTTCGACGAGGTGGCGGGGCGCATGGTGTGGGATCTCTTCCTCCTCCCCGAGGAGATCGAGCCGGGCAAGCGCGAGTTCGCGGGCCTGCTCGGCGGCAGCTTTCCGCACAGCTTCGAGAACTACTGGCTGGCCAAGGACGGTACGCGCCGGCTGATCGCCTGGGCCAACACCGCCCTCGTCGACGAGTTCGGCGGGGTCGAGTACGTGATCGGCACCGGGATCGACATCACTGCGCGCCAGCAGGCGGAGGAGGAGCGCGCCCGCCTGCTGATGGAGGAGCAGCGCGCGCGCGCCGCCGCCGAGGACGCGCAGCGGCGCGCGGCCTTCCTCTCCGAGGCGAGCCGGGTCCTGGCCGCCTCGCTCGACTACCAGGTCACGCTGCGCAACGTCGCGCAGCTCGCGGCGCCGCACTTCGCCGACTGGTGCGTGATCGACCTGGTCGACGAGGACGGCGCGCTCCGGCGGGTCGCGGTCGGCCACCACGATCCCGAGAAGGCGGAGCTGGCCAGCGCGCTCCAGCGCGTGTCGCGGATCGATCCCGACGCGGTGGAGGGCGTGCCGCGGGTGATCCGCACCGGCCTGCCGACGGTGGTCGAGGGGCTCAGCGACGCGACGATCGCCGACGGCGACGCCCGCCCCCTGGGCACGCCGGACCTCGACCAACCCGGGGTGATCCCGCAGCTCGGCGTGCGATCCTACATGAGCGTGCCGCTGCTCGCCCGCGGCCGCGTGATCGGCGCGCTGACCTTCGTCGCCTCGCAGGTCGGCTGGCGCTTCCAGGGGGCGGATCTGGCGATGGCCGAGGAGCTGGGACACCGCGCCGCGATCGCCATCGACAACGCGCGCCTCCACCGCGAGACCGAGGAGGCGGTGCGGACCCGCAACGAGTTCTTGTCGATCGCCTCGCACGAGCTGAAGACGCCGCTCACTTCGTTGCAGCTGGCGGTGCAGGCGATGCTGCGGGTGGCCCGCGGCGGCTCGCTGGCCTCGGTGCCGCTCGAGCTGGCGAAGTCGATCCTCGAAACCACCGAGCGTCAGGGCAAGCGGCTCGAGAAGCTGGTCAACAACCTCCTCGATGTATCGCGGATCAGCGCGGGGCGCCTGGACCTGCAGATCGACGACGTGGATCTTTCGGCGGTGGCGCGCGACGTGGTGGCGGGAATGCATGGCGATCTGGCCGTCGCGGGGTGCGAGGTGGACCTCCGCGCGCAGCCCGGCGTGATCGGACGCTGGGACCGGGTACGCGTCGAGCAGGTGGTGACCAACCTCCTCTCGAACGCGATCAAGTACGGCGCCGGGCGGCCGATCGCGATCACCGTCAGCGCCTCGGGAGGCACCGCCCTCCTGGTGGTGGAGGACCGCGGGATCGGGATCCCGGCAGACCGCGTGGCGGGGATCTTCAACCGCTACGAACGCGCGGTCTCCTCGCGCCATTACGGCGGCCTCGGGCTCGGCCTCTACATCGTCCGGCGGATCCTGGACGCGCTCGGTGGCAAGGTCGAGGTGACGACCCAGCTCGGCGTGGGCTCGGTCTTCGCCGTCACGCTGCCCGGGGTGCTCGACGGGTGTGATCCACGGTAGCTGGTGATGGCAGGACCGTCGAGCCCGGGCCCGAGCCCAGTCCGCAGGACGGAGCCCGAGCCCGATCCGTCTCCGTCGGGCTCGGGCAGTAGAGGTCCAGGATGAACGGCTGCACAGGGACCTGGCGGCGGAACTTGAACCCGCCGAAGCGCCGGCCGCGCAACATCTGCCAGAGAAGATCTTCCGCGTCGGTGGCATCGCGGCGTAGCCGACGCGTATTCTCGACGAGGCGGGCTGGAACGCGTCGCATCACCTGGCAAACGATACCACCCTCACCCCGACCCTCTCCCGCCAGCGTCGCCAGCGGGAGAGGGAGACGATCCCGGGCCCACCGCCTGTCCCTACAACCGGGAACCAACACCCGTGCTCGACGGGTGCTTGACAGCGGAGGGGGCCCTCTTGCTGGCTCTTGCTCGTCACGTAGTCGTAGTCGTAGTCGTCCCGTCCGCAGCGACGGCAATCGAAGTTCCTCCCGCAACAAATTCCTCCTGCCAACCGACCACCCTGGCCTCAAAGGAGGATGCCCCTGCTGGCCTACCAGAAGCTCGACGTCACAGGCCATGGAGTTGCTGACCCGCATCGTGGAGATGCTC
>SHYY01000246.1 GCA_009692555.1 Myxococcales bacterium
GAGAAACGAGTTCCCCCTGGGGGCGCTCGTCGCGATCTGCGACGCAAGGGCGAGGAGCTCGATGGCGCGGCGATAGACGTCGAGCTTCTGGTCGGCCAGCAGGGGCATCCTCCTTTGAGGCCAGGGGGGTCGGTTGGCAGGAGGAATTTGTTGCGGGAGGAACTTCGATTGCCGTCGCTGCGGACGGGACGACTACGACTACAGACTACGACTACGACTACGACTACGTGACGAGCAAGAGCCAGCAAGAGGGCCCCCTCCGCTGTCAAGCACCCGCGACTTGGCGGTGCTAACGATCAGTCCCCGGGCCCAGGCTTCGGCGTGGCGCAGACCCGCAGGCCGATCAGCGGGTCGCGCTGGCCGGGCTCGCCGATCTCGCGGTTCATCGCGCGCTCGGCGAACTGACCGAGGTACCAGCTCCCGCCCCGGTTGGTCGGCTGCCCCTCCTGCTCACAGGAGCGCACCCACTCCCAGACGTTGCCGACCAGATCATCGACGCCGGCGGGGCTGCGCGAGGCGGGGTGCGAGCCGGCCTCGTCGGGGCCGAAGGCGAGCGGGAGGCGCCCGTAGGTCTCGTCGAAGTTGGCGTCGTCGGGATCGAGCTGGTCGCCGTTCGAGAAGCGCCTCCCGTCGGCCCCGCGGGCGGCGCGCTCCCACTCGTACTCGTCGCACAGGTGCGCGCCCGGCACACGCCCGCTGGCGTCGAGCCACGCGGCGTAGGCGAGCGCGTCCTCGTTAGGAGACGCCCGAAGCGGGAAAGCGGCGCCAGTCCTGCACCGCGCGGCGGTCGCGCTGGAGGTAGCGGATCGGCTCTCCGTCGAGGGCCTGGTAGGTGTGATCGGCGCGGCGGAAGGTGAAGCGCCAGCGTCCCCCGGCCATCTCGGTGAGCCCGAACGCGGCGTCGGCGCTGTCCGCCTTCACGCCCACCCGCGGAAGGCGACGGATCCGCTCGTCGCCGCCGTTGCCACCTGGCAGCGCGCGCAGCCAGAGGATCCAGTCGGCGAAGGTGACCTCGTGGCGGCCGATGAAATAGGCTGCGCTGGCGCGCTCGTGGAGCGGCACGGTCTTGAAGAAGCCGAGGCGCAGGTCCTCGCCGTCGGCGCTGCCGTAGAGGAAGCGACCGGCGGGGAGGTAGACGAAGCCGTCGGGGACGGCCGCGGCGGCAGGGAGGTCGATGCGCACCGCGTGCCGCTCGTCGCGCCGCAGGAGCAGCGGGAGGCGCGCGGGGGTGCGCCCCGGCGCGGAGAAGACCAGCACGTACGAGCCGGGCGGGTGCTCGGTCACGGACAGCGGCGTGATGCCGAGGGGGGCCTCGGGGAGGGCGACCAGCCTGGTGCCGCGCGTCTCGTAGCGCGCGATCGACACGGCGGCTCCCGGGGGTACGGTCTCGACGGTGAGGTGGGCCGGTGCGCTCCATCGTCGCCGACGCTCGCCGCCCTCGTCGCAGCCGGCGAGGCGGTCGATCAGATCGCCCACCCGCTCCGGCTGGTGGTCGCGCTCGGCGAGCAGCGCACGCCGGTAGATCAGATCGCACTGCAGCTCGCGGGCATCAGGCCGGGATGGGTCGAGCCCGAGGGTGTCTTCGAGGGCGCGGGAGGCGCGAGCGTGGACGCGGTCGACGTCGGCGGCCGCGGTGCCCACCTGCACCCAGGCTGCCTCGCCGCCCGGGTGATCGTGCCCGTCGAAGCACGCGAAGGCCTGGGCGCGCAGAGCCTCGACGGCGCGGTTCTTTCGCGCTTCCCTCGGCGCGGGCCGCCTCCGCGGCACCCAGGTGGACGGCCACGCGGCGGTCGCGATCGAGCCGCGCGGCCAGCCGGATCCCTCCGTAGGCCAGCGCCAGCGCCAGCGGGACGCCGATGATCGCCAGCTGGCGCAGGATGGTGCTGCGGCGCACGGCGCGGCGCGAGGCGTCGAGGAAGCCCGCTTCGCGCGGCGCGAGGTCGGCGGGGTCGACGGCGGCGGCAGACGCGATCTGGCGGTCGGTCCACAGTCCATCGGGGAGGCGGCCGAGACGTTCCCACTCGGCGGCGGCACGCTCCAGCCGCTGGTGCGCGGCCCGGCGATCGCCGCTCTGCGCGATCCAGCCACCGAGGGTGTCCCAGCCCGAGAGGAGCGCCTCGTGGGCGATCTGGCAGGTGCCTTCTCCGTCGCCAGGCACGCCGCCCTCCGAGCCGCCATCGTCTTCGGTCGCGGCGAGCACCACCAGCAGACGTCCGCGCACCAGGGCGTCGAGCGCCGCGCGGCCGGGGGCGTCGCCCCGGACGGCCAGCTCGGCGACGCTGCGGGTTGCTCGCGTGCCCTCGGCGGTCACGAGTCGGCCAAGAATGCGGCGCGCCGCGATTCGCTCGGCGGGGAGGAGGCCGGGGAGGACCGCGTCGGCGTGGCGGGCGAGGGCGCCAGCGACGCCGCCGATGCGATCGAGCGCCGCGGCCGGGATGATCTTCCGCGCCTCGTCGCGCGCCTCCCACAGCTCCGCGAGCGCGAACTGGAGCAGCGGGAGGCCCCCCCTTGGCGTGCGCCGCCGCGTCGACCAGCGCGGCGACCATCTCCTCGGATTCGAAGCAGAACCCTTTGGCGCGGGCCGGACCCACGACGGCCTCGCGCAGCCCGTCGAGGCTGAGCGGCCGGGCGAGGTGGAGGGCGGCGGCCACCTCGGCGCCCAGGCCGGGGAGCGCCGCGAGGCGGGTCAGGAAGTCGCTTCGCGCCGTCGCCAGGAGCCGTACACCGACGGTGGGGAGCGCGAGCGCGGCGAGCGCCTCGCTGACACCTGGGCGGCCTCCTCTGGCGCAGCGAGCGTGCACAGCTCCTCGAGCTGATCGACGAAGAGGAGGGTGGGCGGACCGTCCGCGGCCCGTCGCCGCAGCGCCCGCGCGAGGTGCCCCGGATCGGCGGCGATCCGCTCTGCCAGCTCGCCTTCGGCGCCGGTCTCACCGTCGGTGGTTGCTCGATCGAGCGGCGTCGATCGCAGGAGCGGCAGCGCCGTCGCGGCGAGGGCGGCGAGCGGGTGGCGACCCGGGCAAAGCCGCGCCACCGTCCAACCCGCTTCGGCGAAGGCGGGTACCACCCCGGCGAGGCACAGCGACGACTTGCCGACCCCCGAGTCGCCCGCGACGATCACCAGGGCATCGGCGCGCAGGCGCTCGACCAGGGCGCGGATATCGGCGTCGCGTCCGAAGAACAGGCCGCGGTGGTGCGCCTCGAAGCGCGCCAGGCCCCGGTAGGGGTTGCCCTCGGGGAGGCTGCGGGCGGGGCGCGACGCCTCGGCGAGCGCCTCCAGGCCATCCCGGAGATCGTCGCCCGACGCGAAGCGCGCCATCGGATCGCGCGCCAGGCAGCGGTCCACGATCGCCGCGAATCGCGCCTCGACCTCCGGCGCACAGGCGGCGAGCGGAGGGGCGTCCTCGTCGACCCGCAGGCGTGGGAGATCGAGCATCGAGGCCTCGCGGTGCGGGGCGCGTCCGGCCGCCAGCTCGTAGAGCAGCATGCCGAGCGAATAGATGTCCGAGCGGCGGCTGCCGGGCTCGCCGCGCCACAGCTCGGGAGCCATGTAGAGCGGGGTGCCGACCGCTTCGTCACCGCGCGATCCGCTGTCGGTGGAGGCGCGGCTGTGCGACGGCGTGCGGGGCGTGGCCGGATCATCGCGCGTCCGTAGTGCATCGTCCCCGTCGGTGACGGCGATCGGGGAGCGGGTCGGCATCGTCGGCGCCGGCTCCGTCCCCGCGGCGTCGAGCAGCTTGGCGACGCCGAAGTCGAGCAGCTTCACGTCGCCGTCCTCGGCGAGGATGGCGTTCGCCGGCTTGATGTCGCGGTGCAGCACACCCCGCCGGTGGGCAGCGGCGAGCCCACGCGCGAGGCCGAGCGCGATCGGGAGGAGCTGCCCTGGCGCCACCGGCTTCGGCAGATCGGCGAGGCTCTGCCCCGGGACGAACTCCGACACCAGGTAGGGCCGGCGCATGATCTCACCGGCGCGAAAGATCGTCACCACGTTCGGGTGCGCCAGCCGCGCGATCGCCCGCGCCTCGACGAGAAAGCGCGCCCGCTCGGCATCCCCCGCCATGCCGGAGATGAACTTCACCGCCACCGGGCGGTCGAGGAGGCGGTCGTGGCCGAGCCACACCTCGCCCATCGCGCCACGGCCGATCGGACGGATCAGGCGGAAGTCGTCGAAGCTCTCAGGGGGAGTGAAGCCCGAGGAGGCGGGCGGCGCGTGCTCCGCCAACTAGGAACCTGTTGGGGTAATGGGCCTACTGCGGCAGGCGATCCCTTCGGCCATGCTTCGTCGCTCCTCCTCAGAATTGCAGAAAGCAGTCCGTCGTCGTCGCTCCTCACCGGGCCTCGGTCTCGGTTGCCTCGCTACGGCACATTACCCCAACAGGCTCCTATCAATCCTCGCGGCCGACTTCGGCGAGGCCGTACTGCTTGATACGCAGCAGGAAGGTGCGGAGGGGCACCTTGATAAGCTCGGCGGCGTGGGTGCGGTTGCCCCGGGTGGCGGTGAGCGCCTCGCTCATCCGGCGCCGCTCCAGGTCGCGGATCTCATCGGTGAGGGGGATGAAGGTGCGCGCGATCTCGGCCTCGGGCGCGGTCTTCGCCTGGGCCGGGGCAGCGACCGGCGGATCGGGCGCACGCGAGCCCGTGATCCGCTCAGGCAGGTGCCACGGGTCGAGCGTGTCCTCCTCGACCGTCGCAGCGGCCACCTCCATGACGTTCTTCAGCTCGCGCACGTTGCCCGGCCACCCGTAGCGCGCCAGCTTGTGCAGCGCCCCCGCCGAGAGGTGGATCGGCGTGCGCGAAGCGGCCGCGCAGGCAGCCTCGAGGAAGCTGCGGGCGAGCAGGGCGATCTCGCGCGGGCGATCGCGCAGCGGGGGCAGCACCACCGTCGCCTGGGCGATCCGGAAGAGCAGGTCCTGGCGGAACCGGCCGGCGACGACGTCCGCCTCCAGATCGCGGTGCGTGGCGGCGACGATCCGGATATCGATCTCGTGCTCCTTCAGGCTGCCCACCCGGGTGACGCGGCGCGCCTCCACGGCCCGCAGCAGCTTGGCCTGCACCGCCGGCTGCAGCTCGCCGATCTCGTCGAGGAACACCGTGCCGCCGTGGGCGCTCTCGAGCAGCCCGACCTTGGTCGCGATGGCGCCGGTGAAGGCGCCCTTCTCGTGGCCGAACAGCTCGCTCTCGATCAGCGGCTCCGGCAGCGCGGCGCAGTTCAGGGTCACGAACGGGCGGTCCCGGCGCGGCGAGTAGTGGTGGACCGCGAAGGCGGCGTTCTCCTTGCCAGCGCCCGTCTCGCCGGTGACTACCACCGAGAGGTTCGACGCGGCGAGGCGGCGCACCAGCTCGTAGAGTCGCACCATCGCCGGATCGGCGATCAGGATCGAGCGCTCGCCGAGGAGCAGGCGGTGGGCCGACCCGGTGGCGCGTGCCGTCTCCCCGATCACCGCGCTCCCGGAGGCGCTGCGGGCGGCCTCGAGCAGCGCGTCGGCGTCGCACCCGTCGGTGGGGCACTCCGCGATCCCGGCCCGCGCTTCGGGACAGGTGGGAGCGAGCGCCTCCAGCAGGCGCAGGGCGAGCCCGTCGGCCGCCTCGCCATCGAGCTCCGGCGCCAGCACGGCGAGGAAGCCGTCGGCGAGCCATCCCGCGACATCGAACGGGCGGAGGCGCTCCTCGATCGCCCGGGCGGCCGCCCCGCGGTCCACCTTGCCCTCCCCGAGCGCGAGGGCGATCACCGTCAAGGGCCGCTCGAAGCCGAGGGCCCGCTCCACCTCACCGGCCAGGCGTCCGCGCAGCGCCGGGGCATCGGCCAGCGCGCGCGGGCCGCTTACCAGCTCGACGTGGAGGACCATCGTGGTGTCGCCGATCGCGAGGCTGTCGCCCGACCGCAGCGCTCGCCCACCCTCGAGCGGCTGCCCGTTCAAGCGGGTGCCGTTGTGGCTGCCGAGGTCGGTCACCTCGATCTCGCCCTCGACCACCGAGATCCGTGCGTGCTTGCGCGAGGCCGACTCGGTGGCCAGCCGCACATCGGCCTCCTCCCCGCGTCCGATCAGGAGCGCGCCGTTGCGCGGCAGGGCGATGATCGACGAGCTGCTGCCGGCGACGACCAGGAAATTAGGAGCGAAAAGCACCGCGGGCCGCGGTCGGCGGTGCGCTGGTGCGGGTCGAGGTGAGACGCCCCGGGTCCTCCATGGACGAGATCTCGCACAACCGCGCGATCCTGTCGAGCGAAGGAGACCGACAGGTTGAGCAAGTCGAATCGACCACCCCGGTGACCCAGTACAACGCGGGCTGGCTCTCGGTGCTCGGCCTCGGCGTGACCGAGGACGGCAAGACGAAGTCGGTGCTCGGCAACTCCGCCTCGCGGGCCACCACCGCCGGCTCCTCGGTGTGCGCGCACTTCCTGCTCAATGCCCAGCCCGGCGAGTCCTACACCGTCGACATCTACTTCGACAAGGTGTTCGGGACCTTCGCCTTCATGAAGGTCTACACGGTCCCGAAGATCAAAATCTGAGGGTCGGCAGTCATTCCCCGCCCGCCTCGGCCAACCGGGTCGCGGCGGGCCGTTTTTTTTTGCGGTAGCGCATGTTCAAGAGCTCCACGCCCAGTGAAAATACCATCGCCGAATAGATGTAGCCCTTGTTGACGTGCTGCCCCATTCCCTCGAGGAGCAGCATCACGCCGATCAGGTTCAGGAACGAGAGCGCCAGGATCTTGATGCTCGGGTGGCCCTGCACGAAATCGGTCAGCGTCTTCGCCAGGACGATCATCGCACCGACGGCGACCAGCATCGCGATCACCATCACGTCCAGCCGCTGCGCCATTCCCACCGCGGTGATCACCGAATCCAGGGAGAATACGAGATCGAGCAGGATGAGGTGCACGATCACCAGCCCGAGCTTGCCCTTTCCGCCGCCGTTCGCCGCCTCGCTCCCGTGGGGCTCCATCTGGTCGAAGATCTCGCGGGAGGCCTTGTAGAGGAGAAACAGGCCCCCCGCGATCAGGATCAGATCGCGGCTGGAGGGACCGGTCTTGTCATTGTCGTAGAGAATGCCCCGGACCCATATCGGGAAATCGAAGATCGGGCGGGTCATTCCCATCACCCAGGTGATCCCGCTGAGGAGCCCGAGGCGCATGAGCAGCGCCAGGCTCATCCCGACCACACGGCCGGTGTTCTGCTGGGCGCGCGGCAGCTTGCCCACCTGGATCGCCACGAAGACGATGTTGTCGATCCCGAGGACGACCTCCATCAGCGTCAGCGTCAGCAGCGCGCCGAGCGTGGTCGCGCTCCAGAACGGGGCCGCGGCCAGGGTCGCCTGCGAGGTTGCAACTACCTGAACTGTATCCATGTTTTGTCGACGGGAGCGGCCGATGGGGCGCCCCGCGACGAGGGTAAATCAAGAAGGGAGGGGATGTCCACCCCGGGGAGAGGGGTAGGGGGCTTAACGGAGAAGGGGGTCCCTCCGCTCACGTAGTCGTAGTCGTAGTCGATTCAGGGGCACTCTCGCGCGGGGGATCACCTCTCCGGCACATGCGCGTGAGCATCTCCACGATGCGGGTCAGCAACTCCATGGCCTGTGACGTCGAGCTTCTGGTAGGCCAGCATGGGCATCCTCCTTTG
>SHYY01000247.1 GCA_009692555.1 Myxococcales bacterium
GAGATCCATCGGGCCGCTGCAGCGAGGGCACACGAGAACGGCAAGGCCCCACGTCCGGCGCATCAGCACGGCCCACGAGAGCCTGCGCTGGCGAGTCGGGTCGTCGGGGCCGGCCAGATCATCGGGTCGTGGCAGAGCTGCCGCACCAGGCTCCGTCTCGACCCGGACGACTTCTGGCGCGGCGAGGGCGTGGTGGTGGCGTCGCTCGCGCTCGCGCGTGGCGCGCGCCACGCGTCGGCGGTGCAGGCGCACCCGTGGGACCTCGTGATCATCGACGAGGCGCACCACATCAAGAGCCGCACGACGCTGGGGTGGAAGCTCGTCGACGGACTCAAGAGCCGCTTCCTGCTCCTGCTGACGGCGACGCCGATCGAGAACGACCTCGAGGAGCTCTACCAGCTCGTCACCCTCCTCAAGCCGGGGTAGTTCCCGACGCCAGCGACGTTCCGCAAGCAGTTCGTCGACCCGAAGGATCCCACATCGCCGAAGAACCGCGAGCGTCTGCGCGCGCGCGACCGTGGCGGAGATCCGGGACAGCGTGGCGCGCCGCTTGACCCGCGATCACGCGCGCATCGTCGAGTACTTCGCTGCGCTGATCGCCGAGGCACGGACCCCTCGGCGAACGACCGCCCCCGAGGCGATCGTCGCCAAGCTCGGCCAGCTCGTCGCCGAGCGCGACGCCAAGGTAAGCGACCTCGCCACGCGCTACGCAGTGCGCGTCTCGCTCGCGCCCGCCGCCGTCGTGTGCGCCACGGCGCGCACCGTCAACCTGACCTTCCGTCTCCGACGGCGCAAGGCGGCGCGAGACCTGGTCGTGCGACTGCCGGCGGGAGCGCGCTCCCTCGATCGCCCCGCCTGCGACGGCTGCCCCGCCACCACCGCGCGTCCCGCCCTGTGCGACGACCGGCTCCACCTGCTGTGCGAGCAGTGCGTGCCGAGCGCTCAGGGGCGGCCCCGTTGCCCGGCGTGCGCGCAGTCTCGCTGAGCGCGCAGGTCGACGACCCACGTCGAGCTCGACGACCGCGCGCTCGAGGCACTGGCCCCGGCAGGGGTCAGCGCTCCTGGCCCCGATGGGGGTACCCTCCGGCCAGGTGCGCGCCGAGGCACCTTGCGTGACGAAGGCGTGGGGATGATTGACCACGTCTCCCTCGGCGTGGCCGACCTCGCGCGCGCCATCGCGTTCTACGACGCTCTGCTCGCGCCGCTCGGGTACCGGCGACTCTGGACGAGCGACTGCGCGGCAGGGTATGGGACGTCCGGTACCGACGAGCCGCTGGCGCTCCATGCCGTCGCTGAGCGACCGTGCGTGGGGCCAGGGTTCCACCTCGCGCTCAGGGCGCCAAGCCGGTCGGCGGTGGATGGGTTTCATGCGGCGGCGATGCGGATGGGCGTGGTCGACGAGGGGGCACCGGGGCTGCAACGACCCGTGCGAGCGCCGGGCGTGAAAGAAAGTGATGGAGACGGGGGATCTTCCCGTATGCTCCGCCCACCAGGGAGAGGAGCCAACCATGTCGACCTTCAAAGCGCGCCCAGCACTCGCTCCCGCCTCGTCGCCGGGCGTGGCGGAGGCCCAGGGCGTGCCCACCTCCGCGCTCTCCGGCGTATCGGCGCAGCGCTCCGCGGCGGCGCAGCAGATCCAGCGAAAGCTCGATTACTGGCGTGGTGGAGAGGCGAACGCTGCCGGCGGAGCCGACGGCAAGGCCGCGGGGGGCGATGGCGACGCCCCCAGCGAGGGCGAGGGGGCGCACCCGGACGGCGAGGCCAAGGCCGCTGCTGCGCCGGGCGGCGAGGGCAAGCCGGCCGCGGGCGAGGCCAGCAAGGAATCGTCCGCCGCACCGACAGTCCCCGCGCCGGTCGTCACGGCGGTCTCGATCCCGGTCTTCCCGTCGCTGTGTCGTCCCGGCGTCGCGGCGGCGCCCGGGAAGGCAGGCGAGGCCGCGGTGAAGGCGATCGCCTGCGAACACAAGCAGGCCACCCTCCACGAGGGCCCGCGCAACCGGTTCGGCGAAAAGACCGGCGTGCAGAGCTCGGACGTCAAGCCCGCCCTCTTCTTCAACGGCGGCAAGGTGGGCCAGGGCCCCGTCTACTGGGGCGGCGGCAACGGTGGTCAGGGCCAGCAGAACGTCGGCTCGATCGATCTCGTCGCGCCCGAATACGACGGCGCCGAGCCGGCGGACAAGGACAAGCCCGCCAGGGCCTGGATCAGGGCAGCGACCGGCACCGCGTCGGTGACCCGCTCCTACATGGGCGTGACCCCGGGTGCGGCCGGTGCCACCGGCGGCTTCTACTTCACCGCCAAGGCGTCGGTGCGCACGGACCGCCACGAGGAGCTGCACGTGAGCTCGTCGAAGATGCTCCACGATGCGTACATCAAGCTGCTCGAGGCGCGCATCGCGAAGCACACCGGCGAAGCCAACGCGCTGGCCCACGGCAAGTCCAAAGCGGAGGCGATCGACGCCCTCAAGTCCTTCCTCGATTGGAACGCCGCCGTCACCGCGTTCCAGACCAAGGACGCGGCCGCCAACCAGGGCGGCGGCTCCACCGACTCGGTCGACATGGCGTCCGCCGACTTCGTGCAGAACCGCGGGCCGAAGAAGATCGGCGGCGTCAACTACGCCAACCTGATCGCGATGCCGGGCGAGGCCGATCCCGCGTAGCCCATGCAGCTCATCCTCGAAACCCCGACGGTCGCCTATCGCGCCGGCGAGAAGATCACGGTGCGCGCGCTGCTGCTCAACGACAGCTTCGAGCCGGTGGTCATCGACGCTCGGCTGCTGGTCGGCCCCAACGTGCGGCCGCAGACGTTCACCGGGATCCCCTACCCGGTCTCCGTCGAGCCCCCGCTCCCCGACGAGGCGGAGCACTTCATCACCCTCAACCCGTGGTGCTTCTTCGGGCGCCAGCGCAGCTTCGAGCGCCTCCCGGCCGGCCAGGTCACGTTCCACGCGTACCTCGTGAGCTCCCGCACCGATGGACTGTTGCCCGATCGGCCCGCCGACGGATCGCTGCTGCTGGCGTCGGCAGCGCCGCTCGTCGTCACCGTGGAATCCGCGTGACGTGAGAGCGGGTGCGCTCAGCGCGCTGGCGCTGCTCGCGCTCGGGTGCGGGCTGCACGGCCAGGCGTCCGCCGTACCTCGCGCGCCGTCGCTGGCGGTGGGCGGGCGGCACTCCTGTGCCCTGATCGAAGGCAAGGTGCTGTGCTGGGGCGCCAACGAGTCGGGCCAGCTCGGCGACGGCACGACCACCCGGCGCACCCGTCCGACGGCCGTCGTCGGGTTGCCCGCCGTCGCAAAGCTCGCGCTCGGCGACCGTCACGGCTGCGCGCTCGGCCAGGACGGGAGCGCGTGGTGCTGGGGCGGCAACGAGTGGGGCCAGCTCGGCGACGGCACGAAGGAGCAGCGCGCTCGACCGGTGCGGCTGAAAATCGATGCGGTCCGCGCGATCGCCGCCGGCGCCACGTTCACCTGCGCGCACCTCCAGGGCGGCGGAGTGCGCTGCTGGGGCCACGGCAAGGACGGTCAGCTCGGAACTGGCTCGCGCGAATCACGCCTCGAGCCCACCCCGGTGGTCGATCTCGACGAGGTGGACGGGCTGGCGGCGGGCGGGACCCACGCGTGTGCGCGGCGTCGCGACGGCGGTCTACGCTGCTGGGGCCAGAATGCCCTCTTCCAGCTCGGTCGGCCTGCGCCTGCCTCGAGCGAACGGCCGCTCCCCGTCGAGCTGGGCGCCCCGATCGCTGCCGTGGCGCTCGGCGGCACCCACGGGTGCGCGCGCAAGGAGGGCGGCGTGGTGTGCTGGGGCGCCAATCAGTCGGGACAGCTCGGCAACGGCCGGCGTGGCCTCGGCCCCACCCCCGTCGAGGGGATCGCGGAGGTCGAGGAGCTGGCGCTCGGCTGGTTCCACAGCTGCGCGCGCGCGGCGACCGGACTGCGCTGCTGGGGCGCCAACGAACACGGCCAGCTCGGCGACGGCACGCACGAGGGCCGTGACCGCCCCGTCGCGGTCGCCGGCCTGACCGCGGCCACCCAGCTCGCCTGTGGCCGAGCCCACTGCTGCGCCGTCGTCGCTGGCGACGCGTGGTGCTGGGGCGCCAACGACGAGGGCCAGCTCGGCCTGGGCAGCCTCGGAGACCGAGCGATCCCATCGCCCGTGGAGCTCCACCGCAGGCCGCGCGCGCGCTGATCCCGAAAACCTCCCTCGTACGCCGTGGCGATGCAGCCCCCAATCGATGATCGGCAGTATGTTCCTTGGAGATTGAGGCGCGACTGGGGAGCCTGATGGCAGCCCCGAACGGAATCGAAGGCATTGCTGCAGGCGCGCGGTCCCTCAGCGACACTCGCGCGCCCGCTCCCCCGCGAGCCCACCGGGCGGCCGACCTGTGGGATCCACGTCAACGCGGTCATCCTGTCCGTCGACGAGAAGTCGCAGATCCAGGCGCTCTAGAGTGATTGCACCCGGAGGAGGAGGGCGCGGTGCTCGCGCTCCAGCGTCGCGGGCGAGTCGAGGGCGCCCTGCAGCTTCCCGGCGAGGTTGGGTAGCGCGCCGCCTGCGTCGAGGTCCTTTGCGCTGTCGGCGAGCGGTCCGAGGAGGCTCTTCATCAGCGCGATGTAGTCGCCCTCGCCGGCCTTGCGGCGGTCCCACGCGTCGATGAACAGGGTCGAGCGCTGGACGATCTCCTGGGCGCCGCGCGACTGCAACCGGCGCTCGTAGAGCAGCTTCTGCCAGCGCACGTGGTGGAGGATCTCGGCGGGGTCGCCCGCCTCGCGCTGGCGCATGGTGAGGAAAGCGTCGAGCTTCTGGAGCAGGGCGGTGTGGGCGACGGCGATGCCGGGGTAGTCGCTTCCCTGCAGCAGCTTGGCGAGGCGCTCGAAATCGGAGAGCGCGTCGAACGCTCCGCCCGCCTTGAGCGCGCCGATCTTGTCCACCACCGCGCGCATGGCGGGGAGGTGCTGCGCGAGGAGCGCGGCGTAATCCTTCTCGACGAGTCCGCCCGGCAGCAGCTTGATCGCGCCGACGGACTCGACGTCGGCCTCCTTCAGGCCGAACATCCCGGCGATCCGCGCGAAGGTCATGCCGTGGCGGCGCAGGTTGTAGCGCACCACCTCGTCGAGCGGCGCCGGTCGGAGTGCGGCGGCGAAGCCCGTTGCCGGCCGCCCGTCGACGAAGTGGGCGAAGTTCACGGCCAGGAGCTCACCCGGCTTGCCCGCGGGAACCGGGAGCTGGAGCGCGATCCAGCGCCGCTCGGCGGGCTGCAGGCCCTTGAGCTGCAACTCGCCCTGGGCGCCGCCCGATCGCACCTCCCCAACGGTGACGGAGGCCTCGCGCACGCGCTTCGCGAGGTCGGGAGCGATCGCCCAGCGCAGCACCACGTCGCGCGGGATGAGGTCGGAGTTCTCGACGGCGGCGAAGAACGCGGCGCCCGCCCCGCCGGCCCCGCCGGAGGGCGTCGGAATCGCCTCGAGGTTGCGCTGCGCCTTGTTGTTGTCGTTGACGATCGAGGCGCCGGTGGCACTCCCTGGAGTGCGCCCGACGAGCGGCGGAGCCTGCGGCGGGTCGTTCGGCAGATCGGAGATCTCCACGGCCAGGCAGATGTGGCTGGTCGAGGTCGCGTCGAGGTGCCAGAGCAGGCCCGGCGAGAGCGCCTTGCTCAGGTCGGCGGCGGCCAGCGACACCGGCGACGGGGTGCCGATGTTCGAGAAGGGGGTGCCCGCGCCCCAGTCGGCCCAGGAGAATTGGGCCTGCACGTTGACGGTCGCCACCGTCGGTGCGGCCGCCGTGCGGCGCGACACGCGCGCGAACACGTAGTTGTCACCGCCGACGCCTGTGCCGGTCGCGATGGTCTCGTTGTCGGGCGGCCGATCGAGCGCCCCGAAGGCGACTGCCACCGCGCCGCTCTGCGCCCACACGTCGCTGGTGGTCCAGAACGTCGGGTTCGTCGATGGCTCGGGGCCGCGGTCGAAGGTGCTGGCGCTCTGCGTCCAGTCGCGCACGTAGAAATCGGACGGCACCGCGTCGGACGAGGCGTAGACGTTGATGTTGCCCCCGGGCGCGGCCAGCCCGCCGGGGGCGGTCCCCGAGGCCCACGCGGTGTAGACGCGCCCCGCCGCGCACGCGTTGCCGTTGTAGTCGCCGTACTTCGGGTTGCCGCTCCCGTTCCGGCAGGTCTCGCCGGCCGGGCAGCCACCGGCGCTGAAGTCGCACGCGTTGCCCGAGCCGCCGCCGCCAGCGTTCTGGCAGCGCCCCGCGAGCTACGGCTGCGTCGAGCAGCTCTCCGAGTCGTTCTGGTTGTTGGTCGGCGAGGGCCAAAAGTTCGCGCACTGCAGATCGTTCACGCCGGCCACGTTGACCTCGGTCTGCGCGACGAGGTTGCCACCCTTGACCGCCGCCGCCCCCCGAAAATAGCCCGCCAGATCGTTCTGCGCGCCGGTCGCGCCGCGCCGGTCGTACCAGGAGACATGGGCCGCTCCGCCGAGCGCGCACGACCACGGCATGTAGCGGCGCGCGGTGCCGGCGTTGTTCACGGAGACGGTGCGCGGGAAGGTCTGTCCACCGTCGGTGGAGTCGGCGACCACGATGTTCTCGTTGCCGCCGCCCGTGGTGCCGGCCCAGGAGACGTAGATGTGCGTGGGGTCGAGATCGTCCACCGCCACCGTCGGGCTGTCGATGGTATTGCGGCCCTGGCAGCGGTCGATGCCCGGGATCGGGCAGGCCACCCGCGTGATGGTGGCGACGACGATCGGGAAGCCGACCTGCTGGCCGAGGCCGGCCGTGCACGAGCTGAACTTGTTCAGCATGATGTTGTTGCCGCTCTGGTAGATCACGTAGACGAATCCGTCGGAGCCGACCGAGACGCGGGGCGTATCGCCAGCGCCGACCACGACGGTGGTGGGCCACGTCTGCGCGCCGTCGGCGGAGCACACCAGGGTCGGCGTCGCGTCGGCGGCGTTGCGGCAATTGCCAGGCGTCGCGCCGAAGTTGCGCCCCTTGCCCGTCCGCTGGAGCTGGACCGCGTTCTTCGCGCGCGGCGCCACCTCCACCCAATCCCTCGGCAGCGCGGCCTCGATCCCGTCGCCCAGCTTGAGCTGGCCGGACGGAACGCAGCTACCGGCGAGCAGACCCCCGATGGTCGCGGCAGCGATGGTGCCCTTCGTTCGATTCGACATGGAGCCCCTCCTGGGGAGCCGCAGTCTACCTCCGCTCCGGTCGGTCCGCGCGTTTGGACGATGCCTCATTCCGATCAACCGGCGTGACGTTGAAGGCGACGTCGGTATTGTCGGGAGCAAACTACTGGTACTCGTCGCTGCAGAGCGACAAGCCGGACGAGCAGTACACCAGCGGCACCTTCGCGCTCAACAACGCCGCCGTCACCTTCACGCAGACCTGCCCACAGATGGCGGGGTCGAACTTTGTCGCCTACGACTCCGGCGTGTAGGGCAACCGTTCTGCATGTTCACCACCGTCGGCGAGTAGCTGCACGCCGTCGATCGTGCGCCCGCCGCCTCCCCGGAGTCAACTCTCGCCTCCCCGTCGGTGAGCTACCTCACCACCGTCGCTGCTGCGCGCAAACGACCGCCTTCGCCAGCATGAACGCGGCGTCGAGGG
>SHYY01000248.1 GCA_009692555.1 Myxococcales bacterium
TCCTCCTGTGTGGCCAGGGGGGTCGGTTGGCAGGAGGAATTTGTTGCGGGAGGAAGTTCGATTGCCGTCGCTGCGGACGGGACGACTACGACTACGACTACGACTACGACTACGTGACGAGCAAGAGCCAGCAAGAGGGCCCCCTCCGCCGTCAAGCACCCTCGAGCGTGCTACGAGCGAGGGGCTACTTGCAGGTGCCGTTGTCGCAGTGGCGGCCGACCGCGCAGTAGTTGTTCGGCGCGCAGCACTGCTGGCCCTGCCCGCCGCAGACCTCGCAGAAGTTGTTCTTGCAGCTGCTGCTGGTGGCGGTGCAGTACTTGGCGCCACCGACGACGCAGCAGGCCTGGCCGAGCGCGCCGCAGCCGCCGCAGCTCCCGGCCGAGCACAGCTTCTGGTTCGGGCACTGCGATCCCGACTTGACGCACTGGTTGTCGCTCCCGAGGGTGACGCAGCAGCCCCCGCTGCGACACTCCTTGCCGTTGCAGCAGCGCTGGCCCGTGTCGCCGCACGCCGCGCACGTGAACTGGCCCATTGCCACCAGGGCGCAGCGGGTGTTTGGCGCAGTGCACGCGCCCCCGCAGCACCCCTGGTTGACGGCACCGCAGCCCGCGCAGCTGCCGTTGTTGCCGCACTGCTGGTTGTTCCAGCAGACCTTTCCCGCAGCGACGCACTGGCCATTCACGCAGCAGCCGCCGCCAGCGCAGGTGGAGGTCTCGCAGCAGGGCTGCAGCGACGCCCCGCAGGCGCTGCAGCCGCCCTTGGAGCAGACCTGACCCAGGGCACAGGTGCGCCCCTCGGCGGCGCACTTGCCGGCCGCGCAGCAGCCGCTCGCCGCGCACCCACCGCCGGGGCAGCAGGGCTGGGAGTGGCCGCCGCAGCCCTGGCACGAGCCGTTCTGGCATGCGCTCTTGCCGGGCTCGCAGCTCATGCCGGGGCCGATGCAGAGGCCCTTCGAGCAGCACGCCCCGCCGCCGCACCCGTTGCCCGGGCAGCAGGCGCCGCCGATCGTGCCGCACGCCGCGCACTGGCCGTTCGCGCACGCCAGCCCGGGATTGCACAGGTGGTTGGGGCAGCACGCTTGCGTGGCGCCACCGCATGCGACGCATTTCTTGCTGGCGCACGCCTGGCCGGGGCTGCACCACGCGCCCTCCTCGACGCACTGGTTGTTGCCGTCGCAGCAGCCGTTCGCGCAGACCTTCCCTGGGCAGCACATCCGGTTCTCCGAGCCGCAGCCGGCACACTGTCCGCTCTCCATGCAGAGGCTACCGTCGCTGCACGGGGCGCTGGTCGCGACGCAGCTCTTCACGCCCCGGTCGCAGCAGCCGCCGGTGCAGGTGTCGCGTTGGCAGCAGGGCTGGCCGGGGGCGCCGCACGGGCCGGCATCGACTGCGCTGTCGAGCGGCTTGTCCAGGGCGGCGTCCAGCGGGAGCGCCGTATCGGGAGGGTCGGGGAGGAGCGCGGTGTGTTCTATGCAGGAGGCCAGGCCCCCGAGGAGGGCGAGGGCGAGCGCTAGAGCGTGGCGCTCTAACCAATGTCGCATGGAGCCTGCGAGATTGGTTAGCCTCACAAAGGGGGACGTTCCCGTCCCCCCTCCGTCGAGCAAAGCTCGCCGGAGCCTCCCCCCACCGCGCGCGAACCGCGCGAGTTTTGGATCGCGTTCCGCGAGATCCTGGTTGGTCCTCGCTTCATCGATCGGTCGGGCGCAGCTCGCTCAGGCGCTCGCGGGCTTCGCGGAGGAAGCGACCACGGGGGTATCGCGCCACGTAATCGCGCAGCGCGCTCTCGGCCTCCGCGGCGCGCTGGTGCTCGGCCAGCACCTGCCCGACGGCGAAGCTCGCCGCCTCACCTTCGGGGAGGTCGGGGAAGGCCCGGGCCGCGGAGCGGTAGGCGTTGACCGCCTGGTCGTAGCGGCTCTCGGTGAGCAGGCCATCCGCCTGGAGGAGCTGGATCGATGCACGCTCGCGCTGCGAGGGCCGCGTGGCGAGCGCCCGCCGGAGCAGACCCCGGGCATGGGGCAGATCCCCGTCGGAGAGGGCGGAGCGCGCCTGCCCGATCAGGGCGCCCGCCACGGGCCCCGCGGCCTGGGGCGCGACCGCCACCGGGAGCGGCGCGGCGGCCACGGGAGGAGGCGCGGCGGCGACAGGAGGAGGCGCGGCGGAGGGCGCCACCGACGGTGCGACAGCCGGAGGCGGGGGCGCGGCCGGGACGCAGCTCGCCAGCTCCTCTTCCGAGGCTCCTCCCGGTGGGCTCCACGATCCGCCTGCCGGCACCACCGCCAGCTCGTGCTCCTGCAGGTCGAGGATCCGGACCTTGCCGCGGAGGGTGCGCATTCCGCTCGGTGCGACGACGAACTTCGTGCCGATCACCTCGACCTGGAAGTGCGGCGTGGTGACCCGGAATCGCCGTCCGGCCGCCGGGTGCACCTCGACCTCGACCTCGCCGCGCTCGAGCACCAGCGTGCGTGCAAGCGAGCGCACCACCAGGGCGGTGCCGGGACGGTAGGCCACGTCGGCGCCACCGAACTGCAGCTGACCAGGGTGGTCGGCGCACAGGCGGGTGCCGTCGGCAGCCTCGGGTAGTGGAGCACGCATCGCCGTCGCAGTCCCCGACTCGCCCTGCGGCTTCCGGAGACCGCGCCCGACCAGCAGCAGGAGCGCCGCGGCGGCGGCCAGCGCGCCGGCGTAGTAGACGTATCGGTTCCGGCCCGGGAGCACCCGCAAAGGGGCCGAGCGCGGCGCCGCGACGAGCCGATCGGCGATCCGTCGCCGGGCGGCCGAGCCGAGCGTCGGTGGTTCGTACTCCACCAGCGCGTTGACCAGCGACCAGCGCGCGCGCTCGCGGCAGCAGGCATCGCAGCGGTCCAGGTGGGCTTCGAGCGCCAGCCGTGTCGCCTCGCTGGCCTGCCCACGCACGCTCTCCACGATGGCCATCCTGGCCTGTCCGCAGGAGATCATTGGGCTTCCCCTCCCGCTCGCTCGAGCAGCGCCGAAGCGAGCGCGCGAAGGTCCGGGGCCGCGCCGAGGAGGGCGCGCATCTCGCGGCGAGCGAAGAAGATCCGCGAGCGGGTGGCGGTCTGGGTTGCACCCATCAGCGATGCGACCTCCTCGATCGAGAGGCCGTCCACCACGTAGAGAAGCAGCGCGATGCGCTTCTTCGGTGCGATGGTGTCGAGCAGCTGATGAAGGCGCGGGGCGAGGCGGCGTCCGTCGATCTGGCGGTCGCTGTCGACCGCCTGTTGCGCGACGACGCTCTCGGGGACCGCCTCGAGCGGCACATGGCGGCGTACGCGACCGGCGCGCAGGTGGTGGTGGGCGACGTGGACGGCGATGCTGGTCAGCCAGGTCTTGAAGCTCGCCTCGCCACGGAAGCGCGCCAGGGTCTGGATCGCCTGGAGGAAGGTGGTCTGGACGAGATCCTCGAGGTCGGCGGTCGGGCCGACGAACCGGCCGATCACCCGCTCGATGTAGCCGGCGTACTCGAGGAAGAGCTGCTCGATGTCGCGGCGGTTCCCTGCGCGGCACCCTTCGATCCACTGAACGGCGGGCTCGGGGGCGGGCTGGGAACCGGGGGAAAGGCCGGAGATGGGGCGCATGGCCACCCCGATGGTACCCCCTCCAGCCGATCCGTTGAAGTAGCCCATTGCCGGCTGCCTATCCGGAGCTCGAGGAGGCGGTGCCCGGGCGGGCTCCCCGGCTCGCCAGGGCGCGCTGGAGCGCGATGCGGCCGGGGCCGATGCCGCCGAGGCCGAGGGGGAGCACGCGCTGGAGCCGGCGCACCGTGACGCGCAGCAGGTTCTTGATCGTCGTCATGGGTATTGAGTGCCCCGCCCGATAATTTCGTTGAAACGGGCGCCTGCCTCAGGGAAGGGCGACGACCAGCCCGGCCGAGAGGGTGAGCTGGCCCCAGCCGAGGTCCGCCGAGGTGCCGTTGGCGCCGGTGAACTGCTCGCGCGGGAGCAACACCTCGCCACCGAGGGAGACGATTCCCCCCAGGCGGGTGAACGGCATGTAGGTGGCCTCGGCGAGCAGGCCGAGGCCGGCGGAGAAGCGGCGGGCCGTGTTCCGCCGGCCCGGGGCGGTGGCCTCCGCGTCGATGATGTGCAGGCTGACGCGGGGGCCGATGGCGAGGCGGACCTTCGCGCGCCGCCAGCGGTAGGCGCCCCCGATCCCGATCGGCAGATCGGAGACGGCGAGCGAGGCGTCCCCGGCTTTCACCGTCGGGCGCGAAGCGATCTGGACATCCACGAAAAGGGCGAGAGGGACGCGCGGCAGCGGCACAGTGGCGCGGATCACTCCGCCGTGGCGGAGCGCCTCGGGCACGGTCGGCACGGAGAGCACATAGCCGACCGAGGCCTCGACCCAACTCCGCGGCGGCCTGGGAGGCGCAATGGCGGTGGCGGTGGGTGGGAGCCCCGGGCCGATCGTCGCCGCGGGCGCAGGGCCCGGAACGGGCGAAGGCACCGCCGGCGGGGCGGCGGCGGGGCGGGCGGCGATCGGGGCGGTGGCGGGAGCGGCGCGGGTAGTGACCGTCGGTGGGGCGGGCACCGGGACGAGGAGCGGCGCGGCTGGTGGCGAACGGGCGATGATCGGCGCGCCAGACGGCGAGGAGGCGATGACCGGCGTCGAGGACGGCGGTGCGGGCGGGACCGGGATCGGAGCGGTCGCGGGAGGTGCCGGCGGCGCGACCACGGGGGTCCACGGGCCGTCCTCCTGGGCCGGGCCACGGGTGAGCAGCGCGCGCACCTTGAGCGCGCCGGTGCGCGCCGCGCCCTCGAAGTCGGCGCTCTCCACCTCGGTCTCGCGGAGATCCATCGTCCTCGCGTGGAGGGCGTAGAGCACCGGGCGCTCGGGGCCGCCCCCGAACCAGACCGCGATCTCCCCGCCGAGCTTCGCCGCGCTCTCGACGATCGGCGCGAGGTCGTCGGCACCCAGCGCCACCGGTGCGTCGCCGCCCAGTCGCACCGCCCGTCCGAGATCGCGCATGTAGATCCGGAGCTGCTCGATCAGAAGGGCGTCGCGGCGCGTTGATCCCGGTGAGCGGAGGACGATCACCCCGCCGTCTGGGGCGGCGCGCACGGGCGGCGCGGGGACCAGCACCACCAGGGCTGCCAGGAGGGCCGCGCGCACGCGGAGCAATCTAGCACGCCGCCGTCGCGCGCGTGTCCAGGAGCGACGGATGAGCTGCCGCTGGGCGATCGACGGAGTCGAGCTTCGTGGATGCGGATCTCGGACAGGACGCTAGGGCTTGTTGTGCTGCGAGCCCTTCTTCTTGGGAATCGAGGAAGGGACGGCGCGCTGCCGCACTCGCTCAGCCCGCTTGCGGTCGGCGTAGCCGGGGACGGCGATCTGCTTGCCTCGCGAGAGGGCGAGCGCGCCCGGCGGGACGTCCTCCACCACCGTGGTGCCGGCGCCGACGATCGCCCCCGCACCGACGGTCACCGGCGCGACCAGCTGGGTGTCGGAGCCGATGAAGGCGCCCTCGCCGATCACGGTGCGGAACTTGTCGTGACCGTCGTAGTTGCAGGTGATTGTGCCGCAGCCGATGTTGGCGTTCGCGCCGATCTCCGCGTCACCGAGGTAGGAGAGGTGGCTCGCCTTGGCGCCCGCGCCGAAGCGCGCCTTCTTGGTCTCGACGAAGTTGCCGATCTTGACCTCGGCGCCGAGCACCGATCCGGGGCGCAGATGCGCGAACGGGCCGACCTGCGCGCGCGGGCCGATCGCGCTCTCGCTGGCGACCGTGTAGGGCTTCAGGTGCGCGCCGTCGGCGACCGTCACGTCGGTGAGCACGCAGCCGGTATCGATCCGCACCCCGGCGCCGATCCGGGTGGCGCCGCGCAGCTCGACCAGCGGGCCGATCTCGCTGTCGGCTCCGACGGTGACGCCCGCGTCGATGAAGCAGGTCGCGGGGGCGCGCACGGTCACGCCGGCACGCATCAGCCCCTCCGTGACGCGGAGTCGCATCGCCCGGTCGGCGCGCGCGAGGTCGACCCGATCGTTCACCCCCATCACCTGCTCGGGCTCCGCCTCGATCGTCGCCACCTGGCCGGCCTTCGCGGCGCGCGCCGCCACGTCGGTGAGGTAGAGCTCGCCTTGCGCGTTGTCGGTGCGCAGCTTCTTTAGGGAGGCGAACAGGAACTTCGCGTCGACGCAGTAGATCCCGGCGTTGATCTCGGGAATGCGGCGCTGCTCCTCGTCGGCGTCCTTCTCCTCGACGATCCGCGCGAGGTGGCCGTGACCATCGCGGACGATGCGCCCGTAGCCCTTCGGATCGTCGAGCAGGGTGGTGCAAAGGGCGAGCGTGTGGCGGCGCGCGGCGTCGATCAGACGGCGCAAGATCGCCTCGCCGAGCAGCGGCACGTCGCCGTAGAGAATCAGCACCGGCCCATCGAACCCGCGCAGGGAGGAGGCGGCCTGGGCGACGGCGTGGCCGGTTCCGCGCTGTTCCTTCTGCAGCGCAATCGAGACGGTGCCGGCCCCGAAGCGCGCGTCGACGGCGGCCTGCACCGCTTCGGCTTGATGGCCGAGGACACACACGATGCGCTCCGACTTCAGCGCGCGGGCGAGGGCAACTGGATACTCGATCATCGGGCGGCCAGCGACGCGGTGGAGCACCTTGGCGGTGGCGGACTTCATGCGCGTGCCCAGGCCCGCGGCGAGGATCACGGTGGCGATTTTCATGGCGGCGGTTCTATCACAGGCGGCCCGGGGGCAGCGCGGGCGGGACACTGTATTCGTCTCCTCGCCAGAGCGGCGAGACGTGAAAAGACTGCGCCCACGCGCCCCTCTGCGTGCTGTTTCCGGCCTACCACGAAGCCGCCCACATCGGCCCGCTGGCCGAGGCGGTGCGGGCGCTGCGCATCGACCACGATCCTTCCGCTGGTGGTCGACGTGTCGGGAGACTAGGCGATCGTCGCCAGGATCTGACCGGCCTCGACCGACTGCCCCTCGCGTGCAGACACGTCGGCCACCGCGCCGTCGCGGGGAGCGCGCAGCTCGTTCTCCATCTTCATCGCCTCGACGACCAGGAGCCCCTGGCCGGCCTTCACCGCGTCGCCCACCTGGACCAGCACCTTGACCACCTTGCCCGGCATCGGCGCGCGCACCGCTTCGGGTCCGGTGGGCACCCGCGCGGCGATCCCGGCGGCGGCGGCCCGGCGCGCGTCGACCAGCTTGATCGCGAACGGCGTGGTGTCGACGGTGGCGACCAGATCGGGCGCGCTGCCATCGATGTCAACCAGTCGCGCCGCGCCGCCCACCGCCGCGCCCACCGAGCCGCCCTCCGCGGCGACCTCCGAGGCGATCAGCGACCACACCGCGCCCCCGCCATCGCCCGGCGCCGATCCGACCCGCCGCGCGTCGAGCTCTCGGATCCGTCCGTCGACGGTGACCCGGAAGCGACCTTCGTCCAGCCGCTCGACCGCGACCTGATGCTCCACCTTGCCGACGGTGGCGACG
>SHYY01000038.1 GCA_009692555.1 Myxococcales bacterium
GCGCTCTCCATCCCCTGGAACATCGCCGAGGGAGCGGGCCGGTTCGGAGCGCCGGATGGCGCCCGCTTCTACAGCATCGCCCGGGGCTCCGCGATGGAGTGCAAGGCGATCGTGGATGCCTTTGCGGTCCTGCAACTCGCCTTGGAAGATACCCGGCGACAGGCCATGGAATTGCTGACCCGCATCGTGGAGATGCTCACGCGGATGGTGCCGGAGAGGTGATCCCCCGCGCGCGAGTGCCCCTGAATCGACTACGACTACGACTACGACTACGTGAGCCGAGGGACCCCCTTCGCCGTGAAGCACCCGGTCGAACTCGATCCGCCGGATCAGCCGGAAAGTTGCCGATGACGCGGGCAGCCCCGGCGTCCCCGTCGGGTGATTCTGCGGGCGAGATCCCGGGCGCCATCGGCCGCCTGATATCCGGTCCGGATCAGCAACCCGTGGCCACGTTCAGCGCCTGGCACACCTGCCGCATCTTGTCGGCGGAGATCGACCCGACATGGCGCCCCAGCCGCGACCGGGAGACGGTCTGCAGGTTGATGAGGTTGATCGAGGAGGCGTGCTTGAGTCCCTCGTCGATGCCGACTTCGACCTCGACCGGGGAATCCCGCAGCGTGGACGTGATCTCGGCGACGGTGACCTGATGGAGCTGCAGGTTCAGGAGGGCATTGCTGCTCAGCACCAACACCGGTCGACGCTTGTCTGGAGCGGCAAACGTGTACATCCAGATTTCGCCGCGGCGTACCTCGTGGGCCATCGATCATCCTCTCTCCCGTTGTCGTGGGCGCGACGCCCCGGCATCCGTCTCGACCAGGTCATCCTCCGGCGACCAGGACTGCTCCTCGATCCAGGGTTTCACCTCGGCCCACAGCTCATCGCCCTTGCCTTCGTAGGCCGCTCGCAGCTGGTCGCCCATCGCCTTCTCCCGCTGGGCCCGAAGGAGCAACCGGATCGCCCGCGAGATGAAGGCCGACCGGCCCCGCTCGCCGGTTTGCTTGTCCACCTGCTCGAGCAGATCGCGATCGAGCGATACCTGAACCGGTTTTCTCGTCGGCTGGCTCTTCTTCCTGGCGAGTCTGGTTGCCATGTTGGAAGTATCCAACGGGGCGGATCTCCCGTCAAACCACGACCGCTCGGCGGGTGCTTAACGGAGAAGGGGGTCCCTCCGCTCACGTAGTCGTAGTCGTAGTCGTAGTCGATTCAGGGGCACTCGCGCGCGCGGGATCACCTCTCCGGCACATGCGCGTGAGCATCTCCACGATGCGGGTCAGCAACTCCATGGCCTGTGACGTGGAGCTTCTGGTAGGCCAGCATGGGCATCCTCCTTTGTGGCCAGGCTTGTCGGTTGGCAGGAGGAATTTGTTGCGGGAGGAAGTTCGATTGCTGTCGCTGCGGACGGGACGACTACGACTACGACTACGACTACGTGACGAGCAAGAGCCAGCAAGAGGGCCCCCTCCGCTGTTAAGCACCCCCGCTCGGCTCACGAAATTCTCGCGACCCGGCCTTGATCGCGTGACCGCCCCCGCGGTGGAGCGCGCGGATTGACATTCCGAAATCTCGCTGCTACTAGCCGCACCGCCACGAGCGAGGTGTCCGAACATGCCGCTATTCAAGGTGCTGATCGCCGACGAGATGTCCCCCCGCGCCGTCGAGATCCTGAAGGCGCATCCCGAGATCGAGGTGGTGGTCCAGACCGGCCTGAAGGGCGACGATCTCCAGCGCGCCCTCGTCGGTGTGCACGGGCTGGCGGTGCGATCCGCGACCAAGGTGACCGCGCAGATCCTCGAAGCAGCGCAGTCGCTGCGCGTGGTCGGGCGCGCCGGAATCGGGGTCGACAACATCGATGTCAAGGCCGCCTCGCGGCGCGGCGTGGTGGTGATGAACACCCCGTCGGGGAACGCGATCACCACCGCCGAGCACGCGCTCTGCCTGCTGCTCTCGCTGGCCCGCCACATCCCGCAGGCCACCGCCTCGATGAAGGCCGGCCAGTGGGAGAAGAAGAAGTTCGAGGGGACCGAGCTGTGTGGAAAGACCCTCGGCGTGCTCGGCCTCGGCAACATCGGGCGGATCGTCGCCGATCGCGCGCTCGGCCTGAAGATGAAGGTGATCGCCTTCGACCCGGTGCTCACCGCGGAGGCGGCTGCGAAGCTCGGGGTGGAGCTGGTCTCCGTCGACGAGGTCTTCCGGCGGGCCGACTTCATCACCGTCCACACCCCGCTGATCGCCGAGACGCGCGGCCTGATCGGCGCCGAAGCCTTTCGCAAGATGAAGGACGGCGTGCTGATCGTGAACGCCGCGCGCGGCGGGATCGTCGACGAGGTGGCGCTCGCGGAGGCGATCAAGAGCGGCAAGGTGGGTGGCGCGGCGCTCGATGTGTTCGTCCAGGAGCCACCGCCCAAAGAGCACCCGTTGCTGGCGCTCGACCGGGTGATCGCCACCCCGCACCTCGGCGCGTCCACCGAGGAGGCGCAGGAGAAGGTGGCGCTGGAGGTGGCGGAGCAGATCGCGGCGTTTCTGCTCCATGGAGAGGTCAAGAATTCGGTCAACCTGCCGCCTTTGCCGGGGGAGCTGCGCGAGCGCGTGCAGCCGTTCCTGGACCTCGCCGGGCGGCTCGGCGAGCTGGCCTCGCAGCTCACCGCGCTCGACGGTGGGGGCATCGAGGCGGTCGAGATCGAGATCGCCGGCGAGGTGGCCGACAAGGGATCGAAGGCGATCGCCGCGGCGGCGGTGGCCGGGCTGCTCCGGCGCCACCTGGATGTCCCGGTCAACGAGGTCAACGCGCTGCTCCTGGCGGGCGAGCGCGGGATCCAGGTGAGCCAGATCAGCCGGCCGCAGGCGGCGGACTTCACCTCGTCGGTGAGCGTGCGCCTGACGGGGAAGGGGCGGGAGCGCTTCGCCTTCTTCCGCGGCACCGTGTTCCACACCGGCGAGGGGCTCGAGCCGCGCCTGGTGCAGATCGATCGCTTCCTGCTCGAGGCGGTGCCCGACGGGCGGGTGCTGATCCTGGTCAACCAGGACCGGCCGGGCGTGATCGGCGCCGTCGGTACGCTGCTCGGCGGGCGCGGGATCAACGTCAGCCGGATGCAGGTCGGCCTCGACCGCACGGCCGGGGAGGCGCTCCAGATCTGGAACGTCGACGGCGCGATCGATCCCGCCACTCTCGACGCGGTGCGGAAGCTGGCCAATGTCCGCTCGGCCAGCGTCGTCGAGCTGTAGCGTGACCACCCAGGTCCGGCTGCCGCACGGCGTGCGCGACTACCTGCCCGCCGCGGCGGCGCACAGGCGGGCGATCGCCGAGGGGCTGCTCCACACCTTCGAGGCGTGGGGCTACCGGCGGATCATCACCCCGGCCTTCGAGTACGAGGCGGTGCTCGCGCTCGGGCTGGGCGCGGTGGCGCAGGCGCAGGCGGTCAAGTTCGTGGAGCCGCTGTCGGGCGAGATCGTGGCGCTCCGCCCCGATATCACCCCCCAGGTGGCGCGCCTGGTGGCGACCCGGCTGAAGGGCGAGCCGGGACCGATCCGCCTCTGCTACGAAGGGTCGGTGGTGCGGATGGGCGGGGGCGCGGCGCCGCAGCGGGAGCTCTTCCAGGCGGGGGTCGAGCTGGTCGATGCGCCGTCGCCGGCGGGGGACGTGGAGGTGATCGCGCTGGCCGCGTCGGCGCTCGCGGCGGCCGGGGTGAGCGAGTTCACCCTCGATCTCGGCGATGTGTCGGTGGTCCGGGCGGCGCTGGCGGGGATCGACGATCCGGCGCTCCGCGAGGCGGTGGGGCGAAAGGACGCCGAGGCGGTGGCCCGGGCGGCGCATGCGCTCGGCCTGCCGCGCGAACGGCGCCGTCTCCTGGAGGCGCTGCCCTCCCTCTACGGAGGCCCCGAGGCGATCGATCGGGCGGCGTCGCTGCTCGGGCCACGGCAGCGCGAGGCGGGTGCCGGCCTGGCCGCGCTGGCGACGGTGGTCGAGCGCCTGGGGCACTTCGACCTCGCGGGATCGATCACCATCGATCTCGGCGAAATTCGCGCTTTTGACTATTATACCGGTGTTCGCTTCCAGGGCTTTGCCACCGGCGCCGGGGAGGCGCTGCTCTCGGGCGGCCGCTACGACCGCCTGATCGAGCGCTACGGTCGTCCCGCCGGCGCGGCGGGGTTCGCCGTCGATGTGGAGCGGGTCGCGCTCGCCTTGAAGGCGCTCGGTGCGCCGCGTGCCCAGGGCCTCCCCGTCGTGCTGGTCGCGGGCGATATCGCCCTCGCGGCGCGCGTCGCCACCCGGCTGCGCGAAGGCGGCACCCGGGTGGCGTTGGACCTCGTCGGCCCCCGCCGACGCAGATCCGCTAACGCGGCAAATGAATCTAGGGATCCCCCCACCGCGCGCGGCGATCGCCGCCTCGCCGACCTCGCCGTGCGCGCCGGCTGCGAGCGGGTGATCGTGCTCGCCAGCGACGGCGGGGCCCGCTTTTTCGAGGTCGCCGGCGAACGCCGCAAGGGACGCGTCTCGCCGGCCACCCTCACCCGCGCGCTTCAGGGTGGGACACCCCTCGACGCGCTCCTGCTGGCGCGCTAAGGTACCCCTCCGCATGGCCAACGTGGTGATTGTCGGCGCCCAGTGGGGCGACGAGGGCAAGGGAAAAGTCGTCGATCTCTACACCGAGTTCGCCGACGTGGTGGTCCGCTACGGCGGTGGCGCCAACGCCGGCCACACCTTGGTCGTCGATGGGCGGAAGCTGGTCACCCACCTGGTCCCGTCGGGGATCCTGCACGGCCGCGGCAAGAAGTGCGTGCTCGGCGACGGGATGGTGATCGATCCGAAGGTGCTGCTCTCGGAGATCGCGGAGCTGAAAGGGCAGGGGCTGCTGGCCGACGATCGCGACCTCCTCGTCGGTGAGCGCGCCCACGTCATCTTCCCCTACCACCGCGAGATCGACGCCCTCCGCGAGCGCGGCAAGGGCGCCCTCGGCACCACCAAGCGCGGCATCGGCCCGGCCTACGAGGCCAAGATGGCCCGTCGCGGGATCCGGATCGCGGACCTCACGCGGCCCGCGCGCCTCGCCGAGCTGATCGCCCAGAACCTCGACGAGGTCGGCCCGCTGATCGCCCACCTCGGCGGCCGCGTTCTCGACGAGAGCGACGCGTTGGCCCTGGTCGACGAGTACCTCGGCTACGGAGCGGCCCTGGCGCGCTACCGCGGCGACGCCTCCCGGGCCATCCACGACGAGATCAAGCGCGGCCGCCACGTGCTCTTCGAGGGCGCCCAGGGCACGCTCCTCGACGTCGATCACGGCACCTACCCGTTCGTCACCTCCTCGTCGACGCTGGCGGGCGGCGCGTGCACCGGCGCGGGCATCGGCCCGACCCTGATCACCGCGGTGATCGGGATCACCAAGTGCTACTCCACGCGGGTCGGCGGCGGCCCCTTCCCGACCGAGCTCCACGACGAGCTCGGCGAGCGCCTCCGCGAGACCGGGGCGGAGTACGGCGCCACCACCGGCCGCCCCCGTCGCTGCGGCTGGCTCGATGTGGCCGCGCTGCGCCTTGCGGTTCGCCTCTCCGGGATCTCCGGCCTGGCGCTGACCAAGCTCGACGTGCTGCGCGGCCTGAAGAAGATCAAGGTGTGCGTGGGCTACCAGGTGGGCGGCGCCCCGATCCGCGACGAGCTGCCCCTCGACCTGGAGGATCTCGCGCACGCGACTCCGATCTACGAGGAGCTCGATGGCTGGGAGGGCGACGCGCGCGAGGTGCGCGACTTCGATGACCTGCCCGTCGCTGCCCGCAAGTACGTCCGCCGCGTCGAGGACCTGTGCGGGGTGTCCGCGTCGCTGATCTCGGTCGGACCCGGGCGCGCCGAGACGATCGTCCTCCGCAACCCGTTCCGGTAGTCCGTGTTTCGCGTCCCCACCCTGGTCGCCGCGGCGATCCTGTTCGCATTCGCCGCGGGGTTCGCCTTCCTGGCGATCCGGGCGTGGTGACCAGGGGTGACCCGGAGGACCCAAGGGGCCCGCTCCACCGGGTGTCGAAGAAGTCACTGCCTCTGAGGCGCGAGACAAGCAAGTGCTCAACACTGCTTGCCTGTTTTTTTTCGGCCCACTATAATCCCGTATCCAAAACACCAGCCGGAGAGGCCCAAGGCCTCCCAGGGGACTGCTTCATGAAGATCGTGTGCGACAACTGCGCGACCAAGTACTCTATCGCCGATGAGAAGGTCCGCGGCAAGGTGTTCAAGATCCGCTGCAAGAAGTGCAGCCATATCATCGTCGTCCGCGGCACCGAGGGAGGCGACGCGCAGCCGACGGACATGGGCGCCGACGCCGCCTACGGCGACGAGCACGCGACGGTGGCAGCCACCGGGCCGGCCGCCGACGCGCCCGGGGACTCGGTCTGGCACATGGTGGTCGACCGCGAGCAGATCGGTCCGCTGACCCCGGCCGAGGTGCGCGCGAAGTTCAGCGCCGGCGAGGTGGATGCCGAGACCTACACCTGGCGCGAGGGCTTCGGCGACTGGCTGCGCCTCGGATCGATCGAGGACTTCAAGGACCTCGGCAACGCCAGCAAGGCGGCCCCGGAGGCGCGCACGATGATCGGCTCCGACCTCCCGGCCGAGGTCGCGGCGCTGGTGGCACGCGGCGCCGCGGGCAACAACGCCAGCGACTCCACCCGCCGCAGCGATCCGGCGGATGTCTTCCGCCAGCACTCCGGGCGCGAGGAGGAGCCGTCGGGCGCCGATCTGTTCGGAGGCGGGGCCCCGGCCTCCGCCTCGTTCGCCGCCGCGGCGTCGACGGGCGAAGATCTCTTCGGTAACTCCGGTCCGACCCAGGCGACCTCCGATCTCCCGGCCGGTCTCTTTGGCGGAGGTGGCGGAGGTGGCGGAGGTGGCGGAGGTGGCGGAGGCGGCTCGTCGGCTCCCAAGGAGGAGGCCCCGGCGGCACGCGCCCGGATCAACTCCCCGTCGCTGGGCGCATCCTTTTCGTCGGTGGCGGATGAGGCGCCGGCCAACGGCAGCTCGGGCGACTCGGGCCCGAAGATGACCGGCGAGCGCAACGAGAACTCGGTGCTCTTCTCGCTCAACAACCTGCAGGCCCTCGCCACCGGTGGCGGTGCCGCGAAGGCCGCTGCGCCCGCGGCGAAGGCGGGCTACGCCGGCGGCAGTGGCACCAGCGAGGGCTCGGGGCTGATCGACATCCGCGCGATGGCGGCGCAGACCCTCTCCGCGTCGCCCGGGTCGTCCTCCTTGGACGGGTCCGACCTGCCGGCGTTCAGCGCCGCGCCGGTGTTCTCCCAGGTGGTGTCGGCTCCGATCATGATGCCGGCGCCGCAGAGCGGGATGCCGAAGTGGGTGTGGGGCGTGATCGGCGGCGGCGTGCTCGCCGTCGGTGCGGTGGCCGTGCTGCTGGTGGTGGTGCTGACCCGCCCGCCGCTGGCGCCGCCGCCCCAGTTCGCGCTCAACCTGCCGCCCGCCGCGGTGAACGTACCCGCGCCGCCGCCCGCCGCTCCCGTCGCTGCCGCACCGGCCGCGGCCGCCGCGCCTGCCGCCGAGGCCGCCAAGCCCGACGCGCCGGCCGAGAAGCCCGAGAAGAGCAAGCCCGGCAAGAGCGACTCGAAGGCCGGCTCGTCGAGCAAGCACGACAAGCCCGCCTCGGGATCGAAGAAGGAGGACTCCGCTCCCGCCAGCGCCGCCGCGCCCGTCGCCGCGCCCGCCGCCAAGGTCCACGCCGAGGAGAAGAAGCCGGCCAAGAGCGGTGGCGGCGACACCGGGCTCGACGACCTGCTGGACGGCGCCAGCGGCGGCGCCTCCAAGCCGACCCGACCGGTCAACCCCGCGCCCGAGGCTGGCGGCGGCGACGATTCCGGCCTTCCGGAGCAGCTCCAGCGCGGCGATATCGTGAAGGGCATGGCGGGCGTGAACCCGAAGGTTCACACTTGCTTCGAGCAGTTCAAGGTCCCCGGCACCGCGATGGTCCAGATCACGATCGCCAAGACCGGCAAGGTGTCGGGCGCCGTCGTCGGTGGCGCGCTCTCCGGGACCCCCTCCGGCGATTGCGTCTCGAAGGCGGTCAAGAGCGCCAGCTTCGGCAAGTTCAAGGGCGCGCCGATGTCGATCTCGTACCCCTTCATCCTCCGCTAGAGCGGGCGGGGCGCCGCGCCCGCCGCACCAGATACAGCGCCACCGCCGCTCCCACCCCCACTCCGAACAGCCCGATCGGCAGCACCGGCGACCTCCGACTTCGCGGGGCGCTCTCATCGCGGAAGCGGAAGCCGATCGAGCGGTCCTCGACCACCGAGCGCCGCGGTCCGGTCCAGGCGAAGCGCGTCTGGATTTTTCCGTCCTCGCGGGCGTGCCACGCGGCGAGCAGCTTCGCGCCCGGCCCCTCCTCGATCCGGACCTCGGTGTCGCCGACGGCGGGGATCGCGGTGGTATCGTCGAGGCGCACCGTGTGGGTGCCCCCGCCGGTCTCGAGGCGCGCGATCAGGTCGACCGAAAAAGGGATCGGCGCGACCTGACGGTTTTCAAGGCCGCCGATCACCGGTGCCTCCCACCGCGCCTGCAGACGCTTTCCATCCACATCGAGGGCCAGGCCGCTCTGGACCGACTGCGCCAGCGCGTTCGCCCAGGCCCCCGCCTCTCCGTCGTCCACCGCCCCGTCGCCGTTCATGTCGGCGATCTTGCGCGCCGCCGCCGCCGGGAGCTCGCCGATCATCACCGTGTAGGCCACCCGGACCGCCCCACCACCGACGAGTGAGACTTTCACGTAGCGGTTGCTGCGCGTCGGATTGAACTCCGGGTGGGCTGCTGCTGCCCCGGGAAGCGCCAGCAACACGAGCGCCGCCGTGATGCTTGACCTCCCCGGGAGCGGGTGCGATGCTGCCCGGGCTGTAAAATTGGAGGAACAACTGATGCGACGCCTCGGACTGGTCTTCATCGCAAGCGGCCTCCTCGCCGCCTCATCGCTGCCCCTCCTCGGGGTCGGCTGCCACAAGCAGGAGGAGAAGCCCTGTCTATTCTGTCCGGTGCCCGAGTGCAAACCGAATGAGCTGAAGATCAAGCCGCTGATGGGCGACCGGCAGATGATCATGTCGTCGCTGAAGATCGCCGAGTTCAACGAGGGCTTCGACATGACCGGCGACGGCAAGGTCGACAACAAGCTCTCCGCGCTCGGGGCGGTGGCCAACTCGTCGATCACCGACGCCTTCAAGTTCCAGCACAACATCATCATCCCGATCGAGCTCTACGGGTACACCGGGAAAGACAGCGATTGCGCGAAATTCGCCTTCTACCTCGGCCGGATCAACGAGGACAAGGACGGCGACGGCAAGGAGACCTCCTGGGAGGCCAAGAAGGCCGACTGCGACGACCACGACGCGAAGGTGAACAAGAGCGTGAAGGAGGAGGGGGCGCTGCTGATGAACCGCATGGACGACGACTGCGACGGCTATGCCGACAACGCGCCGGGCGCCCCGGGCACCGACAAGGGCGATCTGGATGGCGACGGACAGAGCATCGCCGACGGGGACTGCGACGATCGCAAGGACGTCGCTTCGGCCAAGACCCGCAAGAAGGGGGCGATGGAGATCTGCGGCAACGGGATCGACGACGACTGCAACGGCATCGCCGACGACGGCCTGGCCTGCGATCCGTTCAAGGACAACAACGTGCCGGTGCATGTCGACAAGCGCTCGTTCGGCGGCGACCCCTTCCCGGCGGTCGACGGCGGCATCCTCGATCCGATGAACCGCCTGCCGCTGATCGTGTTCCCCGACGGCAACGTCAAGAACGGCATGCTCTCCGCCGGGCCCGACCTGTTCTCGCTCAACCTCCCGTTCGACAGCGACATCAACATCAACCTCGTCCTCTCCGGCGCGCGCGTGAAGATGCTGCTCACCGAGAAGAACGGCGGCACCTACATCGAGCCCGGCCCGGTCTCCGACACGGTCAAGATGCCGCGCGGGATCCTCGGCGGCGTGCTCGAGGCCGCGTCGCTGGCGCAGGTGAAGGGGATCGAGGCAGGCGGGATCCTGAAGAAGGAGAACTCGCTCCTCGATGCGATCTTCGCCGGCCCGGCGGCGACCATCCTCGGCCTCGAGTCGGACAAGGACGGGCACTATATCCCCGATGTCGACGTCGACGGGGACGGGATCGAGAGCTTCTGGCAGGAGACCAAGGCGGCGCCGACGGACGCGGGGGTCGCCCCGGCGACGGTCGACACCTGCAAGGACGGCGACGGGACGATCGTGAAGAGCAACTTCGATGGCAAGGGCACCTCGTGCGCGCTCGCCACCGACGCCAAGGGCAAGCTCCGCTTTGTCGATGGCCTCTCGGTGGCGCTCAAGTTCACCGCGGTCCCGGCCAAGCTCCTCGACGTGGTCCCCAAGTAGCCCGAGAGACCGAGGAGACCCCATGAAGATCAACGCGCACATCACCGGCACGGTGTGGAAGGTCGAAGTCAAGGTCGGCGACCAGGTCGTCGAGGGGACGGTGGTGGCGATCCTCGAGTCGATGAAGATGGAGATGCCGGTGGAGGCGATGGACGCCGGCGAGGTGGTGGAGATCCACGTTCAGCCGGGGCAGTCGATCGCCGAGGGCGCCCCGATCGTCACGCTGAAGTAGCTACTTCGCTACTTCGTCTTCCCGGCCCTGATCGGCTTGACGATCACCGACCAGGGCTGCGACTTCAGGATGCGGTGGACCTCGTGGAGATCGTCGAAGATCTCCTTGTCGGCGAAGAAGGCGCCCATCGTGCCCTCGCCGCGGTCGATCTTGGCGGCCACCAGCTTGACGTCGCCCGCGATGCGCTCGGCGATTCCTGCGGCGCGGGTGAGGGCGTCGAGGGCGCGGCGGGCGGCCTCGCGGCGCCCGGGCGGTAAAAGGTCGGAGAGCGCGTCCAGGCGCGTGGCGGCGCGATCGATCCGGAGGCCCAGCGACGAGAGCTCGGGCCCGAGGTGGTCCATCGTCTCGCCGAGATCGCGGGCCAGGACGCGAACCCGGGGCAGCGCGCCCGCCTGGTCGAGCGCGGCGGCGATCGCCAGCGCGTCGTCGATCGCGCGGACCCCCTGGGAGCGGATCCTGCCGAGCTGACCGCGGTCGGCCGGGAGCCCGGCGAGGGTGGCGATCAGGCTCTCGGCAGCGACGGACAGCTCGTTCCACGCCGGGCCCTGGGTGCGCAGGAGGAGCCCGATCGTGGTCAGGCTGCCGTAGACCTTGGCGATGAAGCGGTCGAGCTCGGGCGGATCGCCGCCGCGCAGGCGATCCCCGTCGCTGACCGGCGCTCCGGGAGGGAGGGATGGGAGGCCCGGCGAGCGCGCAGGCGGGCCGATCTCGAGATAGGCCTCGCCGAGGATCGACGGCGTGGCGACGAACAGCGTCGAGTCGCGGCGCACCTGCTCGGCCCACTCGCGGGCGACGAAGGCGTCGACGATCACGTGCCGCGCGCCGCTGGCCACCGTCTCACGGCGCATCCCGCGCACCTCGCCGACGTCGCGCCCGGCGATCTTCACCCGCGCGTCGTTGCGGAGCGCTCCCGTCGACGCCAGCTCCACCTCGAGGTGGATCCCGCGGCCGAGCGTGCGCCCCGAGGTCAGGAGCACCGCGGCGATCGCGCCGCCGAGGGCAGCGAGGAACAGCGCGCCCACCGCGCGGCGCACCGGCAGCGCCTGGCGGATCAGGCTCACGAGTCGGCTACTCCTTCCAGAAGAACTTCCACGGATTGCGCTTCAGGTCGCGGACCAGCTCCTTCAGGTCATCGTAGATCTGCGGGTCGACCAGCAGCGCGCCCGCCGTGCCCTTGCCCTTCTTCACGTCGGCGACGATCGCCTGGGCGTCGGTGGTGACGCCCTTCACCTTCTCACCGACGGTGATCAGCTCGTCGAGCGCGCGCACCAGCTTCTTCTTCTCCTCCGGCCCGATCACCGAGGTGATGTTCTCCACCCCGTCGAGGGCCTTCTTGGCTTTTGAAATCAGCGGGTCGATGTCCTTGCGGATCGATCCTGAGAGCGCCTCGATGTTCTCGAGGGTGCGCTTGAGCTGCGCGCCGTCGCCGACGCCGGTCCGGAACGAGCCGATCAGACCCGACGCCTCGGCGGTCAGCTTGTCGACGTTCTTCAGGAGGCGCGCGATCTCCTCGTGGTTCTCCTTCAAGATCCCGTCGAGGGTGCGGACCATCGACGCCCCCGACTTGAGGAAGTCGCGGATCACGTCCTTGTCGTCGCGCAGCAGCGAGGTGATCGAGTCGAGCAGCTCGTACAGACGCGAGACGATCAGGTCTGTACGCGGCGGGTCGACGCCCCGTACCGGGATGGCGAAGTCCAGCGGCGGTTTCTTGAAGTCCCCCGGCGCGACCTCGAGATACTGCTCGCCGAGCACGCCCGCGGTGTTGACGAAGAACTCGGCGTCCTGGCGGATTGACTCCCGCGCACGATCCTCCACCCACACCGTCGCCCGCACCTGCACCCGCCGGCCGACCTGTTCGTCCATCTTCCCGCCGAAGAACGCCACCTCCTCGACCTTGCCGACCTTGATCCCCGAGATCTTCACCGGCGCGCCCGCTTGCAGGTTGCCCGAGAAGTCGAAGTCCACCCTCAGCCGCTGTCCGCTCGAGAACGAGACGCTGCCGAGCAGCACGATGAAGCCGCCGAGGAGCAGCACGGCGACGAGGATCAGCGCCCCGACCTTGAGCTGGAGGCCACGCTCCGACGATGCCATCGGGGCGCAGTGTACCAGAGGCTACCAGAGGGCCAAAAAATGGCGCGCGGCGCTCCGGGCCGCTACGCTTCACCCATGCGTGCGTTCCTGGAGCGATTGCGTCCATTTTCGCCGCTCGTCCTGCGGCTGGCGGTGGCGGCCATATTCTGCGTCTACGGGGCTCGCGTGGTATTCCGGGAGATGGCGCAGTTCCAGGTCGCGGTCGCCGGCTGGCACCTCCCGCGCTGGTTCGGGTTCGCCGCGGCGTGGTCTGCGCTCGTCGGTGGCGGCCTGTGCGGGATCGGCTTCCTCACCCGGCCGGCGGCGCTCCTCTGCGCGACTTTCGCCGGCTTCATGCTGTGGAAGACCAAGCTTCACGCCGGCTGGCAGGGCGGGCTCGATCTCCCGGTCCTGGCGATCGCCGCGTGCGTCGCGCTCCTGCTCTCGGGCGCCGGTCGCCTGTCGCTCGACCGCCGCCTCTTCGGCGGCCCGTAGGGCAGGGGTGCTAGCATCGGCCCCATGCTGAATCTCTACGACGAGCTCGACGCGCTCGTCGGTGCGCTGGATCGGGCCAAGGTCCCATTCGCGCTCTGCGGCGCCATCGCCCTCGCCATGCACGGCCATCCGCGCGCGACCAAGGACATCGACATGGTGGTGCGGCGGGAGGACCTGGAGATGGCGAAGCGGGTGGCCGGCGCGTGCGGGTTCGTCCTGGAGGCGTTGCCGATCAAATTCGCGTCGGGGATCGAGGTCGAGCGGATCTCGAAGATCACCGGGAGCGACCTCCTGATGCTCGATCTCCTGGTCGTCAACGAGCTCCTCTGGCCAGTGTGGGAGAGCCGCCGGAGCCTGCCTTGGCGCGACGGCCGAGAGCTCTCGGTGGTGTCGCGGGAGGGGCTCATCTCGATGAAGCTCACCGCCGGTCGGCCCCAGGATCTGGCCGACCTGGCGCGTCTCCAGGAGAGCGCGTGAAGACGCCCGCCGGTCCGCATCCGCCAGCGACGATCGACCAATGCCTGCGCGAGATGAGCCGCCTGAGCGAGGGGATCGACTCCCGCACGCCGCGCGTGGACATGGGCGCCGCGGCGATCGATCTGCGGCTCCGCCAGCTCTCGGATTTGACCGCCGCGTGTCTCGAGCTGGGGCGGATCGGAGCGCGCCGCGACGACCTTTCCTACAACGCCTCCCGGTAGATCTAGGTAATTTCTCAATTAAAAACCAGGGGTTTCCATCGGCCCGTCGGCGCGGCCGGTGATGAACTGCTGCACGATCGGGTCCTTGGACGCGCGCAGCTCGGCCGGCGTGCCGACCACGTGCACCGCGCCCTGGTAGACCATCGCCACGCGATCGGCGATCGAGAAGATCGAGGTCAGATCATGCGACACGACGATCGCAGTGACGCCGTGGTGATCGCTCAGCTCGCGGATCAGGCGGTCGACGCGGCGGGCGCTGACCGGATCGAGGCCGGTGGTCGGCTCGTCGAACAGCACGCAGGCGGGATCGAGGGTGAGGGCGCGGGCGATCGCCGCGCGCTTGCGCATCCCGTCGCCCAGCTCGGCCGGGTAACGATCGACGTAGTCCCCGAGGTGAACCTCCTCGAGGAGCTTGCGCGCGGCGCTCTCCGCCGGAGCGGTGGCGAGCTTCTGGTGGTGACGGAGCGGCAGCGCCACGTTCTCGAGCAGGGTCATCGAGTCGAACAGCGTCGCGAACTGGAACACCATCGCGCAGCGCTTCCGGATCGGGTAGAGCGCCTCCTCGTCGAGCTGATCGACCCGCTCGCCGTCGATCAGGATCTCCCCCTCGTCGGCGGCGATCAGCCCGACGAGGTGCTTGATCGTCACCGACTTGCCGACGCCGGAGGTGCCGATGATGAACATCACCTCGCCCGCCTCGACGCGCAGATCGAGCCCCCGGAGCACCTGCTTGTCGCCGAAGCGCTTCTTCACACCGCGCCACTCGACGGAGACACCGCGTTTCACGAGCCCCCCTGGAAGGCGAACAGCCCGATCCCCGAGAGCACGAGATCGAGGACGATCACCGTGAACGACGAGGCGATCACCGCCCGCGTGGTGGCCTGTCCGACGCCCTCGGAGCCGCCGCGCGCGGTCAGCCCGGCGAAGCCCGACACCACCGGGATCGCCGCCCCGTAGGCGATCACCTTCATCCCGCCGGTGAGGAGGTCGCCGGTCTCCACCCGGGAGAGGTCGAAGAAGACGCGCGGGTTGACGTTGAAGCTGTAGCGCGCGGTGAGGGTGCCCATCCCCATCGCCACGGCGATGCCGAGGATGGTCAGCACGCCGGTCATCACCAGCGACGCGAGGAAGCGCGGGACGATGAGGTACTCGATCGGCTCCACGCCGCACATCCGGAGCGCGTCGACCTGCTCGGTGACCACCATCGAGCCCACCTCGGCGGCGATGCCGGCCCCCACGCGGGTGGCGAGCATCATCGCGGTCAGCGTCGGGCCGAACTCGTGAACGAGGATCTTCACGAACTCGCCGCCGACCTGCGAGAGGTCGCCGGTGATGCGCCCGATCTGGAGGCAGGTCTGGAACACCAGCACCATGCCGATGAAGCCGAGGGTGACGGCGACAAACAGCAGCGAGCGGTTGCCCACCTGGTGCATCTGGCGCAGCACCTCGCCCTTGGGTCTTCGCCCGCGGAGCGCACCGACGAGGGTGCGGGAGACGACGCGCCGGAAGAGCGCCGCCTCCTCCCGCGCGCGCGCGAGGGCGCTCATCGCAACACCAGGGTCAGGAGGTAGTCGGAGATCAGGATCGCCAGCGCCGCGGCCACCACCGCGTCGTTCACCGCGCGCCCGACACCGACGGCGCCGCCCTTCACCGAGGTGCCGAAGTGGCACGAGGTGATCGCCACCGCGAGGCCGAAGAAGACCGCCTTGATCACGCCGACCAGGAAGTCCCACGGCTTCAGGTTGTCGACCAGCGAGTGGTAGAACGAGGAGAACTCGACGCCGAGGAGCAGCTTGCCGAACAGCATCCCGCCCCCGACGGCCACCAGGTCGCCGATGATGATCAGGCAGAACATCGCGATCACCATCGCCAGCACCCGCGGGACGATCAGGTAGCGGACCGGCTCGATCGCCAGGGCGCGCAGGCCGTCGACTTGCTCGGTGACGGTCATCGTTCCGAGCTCGGCGGCGTTGTTCGAGCCGACGCGTCCGGAGAACATCAGGCCGATCAGGATCGGGCCGACCTCGCGGAACACGGTGTAGCCGGCGCCCCATCCGAGCAGCCCGTAGGCGCCGAAGCGCTTCACGAAGATCCCCGCCTGGATCACCATGATCCCGCCGGTGAAGAAGGCGGTGAGCACGACGATCGGCACGGACAGCACGCCCATCCGGTAGAGGTGGCGCAGGAGGTCGCGGCCGCTGATGCGCGGCGGGAGGAGCGCAAGGAGCACCTTCACCGACAGCAGCGCGATGCCGCCGGCCTCCTCGGCGAGATCGATCGCGCGCGATCCGATCAGCGCGATCGGGTCGCCGAAGGGGGCGCCGCGCCGTCGCTGGCCGTCGCTGCCGGGTTTTCCCCGCTCGCTCACAGCGGCCCCTCGATATCGCCGCGGATGAACTGGCGCACCACCTCGTCGGGGGCATCGGCGGCGGCTCCGGCCGGGCCGTCGTAGCGCAGCTTCCCGCGGTAGATCATCGCCACCCGGGGCACGAAGCGAAGCAGGGCGTCGACGTCGGAGGAGACCACCACCACCGTCGCACCGGTCTCGTCGCGCTCGCGCCGGAGGAGGTCGTAGACCTTCGAGGTGGTGACCGGATCGAGGCCGGCCGTGGGCTCGTCGTAGATGACGATGTCGGGCCTCGCGATCACCGCGCGGGCGATGCCGACGCGCTTCCGCATCCCGCCCGAGAGCTCGCTCGGAAACTTGTCCTGGCTGCCCCCGAGGCCGACCGCGCGCAGCCGGGCCAGGGCGCGCCGTTCGACCTCCGCCGGCTCCACGCCGCCCCGCCGGACCAGCGGGAAAGCGACGTTCTCACCGACGGTCATGAAGTCGAACAGCGCGTTGTTCTGGAACAGCATCCCGAAGCGCGCGCGCACCGCCATCAGCCGGTCCTCGCCCACCGTGGCGAGGTCCTCGCCGTCGACCACCACCGCGCCGCGATCGGGGCGGAGGAGGCCGCACAGCACCTTCAGGATCACGCTCTTTCCCGAGGCGGCGGGCCCGCACAGGCCAAAGGTCTCGCCGCGCGCCACGGTGAGGTCGATCCCCGAGAGGATCTCCTCGCCGCGAAACGTCTTGGTGACCTCGCCCAGCCGGAGCACGGCGCGGAGTGTAGCAAACCGGTTGGAGGGTGCGCGACCCCTGCGTCCCGCCCGGGTGCCTAACAGCGGAGGGGGCCCTCATGCTGGCTCTTGCTCGTCACGTAGGCGTAGTCGTAGTCGTAGTCGTCCCGTCCGCAGCGACGGCAATCGAACTTCCTCCCGCAACAAATTCATCCTGCCAACCGACAACCCTGGCCACACAGGAGGATGCCCATGCTGGCCTACCAGAAGCTCGACGTCTATCGCCGCGCCATCGAGTTCCTCGCCCTTGCGTCGCAGCGTGCCCCTGAATCGACTACGACTACGACTACGACTACGACTACGTGAGCGGAGGGACCCCCTTCTCCGTTAAGCACGCGTCCCGCCCACAGGACCTCTCGACGAGGTCCATGCTCAATCTCACGTCCACGGCGCCGGTGTGTGCCGTCCTCTCCAGCACGACACGCCCGTGGGAGGCGATGGTTCCCGAAGCCCCCAGGGCGTCGAGGTTCAGCGGTAGGACGAAGAGAGTTCCCGCCGGCAATGCGTCGGCGATCGGCTGGGACGCGAGCTCGGGGCCCACGAAGCTCACCGCCGGTTCGTCCGAGGTCGGCGCTACGGAGAAGACCTTCAGCGCCAGTTCCCCTCTCCCGCTGGCGACGCTGGCGGGAGAGGGAGGCGGCGAAGCTGTACTCGACGATCGTCCAGCTTCGCGAGATCGGCACCGGCCTTCTCGGCAGCGCGGCGATGGGGTCGCTCGGGCTGACCGGCACCACGCCGCAGGATCCGGTGGCGCTGTCGCGCTTCGCGGGCTCCACGGTCAAGGCGCTCGGCGAGAAGAAGCTCCCTCCCTCGCGCGTCGAGGGCGCGACCTTTCACGCGGCGAAATGGGCGGCCCGGATCGGGGGCGAGCAGGCCCAGGTCGAGGCCGCCCTCGCCGACGTGGCGCGCGAGGCGCGCGAGGCCGAGGGGACGCTCACCCAGAAGAACAGCGCGATCTCGGCGTACGACGACCGCTTCACCCGCGGCGCCTCCTTCCTCTCCGGGCTGTTCGGGCTCGCGGGCGAGAGGGAGCTGGCCGCTCGCGTCCGGCCATCGACCCGCCGCCCCGGTCAGACCGCGGACGACGAGCCGACCGAGCCCGGCCCTTCGGGGCCCGAGTAACCGGCCGAGCCGGATCCCGGCGCCGGCCACCTCCCCGGGGGGAGCGAGCCTCCTGCGTGGGCGCTGCTCCCGGTCGGGATGCAACCCCTCAATCACCCACCGCTCGGACGTCCGGCCCCGTCCATGACGGCAAGGCGCGGGCGCTGCGATCCGCCAGGCCCGTCCTTCACCGGTAAATGCGAGGCGCTGGAGTCCAAAGGCCCCTCCTTGGAGGTCAAGGAAGCGTCCCGGCGTTCGCATGCCGGCTCCATGGCGGACAGGGAGCTGCCTGGGCGTTTCTCGATCGCCTCCTGGGCGCTCAAGAAGGCGTCTGGGCGTTTGTGGATCGCGTCATGGAGGCTCAGCAAGCCGACTTCCGCGGTAGTCGTGCGGTAGGCGCAGGTTCTCCTCGAACTGCTCGCGACGCCCTTCTGCGCAGTGTAGCCAACCGGTTGGGGCGGGGTGTTTTCTAGCCCGCGCCGCACCTCAATTCCTCCTGTTTCGCTCGCGCCGCCCGGGCCCGGTTGCCCTCGGGATACTCCTTGAGGAGGCGCGCAAGCGCGGCACACGCGGCGGCCCGGTCTTCGTCGGTGGGCGGGGTGTGCGCGGCGAGCCGGGCGCGGGTGAGCTCGTACAGCGCGTCGTCGCGCAGGAGGGAGTCCTTGTACTCGTCGGCCAGCCGTGTGAAGGCCGCGGCTGCGCTGGCCGGATCGTGCAGATCGTCGAGCAGGACCAGCCCGGTGAGGAGCTGCGCGTCGTCGAGCAGCATCGCGTTGTAGCTGCCGACAATCAGGGCGCGTCGCTTGGTGTCCAGGATTCGCTTCAGGCGCAAAAGGGCGCCCGGGAAGTCGCGCGCGTCGCGGAGGATCAGCGCGGCCTGGTAGTTCGCGTCGTCGAGCAGCCCCGAGCGCGGGAAGCGCCGCGCCAGCTCATCGTAGCGCGCCACCGCCCCCTTGCCGTCGCCCAGGCCGCGCGCGATCTCGGCGCCCGCCGCGATCAGATTGTCGACCACGTCCCGGTCGCCGAGGCTGCGCGCCAGCGCATCGACCCGCAGGAGGGTGGCGCCGGGATCGCGCGGGCGGTCGACGCGCAGGGCGAGGGCGAGCGCGTCGTCGGCAGCCACCTCGTCCGGCCAGCTCTCGACGCAGCGCCAGGCGAGGCGCACCGCGCGCCCGGGATCGTGCAGCTTCTCCAGGCTGACCTCGGCGGCGCGGGTGATCGCGCGGCTCTTCTGCCGGGAGTCTCCCGTGCGATCGGGGAGCGCCTCCCAGGCGGCTGCGGCCTCCGCGTCGCGGCCGAGGCGCTCGAGGATCTGGGCCTCGCGGGTGGCGGCGAGCCCGCAGTCATTGCGCAGGCGTGTGTCCGGACGGGCGCAGCTGGCGCGGATGGCTGCGTAGGCGGCCAGGGCGTCGCCGGCCCGCATTTCCGCCTCCAGCGTCTGGGCGCGTTCGAAGTCGCTCGCGAGGGGCGCGCCCGAGCACCCGGCGGCGAGTGTGAGCGCGAGAAGGGCGCGTTTCACGCGGCCCGCAGGAGCTCGACCAGGATCGCGGCGGCGCGCTCGCAGGCGTCGCGGTCCACGTCAAGGTGGGTCACCGCGCGCACCCGGCGCCGCCCCATCGTGACCAGGAGCAGGCCGCGCTCGCGGGCGCGCCGGACCAGCTCCTCGGCGTCCAGGGGAGCCGACGCCGCGAGCTCGAGCAGCACGATGTTGGTCTCGACGGTCGCGGGATCGATCAGCACATGGGGCGCGCCAGCGACGGCGACGGCGAAGCGGCGGGCGTTTTCGTGATCCTCGGCGAGGCGGCCGATGTGGTGGGTGAGCGCGTACAGCCCCGCGGCGGCGATGATCCCGGCCTGCCGCATCCCGCCGCCGAGCATCTTCCGGTAGCGGTGGGCGCGCACGAGCGTGTCGCGGCTCCCGACCAGCAGCGAGCCGACCGGGGCGCCGAGGCCCTTCGAAAGGCAGAACGAGATGGTGTCGAAGGGGGCCGCGATCTGCGCCGCCGGGATCCCGCTCGCCACCTCCGCGTTGAACAGGCGCGCACCGTCGAGGTGCAACGCGATGCCGCGCGCGCGCGCCACCTCGGCGATCGCCCGCACCTGGTCCCCTTGCCACACCCGGCCGCCCGAGCTGTTGTGGGTGTTCTCGACGGAGCAGAGGCGCGTGGGGGGATAGTGCGCGTTGTCGGGCTTGATCGCGGCGACGACCTCCGCCGCGGTGAAGAAGCCGCCCTTTCCGATCACGCTGTACTGGACCCCGGCGAGCGCGCCACCGCCGCCCGACTCCAGGCACATCTGGTGCGCGCCGTCGCCGATCAGCACGTCGTCGCCGGGGCGGCAGTGGGTGAGGAGCGCGATCTGATTGGCCGCGGTGCCCGACGGGACGTAGAGCGCCGCCTCCTTGCCGAGGCGCGCGGCGGCCGCCTCCTGGAGCGCGTTCACCGTCGGGTCGTCGCCGAACACGTCGTCGCCCACCTCGGCACGCGCCATCGCCTCGCGCATCGCCGCGGTGGGGCGGGTGACGGTGTCGCTGCGCAGATCGATGGCCGCCAGAGGCGGCGAAAAAGCGTCCCCGGTCACAGGCATCCGCAGCTCAGGTTGCAGATGCTCGCGACCTCGTCGACGCAGATCGAGTCCCAGGTGATGTTGCAGCAGAACGAGTCGGCCGCGCAGATCTTGTTCACGCACCCGCCCCCGTCGCAGCCGCCCAAAAGCTTCGTGCCGGCGGTGCAGGGCGAGTGGGCGCAGTTTCCCACCGCCCCCCCGACCAGCTTCTCGCACCCGTCGGTCAGCTTGTTGGCGTTGCAGTCGGCGTACGAGGCCGCGCAGGTGCCGGTGCAGGTGCTGTTGCTGCACACCGGCACGGCGATGTGATTGTTCGAGCAGACCTTGCCGCATCCGCCGCAGTTCTTGGCGTCCGTCTTGGGATTGGACTCGCAGCCATCATTGGGGTCGCCGTTGCAATTCAGAAAGCCCGGCATGCAGGCGTTGAAGGCGCACACCCCCATGGCGCATTTTGGAAGTGAATTCGGCATGTTGCACTTGGTCCCGCAGGCGCTGCAGTGATTGACGTCGCTGCCGAGGTTGATCTCGCAGCCGTCGTTCGGGTTCATGTTGCAGTCGCCGAACGGTGCGGTGCAGGAGCCGACCGTGCACACGCCACCCTGGCAGGCCGCGACGGCGTTTTGCAGCGCGCAGGCATTGCCGCACTTGCTGCAGTTCTTCGGATCGTCGCCGAGCGGCGTCTCACAGCCGTTTTGCGGGTTGTTGTCGCAGTCGCCCCAGCCCATCTCGCAGCCCAGGGCGGTGCACATCCCGCCGGCGCAGCCCGCCAGCGCATGCGGCGGAGGGGGGCAGACCTTTCCGCAGGCGCCGCAGTTCTGCGGGTCCTTGGTGGTGGCCCTCTCGCACCCGTCGGCGAGGTTCTTGTTGCAGTCGGCGAAGCCGGCGTAGCAGGAGGCGAGGTAGCAGGTGCCCATGCAGCCGCCGGTTCCATTCGGCACATTGCAGAACTTGCCGCAGGCCCCGCAGTGCAGGACATTGATGTTCAGATTGGCCTCGCACCCGTCGCTGGAGTCCATGTTGCAGTCGGCAAACGGCTGGGCGCAGGAGGTGACCGCGCAGGTCGATTGCTTGCACGCCAGGACGGCGTTATTGCCCATTCCGCAGCCCTTCCCGCACCCCCCGCAGTTCTTCACGTCCGAGGCGGTGTCCACGCAGGCGGCGGCGCAGCAGGTGGCTCCCTGGTTGCAGCCGGTGCCGCACTTGCCGCAGTTCGCGCCGTCGGTGGCGAGGTCGACGCAGGCGTGGGCGCAGCAGGCCGGCTTCCCGACCCCGCCGTCCCCCGCGGGGCACTCCTTGTCGGCCTTGCAGCCGGCTTCGCAGGACCAGGCCCCCTTCATCCCGGCGCAGTAGAACCCCGGATCGCAGACATCCTTGGCGGGCAGGCAGGCCACGCACATTCCCGAATAGGGATCGCACACCGGCGTCGGGGCGGCGCACTTTTCGGCGCAGATCCCGGCGAGATCGACCGGGCGAGCCAGATCCATCGCTGCCGGGGCGCCGTAGGCATCCGGGGCGCCGGCCGAAAGATCTCCGCCCGCGTCGACAGCGTCGGCCTCGCCGGCGGGCCCCCGATAGGGCACGAAGGGCGTCGAGCAGGCCGCTCCGAGGAGCAGCCCCACCAGGGCCACACGAAGGGAAACGCCACGCCTCGGGTTCATTCTCGCTTTCATCCGGCTCAGTCCCCGAAGACCCAGGGGATGCCGTGGAGCCGCCTCCGGCAGACCGTTGAGGCTCAAAAGCAGCCGCATTTGAGCTTGCACACGCTGACCACCTCGCCAACGCAGGCGCCGTCCCACGAGTTGTTGCAGCAGAACGGGTCGGTCATGCAGATCTTGGCCACGCAGCCGCCCGGATCGCACCCGGCGGTCAGCTTCACGCCGGCGAGGCAGGGAGAGTGCGCGCAGTTGCCGCCGCCGACCCCGCTCATCTTCTCGCACCCGTCGGTGAGCTTGTCGGCGTTGCAGTCCTCGAAGCCGTTCTCGCACAGGCCGGTGCAGACGCTGGCCGCGCACAGCGGGGCGGGGACGTGATTGGCGGAGCACTTCTTCCCGCAGCCGCCGCAGTTCTTGGGATCCACCTTCGGGTCGGATTCGCAGCCGTCGTTGGGATCGCCGTTGCAGTCATGGAAGCCCGGATTGCACGCGGTGAAGCTGCACACGCCCTTGGTGCAGATCGGCAGCGAGTTCGCCATCACGCACTTCATTCCGCATTTGCTGCAATGCATGGTATTCGTGTCGAGGTTCGCCTCGCAGCCATTGGCCGGATCCATGTCGCAGTCGGCGAAGGGCGCGGTGCAGGCAGCGACGGTGCACATGCCATTCAAGCAGGCGCCCGTGCCATTGGCGGGCGCGCAGGGCTTGCCGCAGGCGCCGCAGTTCTTGTTATCGGCCGCCAGCGGGGTCTCGCAGCCGTTGTTGATGTTGCCGTCGCAGTCGCCGAAGAGCGGCACGCAGCCGCCGACGTTGCAGGCGCCGGCGAAGCAGCCCGGCATGGCGCTGGGCGGCGCGCCGCACACCTTGGCGCACATTCCGCAGTTCTTGGGATCCTTGGTCACCGCCGCCTCGCAGCCGTCGACCGGGTTCTTGTTGCAGTCGCTGAAGCCCTGGTAGCAGGCCTGGAGGACGCAGCCGTTCACGCTGCACGCGGCCATCGCGTTGTCGAAGTCGCAGAACTTCCCGCAGCCCTTGCAGTTGATTGGATCCTTGGTGGTGTCGGCCTCGCAGCCGTCGGCGGCGCTCATGTTGCAATCCGCGAAGGGGGCCTTGCACCCGACGAGCACGCACAGCGACTGGACGCAGGAGACCCCCATGGCATTGGCGCCGCCGACGCACCCCAGTCCGCATTTTCCGCAGTTCTTCGGGTCGCCGACCGTGTCGACGCAGGCGCCGCCGCAGCAGATCTTGGCGCAGGCGCCGGCGCATTTTCCGCAATTGGCGAAGTCGAGGTTGAGATCGACGCACTGATGATTGCAGCAGGCCATCTTCGGGGGTGCGCCGCCGTCGGGGGTGCTCGCCGGGCAGTCCTTGTCGATCTTGCAGCCCGGGACGCACATGAACGTGCCCCCGGCCGGGGCGCAGTAGCTTCCCGCCACGCACATGTCCATCGCCGGCAGGCACGCGACGCACTCTCCCGTCGCCAGGTCGCACACCGGGGTCGGCGCCTGGCAGGGCTGGCCGCAGCCCTTGCTGAGATCCGGCTTGAGGGTGAGATCCTTCGGCCCGGTCAGGTCGCGCGGCTCTCCGAGGTCCTTTGGGCCTGCCAGATCCTCGTCGACGGCCAGATCGTTCTCCTCGATCGCGGAGTCGCGCCCGCCCTTCGGCATGGTGCCGCACGCGGAGGCGATCAGGACCCACAGGCAAATGACTCTACGCATCCCACGACCTCCCGGTAGGTTGAATGACGTCCATCCTATTGACAGTTCACGGTCAGCGTCTGCGACGGCGCGGAGCAGGCGGAGATCTTCACTCCTCCCCAGTTCGGGTTGCCGATGCACGGGCGCACGGTGTAGGTGGTGTTGCAGCTGCACATCGTGTCGAGCGAGAGCGAGATGCCGGAGCCGCAGGAGCCGACCGTCCAGATCCTCCCGTCGCAGGGGGTCGAGACTGCGGTGCCGGTGCGGAGCGCCTGACAGAGCTTGTTGGCCTCCACCCCGGCGCACGAAACTCCGGTGAGATCATTGCTGCCGCTGATCGTGACCGACGTGTAGTTGCCGATCAGCAGCCCCCGGAAGGTATTCCACGCGGTGCACTGGGCCACCGGGGTCACATTGACGACGAAGGCCAGCGAGTACTGCACCCCGGGATTGATAATGCAGCTCCCGGCCTTGCACGCCTCCCCCAGGTCGCACGCCTTGTTGCAGCCGCCGCAGTTCTTGGCGTCGGTGGCGGCGGCGATCTCGCAGCCGTCGCCCGGCATCTGATTGCAATCGAGGAATCCCGGATTGCACGAGAACAGGACACACGCCCCCTTCAGGCACGCCGCGCCGCCGTTCGGGTAGGCCGGGCAGGCCTTGCCGCAGCCGCCGCAGTTCTTGATGTCGCCGTTCACGTTCGCCTCGCAGCCGTCGGCGTAGAGCTTGTTACAATCCAGGTAGTTCGGATCGCAGGCGCCAATCGAGCAGCTCCCGGCGGTGCACACCGGAAGGGCGTTCGGCGGAAGCGCGCAGGCGTTGCCGCACTTTCCACAGTTCTTGGAGTCGGTCAGCGGGGTGGCCTCGCAGCCGTTCTGGGGGTTGTTATCGCAATCGGCGAAACCGTTCAGGCAGGGGCCCACATTGCACACGCCGCCCATGCAACCGGCGGTGGCATTGGGTGGGGCGGCGCACACTTTTCCGCACACGCCGCAGTTGATCGGATCCTTCGTGATCGAGGTCTCGCAGCCGTCGTTGACGTCATTGCTGCAATGCGCGAAGCCCTGGTAGCAGGACATGATGAAGCAGCCGTTTGCGCAGCCGCCGACGCCGTTCTTGGGGTTGCAGAACTTCCCGCAGCCGGTGCAGTTGGCCGGGTCGTTCTTGATATTGATCTCGCAGCCGTCGGAGGCGTCCAGGTTGCAATCGGAGAAGCCGGCAGTGCAGGCGAGGATCTGGCACTTCGACTGGGCGCAGGCTACCTGGGAATTGAACCCCGCCCCGCAGCCCTTGCCGCAGGCTCCGCAGTGCTTGGCGTCGGCCGCGGTGTCGACGCAGGCGCCCGAGCAGCAGCTCTGGGCGCACGCGGCCCCGCACTTCCCGCAGTGGTCGGGGGCGCTCTGCACGTTGACGCAGGTGTGATTGCAGCAGGCCATCTTCATCGGCGCCCCCCCGTCGGGAACCGCCATTCCCGCACACTCGCTGTCCTTCTTGCAGCCGGTCGCGCAGGCGAAACCGCCGTCGCCCGCTTCGCAGTAGCCGCCGTCGCCGCAGGTGTCCTTCGCCGGCAGGCAGGGCACACACGCGCCGCTCTCGGGATCACAGGTCGGCGTCGGGTCCGCGCAGGGTCCGGGGCAGCCCTTGGCGAGGTCTGCAGCGACGGCGAGATCGAGCGCCGCCGGCAGATCCGCGGCCGCGAGATCGCCCACGCTCGGCGGCAGGTCGGGCATCGGCTGGAACGTGGAGGGCGCGGTGGAGCACGCCGTCAGCGCCGCCAGGGCCAGCGCGAGCGCCCCGGGGGTTCGCGATCGGGAATCAGTCCCCGAAGACCCAGGGGACGCTTCGGAGCCGCCTTCGGCGGGCCGATCAGGCTCAGTAGGCAAAGCAGTCATTGTCGCCCAATGCGAGGTGTCTCCAGGTGTCGCCATCGTGTCCGCCGCAGTTTCCGGTGAAGCTGCCGCCGAGGTGGTACCAGGTGGCGTCGCAGCCCACCATCGCGAAGGTCTGGGTCGAGACCCAGCCCTTGCCGTCGAGGCTGCACAGGCCCTTGTTGTTGATCTGCGCTCCGTGATTGCACCCCGTCGCCAGGACGCGCGCCGCATTGGCCAGCTGGAGCGTCTTCGCCCCGTTGCGATCGCGCGACCAGACCCAGTCGCCGGTCACGCAGCTGACCGCCATCCACTGCGGATTGGCCAGGCAGCTTGCGGCCTGCGCGCACGCCCCGGCCTTGCAGATCATGTTGTTGCCACAGGCCTTCCCGCAGCCGCCGCAGTTTGCCTTGTCCGTCTGTAGGTCCACCTCGCACCCGTCGGCTGTGTTGGCGTTGCAGTTCTCGAAACCGGGGTTGCAGCCGCCGAACCCGCACATGCCGTTGGTGCAGGCGGCGACACCGTTCTGCGGGCTCGGGCAGGGCTTCCCGCAGCCGCTGCAATGATTCTTGTCCGATTGAGGGTTTGCCTCGCATCCGTCGACCGGATTGTTGTTGCAATCCTTCCAGGGCGCGGTGCAGGAGACCAGCACGCACTTGCCCAGGGTGCAGCCCGCGATGCCATGGAGCGCCTGCCCGCAGTCATTGCCGCACACTCCGCAGTGCTTGGCGTCCGAGGCCAGCGTGGTCTCGCAGCCGTTCTGTCCGTTGCCGTCGCAGTCGCCGAACCCGGCCTGGCAGCCACCGACGGTGCAGACGCCGCCGAAGCAGCCCGCGGTGGCGTTCGGCGGTGCCGGGCAGAGCTTGCCGCACGCGCCGCAGTTCTGCGGGTCCTTGGTGGTGGCGGCCTCGCACCCGTCGCCCACGCTCTTGTTGCAATCGGCGAAGCCGGCGTAGCACGACTTCAACACGCAACCGTTGTTGCACGCCCCGACGCCGTTGATGATCGAGCAGAACATCCCGCACATCCCGCAATGGGCCGGATCGGTCTGCAGCTGCGCCTCGCACCCGTTGCCCGGATCCTTGTCGCAGTCGGCGTAGCCTCCGGCGCACCCCTGGACCACGCAGGCCGATTGGACGCAGGCGATGGTGGCGTGGACGAGGGCGCCCGATGGGCAGACCTGGCCGCAGCCCCCGCAGTTCTTCGCGTCCTTGCTGACATCGAGGCACAAGCCGCCGCAGCAGGCGGCTGCGTTGACGCACGCCATCCCGCACTTGCCGCAGTTCGCCGCGCTGCTGGCGACATCCTGGCACTGGTGGTTGCAGCACACCGGCTTTGGCGCCACGCCACCGTCGGTGGCGACGGCAGGGCAGTCCTTGTCGATCTTGCACCCGGGAGAGCACTGGTACCCACCCATGATCTTCTCGCAGTGGCTCCCCGGGGCGCAGGCGTCGGTGGCCGGGAGGCAGGCCACGCACTGGCCGCTGCTCGGGTCGCAAACAGGCGTCGGCGCCACGCAGCCCTTGCACAGGCCGACCAGGTCGGGCGCCGCGAGATCCGGCAGCGCAGGCTTCGCGAGGTCGACCGGGGCGCCCTGATCGGCGGCGCCAGCGGAGAGGTCATCGGAGGCCGCCGCGGCGAGGTCCACCGACGGGCGCGGTGGGCCGCCCGTGGAGCCACACGCGGCGAGAAACCCAACCAGGATAGTCAAGCCAGGAGCAAAGCGCATCAGGTGGCGTCAGCCTCGCCACCACCCTAGCACAACCGAGGCTGTTTCAGGTCACGCGCCGCCGTCGCGGGCGGGGCGAACGGGGGCGGGTGCAGGACGGGCCGGGGGCGGCGAGCCGCGCTCGTCCCGGAGCTTCCGCTCGAGCAGTTCGAGGAAGCGCTTCTCGATGTAGCTTGGCTCATCGCTGAGCGAGATCTGGGCCCGGACCGCGTCGCGTCCCTGGGTGTCGACCCGGAACAGCTCGAGGGAGCCCCGATGGGGCGGCTTGCCCGGGTCGCCGGCGCACTCGAACATCAGGAACGCCGAGGTGTCGTCCCGGTCCGTGACCTTGCACCCGCGGTCGACGCGCAGGAACCGCACCGCGGTCCCGAGCACTTGATCGAGTGGCCAGAGGAGATCCGCCTTCTCCTTCGCCTCGGCGGACCCGCCGGCGAGGCCGATCGCGAGCGCGGCTGTGATCGTGGCGACGCGGACGATCAAAGACCGATCACGCGCCCACGCGCTTCGCCACGGACCTTCCGCGTCGCGTTGCGCGTGTCGATCACGAGGCGCGCCTCGCGCACCACCTTGCCGTAGTCGACCGACGAGTGATCGGTCACGATCACCACCGCGTCGTAGCCTTCGAGCCCGTTGCCGTCGATCGGCTTGCTGTGGAGCACGTGCTCGCCGATCCGCAGGGTCGCCGCGTAGGGGTCGTGGTAGCTGACCTCGGCGCCCTTGCCCTGGAGCAGCTCGATTACATCGAGCGCGGGCGACTCGCGGACGTCCTCGATGTCGCGCTTGTAGGCGACGCCGAGGATCAGCACCCGGGATCCGTTGACCGACTTCCGGTCGGCGTTCAGCGCGTCCGCCACCAGCTCGACGACCACGTGCGGCATGTGGGTGTTGATGTCGTCGGCCAGCTCGATGAAGCGCGCCTCGTACTTGAGCGTCTTCAGCTTCCACGACAGGTAGAGCGGATCGACCGGGATGCAGTGGCCGCCGAGGCCCGGACCCGGGTAGAAGGGCATGAAGCCGAAGGGCTTGGTCGCCGCCGCGTCGATGATCTCCCAGGTGTCGATCCCGAGCTTCTGGGCCATGATCGCCACCTCGTTGACCAGGCCGATGTTGACCGCGCGGAAGGTGTTCTCGAGGAGCTTGACCATCTCCGCAGCGTCGGTGGAGGAGACCGGCACCAGGTGCTCGAGGACCTCGCCGTACATCGCGGTGATCGCCTCCAGGCAGCGCGGCGTGGTGCCGCCGACAACCTTCGGCGTGTTCCTGGTGTGGTAGCGCGCGTTGCCCGGGTCGACGCGCTCGGGGGAGAAGCAGAGGAAGAAGTCCTGCCCGGCCTTGAGCCCCGATTCCTGCAATTTCGGCAGCAGGACCTCACGCGTGAAACCCGGGAAAGTCGTCGATTCCAGGATGATCAGCATGTCCTTGTGAAGCCCGCGGAAGAGGTCGTCGGCGGCGGCGACGATGAAGCTGTTGTCGGGCTCCTTGGTCTTGTTGAGCGGTGTCGGGACGCAGATCACGACCACGTCGGCGGTCGCGAGCACCCCCGGATCGGTCGACGCGCGCAGCCGCCCTTCGGCGAGCAGCGGCTGCAGGTCCTGGTCGTGGATGTCCTTGATGTAGGAGCGCCCGGCGTTGACCATCCGGACCTTCTCCTCGCTCTTGTCGTACCCGACGGTGCGAAAGCCCGCGCGGGCCATCTCCGTCGCGAGCGGCAGGCCCACGTAGCCGATGCCGATCACGGCCACCTGGGCCTCGTGCTTCTTGATCTTCTCCAGCAGGGTCGACATCAAGGTGTTCTCCTGGTCGTCGGGGACTCTACTCTTTGGTGCTAATCGGGCAGCTCGCCATTCAAGATCCGTCGCGGGCCGGTGTCCAGGAGGCGCGTCACCGCCGCCTCGCCCATCCGCTTGCGCACCCAGGCAATGCCGGCGCCCGCGAGGCGGACATCCGAGGCCTGGTGAACGTCGCTGGCCGCAGCGTGCGCCAGCTGCTGCTCGACCAGCCAGCGGGCGGTCTTGCACTGCCGGACGCCGTGCGCTCCGTCGAGGGCGCCGAGGTCGACCACCAGCGCGCACCGCTGCGCGAGCGCCTCGAACCGCTCGAGGTGGTCCCACAGCGCGACGTAGCGCTCCGGGTGGGCCATGACCGGAAGGGGGCCGCCGCGCCGGATCGCGAAGAGCCGCTCCTCCATCCTTGGCGGCATCAGCGCCACCGGCAGCTCGAACAGGAACGCCCGGCTCGCCTCGTCGCCCGCCACGCGATAGCCCGGGATCGTTCGATCGAGGCTGCGCTCGAGGAACAGCTCGTCCCACATGTTCTCGGCGCCGAGCCGCAGATCGACCGATCCCGGCGGGAGCGCCGCCACCACGCGGGCGTGGGCGGCGTCGATGGCTTCCCGCGTCGGGACGAACGAGCCCACTTTTTGATGGGGCGTGGCGTGAACCCGATCGAAGCCCAGCTGGCCCAGCAGCGATAGCATCTGCAGCGAGTCGACAAGCTGCTTCGCCCCGTCGTCGATGGCGGGGAGCACGTGCGAGTGGAGGTCGACGAAGCCCATGCGAAGTCGCCCATTCTAGTCCGCGTCCCCCGCTCGGCAAGCGCGAAGCCGCGGATAGCCGCGGACGCGGATGGTGCGGGTTGAACAGCGGGAGGGCCTGTGATACTGTTCGCGGCAACGTTTTCCCCCAAGGAGCTCTCGGCAACCGCCGGAGCAACAGGAGCAGTGGATGGCCGAGCGAGAGAACTCCGTCCTCTTTTCTCTGAAGGAGCTTCGCGGTATCGAGGACGACCGCGTCAAGCAGGAAGAGGAGGCCGTCAAGGCCAAGGTCGAGTCCGAGCGCCGCGCGAAGGAGGACGCGATCCGGCGGGCGAAGGACGAGGACGATCGCAAGATCCGGGAGGAGCAGGAGCGCCAGGTCCGCCTCCAGCAGGACAAGGAGAAGCAGATCCGCGAGGAGCAGATGCGCCTCGAGGCGGAGAAGCACAAGGCGCAGCTCGACGCGCAGGCGCGCATCGAGGAGGCGCGGATCCAGGCCGAGGTTCACGCCCAGGCGCATGCCAAGAAGCCGCCGGTGAAGGCGATCATCGGCGTGGTCGGAGGCGTGATCGCCGTTGCCGGCGCTGTGCTCGGCTACGTGCTCGGCGTGTACATCCCGGCGGAGAATGCCCGGCGTGAGAAGGAGTTTGCCGCCCAGCAGGTGATGGCGGTGAACCGCGCGGTGCAGAAGGCGAAGGACGATCTGTCGCTGGAATACGACGCGAAGATTGCCAACGAGAAGGACGAGGGGAAGAAGGCACTCCTGATCGCCGAGCGCAAGGGCAAGGAGGAGCTCGCCGAGGCGGCCGCGCGCGCCGGCAAGGTGGTGCGCTCGTCGCGGCCCAGCGGGGGCACGGCGCCAGCGGCTCCCCCGAAGCCGAAGAAGGTCGGGGCCGTCTGCAAGGATCCGAACGACCCGCTGTGCGGCGTCGACAACCTCTGACGCAGCGACGGTAGAAAGCCCAAAGCCCGGTTCGCCACCTGACAGGCGAACCGGGCTTTTTTTCGTCTGGAGGCGCCGTCCGGATTTGAACCGGAGAATGACGGATTTGCAGTCCGTTGCCTTACCAACTTGGCGACGGCGCCGTGAAGCGGGGAGTACCCTACACGAACGTCATTCGTAGCGCAAGCCTTCCACCGGGCGGAGGTGCGCGGCCCGCAGCGACGGGATGAGGGTGAAGGCGAAGCAGGCCGCGAGGGTCACGAGGGCGATCACCGAGAGCTCGGTCACCTGGATCTTCACCGGCAGGCGGTCGATCAGGTACACCCGCGGGTCGAGCCGGTAGGAGAAGCGCGAGAGCAGCCCGCAGATCGCGAGGCCGAGCGCGATGCCGGCGCCGGTGCCGAGGGCGCCGATGGTCATCCCCGCGGCGATGAACGTGCCGGCCACGCCGCTCGAGCGCATGCCCAGGGACTTGATGATCGCGATCTCCTGGGCCTTGTCGATGACCAGCATGGTCATCGTGGCGATCACACCGAACAGCGCCACCAGGACGATGATGAACAGCAGCACCGCCAGCACCAGCTTCTGGAGGCGCAGCGCCGTGAACAGGTTGTGGTTCAGCTCACGCCAGTCGATGGTCCGGTAGGGCGGGCCGCCGAGCGCCTTGTCGACCTCCCGGGCGACATCGCGCGAGCGATAGATGTCGTCGATCTTCATCTCGACGCCGGTGACGACGTCCCCACCCTCGAGGAACGCCTGGGCCTCGGGGAGCGCGATGTAGACCAGCCGGCGATCGTACTCATCGAAACCGGAGTAGAAGATCCCGGTCACCTGGAACTCGCGCATCTTCGGCGCCTTGCCCTCGGCGGTCCACAGCGACGGGTCGAGCCCCCCCAGCGGCGAGATGACGCGCACCGTGTCGCCGACCTTGGCGCGCAGCTTCTTCGCCAGCTCCTTGCCGATCAGCGCCGACGGGAGCTGCGGTCCGGCGGCCGGCTTCGGCGGGTGGTCGAGGCTCCCGACCGCCCCCGCGATCATGTTGATGTCGAGCACCTGCGACGCGCGCGCCGGCTGCACCCCCTTGACCAGCACACCCGACAGCGCCGGTCCGTGGGCGATCATCATCTCGTTGAACACGAACGGCGCCACCGGCTTCTGGATATGGGGCACCTGCTCGACCTTCGCGGCGATCTCGCGCCACTCGTTGAAGTCGAGGCCGTACTTCATCACGATGATGTGCGCGTTCACGCCGAGAACCTTGCGCTGGAACTCGTCCTGGAAGCCGGTCGTCACCGCCAGCACCGTGGTGAGGGCCGCGACGCCCCAGAAGACGCCGGTCATCGAGATGGTGGTGAAGACCGAGAAGAAGTTGAGGAACAGGAACGTCGTGAAGAACATCAGCGAGGCCACCGCAAAGGTGGCAACCAGGCTCTGGGCGATGCCCCCTGCGGTCCAGTTGACGAACAGGAACAGCGACGGGAGCGCCACCGCCGCCACGCCGAGAACCAGGGTGATCGCGAGGATCGCGCGCGATCGCCGCCGGCGAAACAGGTAGCGCCAGCCGATGAAGGTCTCGGGGCGGTCGAAGAGCCGCGCCACCGCTACCTCCCGGTCCACGCCGGCGGGCGCTTCTCGAGGAAGGCCATCAGCCCCTCGCGCGCATCGTCGGTGCCCAGGACCGCGAAGAGCTGCTGCTGCAAGTAGTTCAGCGCGGGCTCGAGATCCATGTCCTGCGTGGCATAGAACGCAGCCAGACCGAGCGCCATCACCTTCGGACTCTTCGCCGCCAGCTTCGCGCACAGCTCGGCGACCGCCGCTTCCAGGCGATCCTTCGGCACCGCGCGGGTGATCAGTCCGATCCGCTCCGCCTCCGCGGCCGAGATGCGGTCACCGGTCAGCATCAGCTCGAGACCGCGCTTGCGCGAGACGTTGCGGAAGATGTTGGTGGAGATCATCATCGGCCACAGCCCGACGTTGATCTCCGGCAGTGCGAACTCGGCCTCATCGGAGGCGATGGCGAGGTCGCAGGCCACCACGAGACCGAGACCGCCCGCCATGGCGTGGCCGTTGACCATCGCGATCGTCGGCTTGCCCACGCGGGTCAGGGCGAGGTTGAGATCGACGAAGGTGCCCGGGCGGGTCGCCGTCTCACCGGCGCTCGCGCCGCGGCCCGCGAATGCCGACAGATCTCCACCTGCGGAGAAGCCCTTCCCAGCCCCGGTGATGACCACCACCCGCACCGCTTGATCATCGCGCGCAGAGGAGAGCGCGTCGAGCAGCTCACCGATGGTGGCGGGGCCGAGGGGGTTGCGCTTTTCGGGGCGGTTGAGCGTGATCCGGGCCACCGCGCCTTGTACTTCGTAGAGGATGTCGCCGTAGGTCGCCATGAGGGCTGGAGCATACTCGACCGAACGAATGTTGACACTCGGCGAGCGAGGGCGGTAGCCTCGGGCGTTCCGATCATGCTCGCATCATCTGCACGATGGTCCGGCGCCGCCGTTGCGGTGCTCACGCTCGGTATCGCCGCCCCGGCGAGCGCCGACCTGTTTGATCTCAGCCTTCAACGGCTGGTCAGCCCCGCGGACGGGCGAATGCGGATGCCTGGCGAGACCGCGAACCCGACGGAGCACGACCAGGCTGCATTCCGTCAGCTTGCTTCGGAGCTGGGCGTCGTGCTGTCGCCGAGGTTTCTCGCCCCCGCCGACACCATCGGGTACTCGGGTTTTCAGTTCACCCTGGATCCGAGCTTCACGTCGATCAGCAACCGGAAGTGCGTAGAGATGGAGCTGGTCGATCGCTGCCCCTGGCAGCGCGGCGCGAGCGGCAAGGACGGGCAGGGCACGAAGCACGATCTCCCGGGCTTCGCCTCGACGGTGACGCTGATGGCGCGCAAGGGAATCTGGCTGCCGCTGCCGTCCTTCGAGCTGGGCGCGGCGGCCACCAAGCTCATGCAGTCCGATCTCTTCGCGGTGATGTTCTACGCGAAGTTCGCGCTGCACGAGGGCTATCACGACTGGGCGATCCCGTCGCTGTCGGTGCGCGGGGCGGGCATGCGCATGGTGGGCTCGTCGCAGCTGGACCTGACGATGGCGCAGGTGGACACGGAGGTCTCGAAGAGCTTCGGACTCTTCGGGTCGGTCACCTTCGTGCCCTACCTGGGAAGCGCAGTGCTCTTCATCATCGCGCGCAGCCAGGTGATCGACACCACCCCCGACGTCGATGCCTACAAGCAGGGGCCAGGCGCCCTCGACCTGAACGCCAACGCGGTCTTTCCCGAGCAGGACACCATCGTTCGATGGCGCTTCTACAGCGGGTTCCGCCTGAACTACTCGATCCTGGTGTTTGCTTTCGACTACGTGCTGACCGCGTGCGGGGATTTTTCGGGGGCGCCGGACAACGAATGCAACCACAAGGACAAGAAGGTCGCCGACAACGCGGCGACCCAGCACACACTCAGCCTGTCGGCGGGCTTCCTGTTCTGAGCCGCTGCGTCAAGCAGGTGGCATCCGGCGCCTAGAAGAACTTCTCCTCACGCGCCCGCTGGACCATTCTCCAGGTGCCGCTCTGGCAGTGCTGGCGCGGAAAGCGGCGCCCGCTGACTCCGAAAAACTCCTGCGCCCCGCACGAACAGCGGTAGACACCATAGAGCGTGATCCTCTCACCCGCGGGAAAATCCTTGTCTGCCATCACATCCTCCTTGTGGGTTGTCGACCGTCGCGCCGCTCCGCGGAAGGCGGCCGGCGGCGGGTCGTCCGCTGCCGATTGCAAGCAAGGTGCCCAAGTCAGATGACAGCCGTTCGACCCGCTTCCGGAGAGCCTCTCTGACGCGTGGAGCGCGCGTCGCAGAGGCCGCGACCCGCCGCAGTTCGCGCTTGCCAAGCGATCCACAAGCCCCTATCGTGAAACCCATCCGGGGCCTAGCCCCCGATACCCCCGATACCAACCAAACAGAAGAAGGAGCGAATGGGTACCAAGCTTTTTGTCGGCAACCTTTCCTACTCGATCACCGAGTTGGAGCTTCGCGAGGCGTTCGCGCAGTCGGGTCGTACCGTCCAAAGTGTTCGCATCGCGCTCGACCGGGAAACCCAGCGTCCGCGCGGGTTCGCTTTCGTCGAGGTCGCCACCGACGCCGACGCGGACTCGGCGATCAAGGAGTGGAACGGCACGATGCTCGCGGGGCGGGCGATGGCGGTCGAGAAGGCGCAGGAGCGCGTCCCGGGCGCACCACGGCCGGCTGGGCCGCCGCGGCGCCCGATGGGCGGAGGGCCGGCGGGTGGCGGGTACGGCGGGGCACGGCCATTCAGCGGGCCTCCGCAGCGCGGATTCGGTGCGCCGATGGCATCGGCGGAGCCGCAGCGGGAGGAGCAGCGTCGACGTCAGGCGCGCCCCGAGAAGAAGATCGAGCAGAAGAAGAAGTCGTCGCGGCCGAAGGAGGAGGAGCGGGAGCGGGGGAAGTGGCGCTGGGACGGCAAGACCGACGACTGAGCCTCAAAGGGCCGCTGCAGGCGGCTGAGTTTCTTGACCCGCCGAAGGCGGCTCCACAGCGTCCCCCGGATGCGGGGACTCCCCAGCGTCCCCTGGGTATTCGGGGACTGATCGACCCGCCGCGAGGAGAATCCATGAAGCGTGTACATCTCGCGGTCGCCGCCGCGATCGCGGTGTTCGGAGTGGGCTTCGCATCGCCCGTGGCTGGAGAGCCGGCGGTGGCTCCCGTCCAGAAGAAGGCGGCCGAGGCGCCTGCCCCTCGGTCGTTCGAGAAGAAGCCGGCGAATGGCACGAAGGCCCGCTGCGCGGTCACCGGCGAAGCCTACACCGTCAGCGACAAGACCGCGTTCGTCGAGTACAAGGGGCGCCTCTACGCGCTCTGCTGCGCCGACTGCAAGCCGGACTTCGACAAGGACCCCGCGAAGTTCGCCGCGAAGAAGTAGGGGAGCACTCGAGCGGCGCGGTGTTCGAGACGCGCCCGCAGGCCGGCTAGAACATCGTCGTCGGATCCTTGCGGGGCGGCGGCGGGGGCTCGGGGATCGCGATCCGGGGGCGCTCCTCCTCCTCGGGCTCCTCCTCCTCGCCCTCGTCGAGGGCGGCGTTGCGGCCGGTGCAGTTGTCGCACTGGCCGCAGGGCGGGATCTCCTCGCCGAAGTAGGACAGCAGGAACTGCGCGCGGCACTTGCGCGCCTCGGCGTAGTCGAGCATGGCCTGAAGGCGCTCGCGGTCGCTCTCGCGCTTCTTCCGGTAGGCCTCCGCCGCGTTCCACACCACCTGCTCGTCGGCGGCGCTCTCCGTTGGTGACCAGATCGCCCCAGTGAGCTCTTTCGCCAGCGCGCCCTCCTCGAGCATCGCCAGCACCACCTGGGCTTTTTTCTGCGGTACGCCAGCGCGGAGCGCGATGTCGACGAGCTTGCCGGGGCCCGCGGTCAGGGCCTTGGCGACGGAGCGGACCTGGTCGCGCCCGGGGTACTTTTGCGCCACGAAGAACTGTTGCACGTCCTCGTCGCCGGGGCGCCAGAGGAGGATGCAGCGCGCGGTCCTGCCGTCGCGTCCGGCGCGACCCGCCTCCTGGTAGTATTGCTCGACCGAGCCAGGCAGGTTGTAGTGGATGACGAAGCGGAGGTCCTGCTTGTCGACGCCGAGGCCGAAGGCGTTGGTGGCGATCATCACGCGCGCCTGGCCGTTCATGAAGCGCTGCTGCTCCGCGTTGCGCTCGGTGGTGGTCATCTTGCCGTGGTACTTCCCGACGTTGCGGAGGCCGAGCCGCGGCAGCACCGCCGCCACCGCCTCGACGTTGTTGATCGTCGAGCAGTAGACGATCCCTGAGCCCTTGATCCGGCGCACGAGGCGGAGGAGGCGCTTGATCTGGGCCGCTTCGTCGGGGACGGCGCGCACCTCGAAGATCAGCTCGGGGCGCTGGAATCCGGTGTGGACCACCTCGGCCTTGGGCATGCCGAGGCGCTCCTTGATGTCGTCGACGACGCGCTGGGTGGCGGTGGCGGTGAGGGCGAGGATCGGTGGCTCGTCGAGCTCCTCGATCGAGCGACGGAGGTTCAGGTAGGCGGGCCGGAAGTCGTGGCCCCATTGCGACACGCAGTGCGCCTCGTCGATCACGAACAGCGAGACCTCGCGTCCACCGAGCTCGCTCTTGAAGTCGGCGGACCCGGCGCGCTCGGGGGTGACGTAGATCAGCTTGCGCTGTCCCTCCTCGATCATCCGGAGGGTCTCGCGCTTCTCCACGACGGTCAGCGTCGAGTCGAGGCGCGCGGCGACCACTCCGCGCTGGCGCAGCTTGTCGGTCTGATCCTTCATTAGCGCGAGCAGCGGCGAGACCACCACGGTCACGCCGTCGATCACCATCGCCGGGAGCTGGAAGGTGAGCGACTTGCCCGATCCGGTGGGCATCACGCCGAGCGTGTCGACCCCCGCGAGGACGTTGCGGATCACGCGCTCCTGGCCGGGCCGGAAGGAGTTCAGGCCGAACTGGCGTCGCAGCTTCTGGACCACCGAGGCCATCTCCGGCGTATCG
>SHYY01000039.1 GCA_009692555.1 Myxococcales bacterium
GAGGGAGCGGGCCGGTTCGGAGCGCCGGATGGCGCCCGCTTCTACAGCATCGCCCGGGGCTCCGCGATGGAGTGCAAGGCGATCGTGGATGCCTTTGCGGTCCTGCAACTCGCCTTGGAAGACACTCCGCGACAGGCCATGGAGTCGCTGACCCGCATCGTGGAGATGCTCACGCGCATGTGCCGGAGAGGTGATCCCCCGCGCGAGAGTGCCCCTGAATCGACTACGACTACGACTACGACTACGTGAGCGGAGGGACCCCCTTCTCCGTTAAGCACCCCCGCGTAGTGAGCGCGGCGGAGACTAGCGCCGCGCGCCGAGCACGACCACCATGCAGAGCCCCTCGTCCGCGCGGTCGCGCTGGCGCGCCACCACCGCCGCTCCGGCATGGGTCGCCTTGGGATCCAGCAGCGCGGGCGATCCGGTGATCTGCGCCACCTCGAGTGCCCGGGGGATCACCACGGTACGGAGGGTGCGGTAGCGATCCCCGAGGCGTGGCAGGGTGCGCTCCACCGGCGCTCCGGGGCGATCGGCGGAGAGCGTCCCGTCGGCCACCCCCTTCGCGACCTCGGTGGCGAGGGCATCGAGCTCGCGATCGTCGCCGAGCGGCAGCACCCCGGCGCCGCGCCGGAGGTCATCGAGGCGCGCCCGCAGCTGGGCTGGAGCGCGCTCCGCGTCGAACGGCGCGCGCAGGTGGACGAACAGCTGGGTCACGAGGAGCTCGCGCTCCCCCCGCGGGCCGAGCGCGACCGCCACCCCGATTCCCACCTTCTCCACATCGCTGCTGAGGATGTTCGCGCGGTGGCCAGGGCTGTCCATCAACCCGCGCTCGGCCTCGCGCGGCGAGTAGGCGCGCCCGACGTTCTCCAGCACCAGGATCGGCTCGACGCCGATTCGCTTCAGCCGATCGTTGGCCGATCCCGTCGTCGGTGAGAGGTGCCCGACGAACTGCTTGTCGCGCATGTCGTCGGCGTGGGCGCGCGCCGCGCGGGCCAGCCGCGCATCGACCGCCAGCGACGGCAACCCGGCGCGCGCACGGTCGCGGTTCAGCAGCTCCAGGATCTGCGCCTCGGCGTCCGCCGGCCCGCTCCAGGCGCGCTCGGGGGCCACCGCCGTAGTCGGCGCGACGAGGGCGATCGGCGCCGCCACGCCGCAGTAGACCGGAAAGTTCGCCAGCACCGATGGCCCGAAGGTGTCCTCGGCGGTGATCTCGATCTGGTAGCGCCCCGGGGCGGACCCGCACTGGAACGTGGACTGGAATCGCCCCCCGATCGGAGCGAACGGCGAGCGGGCGATCGTGCCATCGGGGGTCTGGATCAGCAGCGCGGCCCGCTGGTACGGTGGCAGCACCTTGCCATCGAGCAGCGCGCGGCCGCCGGCGGGGAGCCGGCGCAACACCGGCGCCAGATCGACGAACGACTCCTGGAAGGCGATCAGCATCCGCGACTGGTGGCTACCGCCGGTGCCGACCGCCACGCCCATCCTCCGGTAGCTCCCCTGCTTCATCACCGCCGGCAGGCGCGCCTCGAGCTCGCTGATCAGGGTCGCCTCGCCGCCCTCCGCCACGGCGACCACCACCAGGTGCGGCGACGGCTCGATGATCCCGTGGATGCGCAGCGCCTCCTCGACCAGCGCGTGCTCCGGCGGCGCCCCGTCGGGTACGAACGGAAGGAGCGCCGCGCACGCCTGCTCGAGCCGCGGGTCCACCCGCGGAACCGGACGCTTCAGCGACGGCGCGATCCGCTGCGCCAGCTCCTCCACCCGAGCCGCCAGTCGCGACCGCTGCGTCGCTGCGGGCGGATCGTTGTAGCGCGTCACCGATCGCTCGACGATCACCTCGATCGAGTCGTCGGCCGCGTGCGCGAGGGAAGCGAGGGCCAAAAGCAGGGCTGGCACGATCGGCGAGCGCACTGTTTCGAGAATACCGCAGAACCGCGTTGCTCTCCAAGCTTGCTGCACGTCGGCGATTGCCGACGCCGGGCGCCTACCGCGCCGCGAGTCTCCTCGCCAGCTGCTGCCGGATCCGCGCCTCGACCCGCCGCTGGGCGGCCTGTTCGATCACCTGGAAGTACAACACCACCTCGACCCCCGGTTCGTTCAGCGACGCCACCGCCGCCCACGGAGCGGGGTCCGCCGCCACCTCCGGCTCACCGCGCGCGAGCTCCTCGGCGAGCGCCAGCAGCCCTTCGATCCCCGCCACGCGATCCCAGGCCAGCTTGAACTTCACCTCCCCGCGCCCGACCGGCGACGGTAGCGCGAGGTTCACCACCCGCGAGTTCACCAGCTCGGCGTTGGGAACGATCAGCAGGTTCTGATCGTCGAGCAGGATCCGGGTGGAGCGGATCCCGATCTCGCTCACCTCGCCGGTCTCGGCGCTCTGCAGCCGGATCCGATCCCCGGGGCGGAACGGTCGGTCGACCAGCAGCGTGAAGCCGGCGATCATGTTGCCGATCGTCTGCTGCGCCGCCAGGCCGATCGCCAGCGAGCCGATCCCGAGCGCCGTCACCAGCGACGAGACATCGTGCCCGAAGTGATGCGCGATCAGGATCACCGCGGCGAGCGCGATGGCCACCGTGCTGAGCGTCGAGGCGAGCGGGAGGTAGTCCTTGCGCGCCCGCTCGCGCGCCGGCCCGACCGCCGCCGCCTCCAGGTAGGCGTCGAGCAGGACTCCGGCGATGCGTATCGCGAGGCGCGCCAGCACCACCACCGCGAGGACGTAGATCGCCCCGCCCAGCCCCGACGTGAAGCGCGGATCGACCGGGAGCATCGCCACCGCCCAGTGCAGCCCGACCAGCAGCAGGACGAGGCGGATCGATCCCCAGGCGGTGCGATCGAGGGCGTCCCCGAGGTCGGCCCCACGACGCGCCCCGACGCTGCGCAGCCACCGCCGGAGCGGTGGGCCGAACGCCCAGGCAACAAGAATCGGGAGGAGCAGCACGAGGTGGAAGCGCTCCGCCGCCCGGCCCATCTCCTCGATCGTGTTCATCGGATCGGCCTAGGATCCTGTTGGGGTAAGGCGCCGTAGCGAGGCTGCCGAGACCGAGGCCAGGCCTGGGCCCCCGCCGAAGGACGGGGAGGCCGCAGGCCGAAAAGCGACGACGACGACGAACTGTTTTCTGCAATCCGAGGAGGAGCGACGTTGCTCTCCGAGCTTGCTGCACGTCGGCGATAGCCGACGAAGCATGGCCGAAGGGATCGGCGGCCGCAGTAGGCGCATTACCCCAACAGGCTCCTAACGCAGCGACGGAGGCGGGCCTACTTCGCGGCGGCGCGCTTGGTCGCCGGCTTCACGACCTCGGCCTTCTTTTCCTTGGCGGGCTCGTCCTTCTTCGGAGCGACGAGCGGCACCTTGTCGTCCTTCAGCGGCGCCGCGAGCGCCGGGGTCCCCAGCTCGCCGCGCTCGTCGCCGAACACCAGCTGGCCGAACTTGTCCAGCTTGTGGAAATCGCCCACCAGCGGCGGCGACCAGGACGTGCCCTGCTGCGGCTTCCCGGCCGGCATGTCCATCCGGAAGAAGTTCACCTTCCACGTCGTTCCCACCACCGGCGGCACGCCCTTCATCTCCTTCTCCTTGCCGCGCGCCGCCTCGATCGGGATCTGCATCTCGACCGTCCAGCTCTTGTCCTGGTCGTCGCGCTTCTCGATCGTGCCGTCGACGCTCACCGCCACCTTCATCCCGGCGTCGAAGTCATTCTGGTTCTTGCGGTACTCCGCCAGGTAGGAGTCGAAGATCGCGCCCTTCGGGTTGGCCTGCAGCTCGATGTAGGTCTTGCCGTCGCCGTCGGCGTCGATGAACACCTCGACCGCCTCCTGGCTCCACAGCTTGTCGTCGCGCGCGGAGAGCGTGGTCCAGATATCGTGGTCCTCGATCTCGAAGCCGACGTAGAGGAACTTCTCGTCCCACACCACGCGCGCCTGGGTCGCCGAATCGGCCCGCCCGCCGTCCATCGTCTTCACGAACGCGCCGGTGGTGACCGCGTCCTTCCACGCCGCGTCGTCGAGCTTGCCGTCGAGCTTGATCGATCCCGCCTTCACCTTGCGCGCGACCAGCTTCTTCGCGGGCGGCGGCGGCGCGTTCGACACGCTCACCGGGAGCTTGCCGCACATCACGCGGTTCTCGCCGTCCTTCGGGCCCGAGGTGACCTTCAGGCGGAGCGGCCCCTTCCAGAGGCCGGCGTAGATCTCGACGGTGGGCGACTTCCAGGTGCCCTGCACCGACACCCGGTGGGCGTCGCGGATGATGTCGCCCTTCTTCCACGAGTGGATCGGATACTTGCCGTTCAGCGGCACGTGATCGGCGTTGAGATGGGCCGCCTTGTTGCCGGGTGCCTCGAGGTGGATGAACAGGCGCCAGTCCTCGGCGATCGGCTCCTTCACCTGCCAGTAGTGGGTCAGCGTGAAGGCCTTGCCCGGGATCACGACGTCGGTATCCACGTCCATCCCGAGATAGACCACCTTGCCCTCGAGATCGGCATTGACCGGGAACTTCATGTGCGCGGGCGGCGCGGAGAGGAGGTTCTCCTTGGCAGCCTTGACGTCCTCCTCCGACGGGACATCGGGCGACTGCTCGACGCAGCCAACACTGAATGCGCCGAGGGGCGCGCAGAGACCAAAGGCAATGAGAAGCGAGCGAGCCGACATGGAAGTGGACCTCCCTTGGGGGGTTTGAGCGCGCAAGATGTACCCGGAAAGGGACGCCAGATCAAGTGGCGCAAGAGGGGTTCTAGAGGGGTTCAATCTCCCTCTCCCGCGTGCGGGAGAGGGTCGGGGTGAGGGACGCCAGGCCTCAGATCAGGTAGTCGTCGGCCTCGATCACCGTGTCGGAGAGGAAGCGCTCAAGGTCCTGTTCGCGCGCCACCGCCAGCTGGTAGAGGTGGGCCAGCACGGCCGGAAAGTCGCCGACGATGGCGTTGAAGTCGTCGCGCAAGAGGCCGAGGACGATCGTCCGTCCATAGGCGCGCACCGTCGCCGTGGCGGGGCGCCGCGTGAGCAGCGAGATCTCCCCCACCACGTCGCCCGGCCCGAGGCGGGTCACGGTGAGCACGTCGTCGCCCTCGCGCTTCTCGATCGCCACCTCGCCCGAGAGCACCACGAACAGGGTCCCGCCCTCCGCGCCCTCTTCCAGCAGCGCCTCGCCACCGTCGAAGGTGCGGATCTCGAAGCGCTCGATCAGCCGTGCCCGCGCCGGCTCGTCGAGCGGCGCGAAGAGCCCCGACGTGAGCATCAGGTTCTGCAGCAGGCGATCGCGCGTGTAGTCGGCCAGCACCGCCGCGAACTCCTGCTCCACCGCCGCAAGTTCCTCCAGACCGCGACGCTGGATCTCGAGGAGCACCGTGTCCGACTCGCAGGTCGCGCGAGCGGTGCGCGGCGACTCGGTAAGCAGCGCCATCTCGCCGAAGAACGCGCCGCCCCGAAGGTGCGAGAGCACCACCTCCTCCTCGCCCTCCCGCCCCGGACGACCGATCCGGATCGTGCCACGGGCGATCACGAAGAATGACTGCCCCTGCGATCCCACCTCGACCACCACCTCGCCCGCGGCCGGCTCGCGCACCTCCGCCAGCCCGACCAGGCGCGCGAAAGCGGGCGGCGAGAGATCGTTGAACAGCGGAAAGCGCGGCAGCGGTCCACGCGGGAGGCGCTCCACCTCCGCCTCGGAGGCGGCCACCGCCTCGAGCGGGTTGGCCCGGATCGGCTGGGTCGCGCCGCCCTTGGGCTCATCGCGCTCGCGCAGCTTCGGGGGACGCCGCCGGTGCGCCGCGTCGACGCGCTTCGACCCGCTCCCGAACGCGGTCGCCAGCTCGCCCACCAGCCGCTCCGCCAGCGCCTCGTCGAGCGGCTCGATCTCCTTCGCCACCGCGATCGCCATCGCGAGCTGCCCGAGGGCCGCGAAGCCGCGCGCCGACGCCGCCAGCGCCGACGCGGCCACCTTCGTCTCACCGGCGCCGATCAGCGCGAGCCCGAGGGTGCGCACCAGGTTCGCGTCGAGCGGGTCGCCGAGCACCTGCGCCGCGAGCCGGTTCAGCTTCTTTCTAGAATCGGAAGAGGACACCACGGTCTCGGTCGGACGAGGGGCCCGGGGAGCCGCCGAGGGCGCCATTGGCGTAGTAGTAGGTCCGGCTCGATTCGGCCGCCACGTAGGCGTAGAAGGCGATCAGGGCGATCAACGTGACGCCCCCGAGGATCGGGAAGATGACCCACCAGTAGCTCTTCTTCTTCGCGGGCCTTGTCTGGTACGGAACCGGGCCCGCCGGCGGCGGCTGACCGGCATAGGGATCGACCCCTGCCTGGTAGTTCGGCGGGGGCGGCCCGACGGTGACCGGCTCGTCGGCCTGGGGCGGCCCTCCGCCCGCCTGCTGCTCGGCCGCGGCGGCCGCAGCAATCTTGGCCTCCACCTCGGCGCGGTTCGGCGCATCCGGCTTGCCCTCGAGGTAGCGCCGGAAGTACTTCGCCGCGACCTTCGGCTTGCCGAGCTGCTCGTTGGCGAGCCCGATGTTGTAGTCGAGGATCGGCGACGGGCGGAGCGCCTGCGCCTGCTTGAATTCGCGGATCGCCGACGGGAAGTCGCGCGCATGGAACGCCGCCTTCCCCGACTCGAAGTGCATCTTCGCCAGGCTCGACGGATCGTCGGCCATCGGCGGCGGGGGCTCCTGCGCCAGCGCGTGGCTCGAGATCAGCGTCCCGAGGAGGAACGCGAACAGCGTGACCGAGGCGGTCAACCAGCGGGGCATGGCATATCCTCCTGCGAAGCTGCGGACATCGATTGTCGGGCCACTTGTCGGGCTCACTTGTACGGGTCAAGCACTTCGGGCTGCACCCGGACCGGGCGCACCGGCGGGCGCACCGGAATCGGCGTCACCCTCGGTGGACGCTTGACGATCACCGGCCTCGCCGGCGGCGGCTCCTCCACCAGGGGAGGCTTCGGCAGCTCCACCGGCGGCCGCGCCTCGACCGCGCGTTTTTCGAGGCGCACGATGAACTTCCGATCCTTCGCCGGATCGAGGGTGACCAGCTTGTCCTCGTACCCGTCCTTGCGCAGCGTCACCGTCAGTGTCGAACCGACGGCGATCTTGACCATGTCGGGCGCATCGGCGATCGCCTTCCCGCCCGCCAGGACCTGGGCCCCCGGCGGGACACTCTCGACCAGCACCTGCGCCGGGAGCGGCGTCACCACCAGCGGCGGCGGCGTCTCGCGCAGCGGCGGCACCGGGGTCACCTTCGCCGGCTGCCACAGGACCAGCGCCGTGACCAGCCCCGCGCCGAGCGCCAGCGCCCCCGCGCCGATCCCGATCAGCAGCCACGGCCCCTTGTTCTGCGCCGGGAGGTCCACCACTTGCGGAAGATCCTCCTCCGTCGGTGGCGCGAGCGGGTCGACCCCATGGGCCGGCTGGGCCGGCGGGGCGGGCGCCATCCGGCCGGTGGCCACGCGCACCGGCACGAGGCCGCTCGCCGCGCGCAGGGGCCGCGACCTGCCGGGCCGCGCCGCCTCCTCGAAGGGAATACCGAGCTCCGGCGCCAGCTCCGCCGCCACGCGGCACAGCACCGCAATCATCTCGTCCATGGTCGCGAAGCGGTCGCCCGGCTCCTTCGCCATCGCCTTCACGATCACCGACTCGAACTGCGCGGGGATCCGCCTCTCCGGCGCCGCCTGCGACGGCGGCACGAGCGCGGCGGTGATGTGCTGCGTCAGGATCCCCATGAAGCTCTCGGCCTGGAACGGCACCCTCCCGACCGCCATCTCGTAGAGGATCACACCGACGGAGTAGACGTCCGAGCGGTGATCCAGGCTCTTGCCCAGGGCCTGCTCCGGCGACATGTAGAACGGCGTCCCGAAGATGGCCCCGGTGCGGGTCAGGCTGTGGCCCGCCCCCTCGCCGCTCACCTTGGCGATCCCGAAGTCGAGGATCTTGCAAACCGTCTGGCCGTGCTTCTCGGTGAGGAAGATGTTCTCCGGCTTCATGTCGCGGTGGACGATGCCCTTGGCGTGCGCCGCCGAGAGGCCCTGGCAGACCTGGATGGCATAGTCGAGGTACTCCCCCAGCGGCAGCGCCGGGGGCTTGCGCAGGCGGTCCGCGAGCGCCTGCCCGACCAGCATCTCCATCGCCAGGTAGACGCTGCCGTCGGGGAGGCGGCCGAAATCCTCGACGTCGACGATGTTGTCGTGACCGATCGAGGCTGCCGAGCGCGCCTCCTGATGAAAGCGCGCCACCGCCTCGGGGTTGGAGATGATCTCCGGCCGGAGGAGCTTGAGGGCGAACTTCTTGTCGATGTAGATGTGGCTCGCCTCGAACACCTCGCCCATCCCGCCCTCGCCGATCTTGCGCTCGATGCGGTAGCGATCGGCGATCACCGTCCCGACCAGGCCGCTCTTCCCGCTGCCCGCCTCCGCCTGCAGCTTCGAGCCGTCCTTCGGGCAGAACGCCGCGCCGGGCTCGAACCGGCCGTTGCAGGCCGGGCAGATCACATTGAGGTGAGGCTTGTGACTCTCCGGCTCCACGGCGCCCGGGAGTATCGCATCGCCTCGTGACTTTGTAAACCCCACGCCATGGCTCCGATCGGTTGAAAAGATACTACGGGTTCAAGCGGTTGGATGTGCCACGGGTCACCTCCGCAGCCGGAGGCAACCGTGCTATAAAACACCGAAAATGGGCGGCCGAGGAGACAGCGAACCCGGGCCCGCGGAGGCCGATCGGCCCCCCTCCAGAGGGCGTGCGCGCGCCCGCCGGATCGCTTCGCTCTTGACCCGCCCGCTGCGCCCCGAGCACCTCCCCGCGCCGCTCCGCTTCCTGATCCGGCTGGCGAGCCAGACGCTGCGCCGCTGGCAGATCGATCGGTGCACGCAGGAGGCCGCCGCGCTCGCCTTCAAGACGGCGCTCGGCCTGGTGCCGCTGTGCGCGGTCGGCTTCACCCTCCTCAAGGCGGCCGGCAAGCTCGACGAGCGCGGCGCCTTCCTCGAGTTCTTCGCCGCCAACCTCTTCCCCTCCGAGGAGGCCGGCGGGTCGGTGCAGCAGGCGATCATCTCGTTCGCCGACAACCTCGACTCCGGCGTCCTCGGGCCGGGCGGCCTGGCGATCCTGATCGTGGTGGTGTTTCTCCTGTTTCGGGACATCGAGTCGTTCTGGAACCGGGTGTGGTCGGCGGCCAGCCGGCGCTCGGTGGTGCGCAGCTTCACCGTCTTCTACATGCTCGCCACGCTGGTGCCGTTTCTCGTCGCCACGTCGCTCTATCACACCGCGCACTACTGGCGGGGCGGGGTGGTCGGCTTCTTCGCCCCGGCGGCCTCCACCTTCGGCGCGCTGCTCGCCGCCAACAAGCTGCTCCCGGCGGTGAAGGTGCGCTGGCAGTACGCGGCCCTCGGTGCCGCCCTCTCGGCGGTGCTGTTCGAGACGGCCAAGCTGGGCTTCGCCCGCTACGTGATGGTCGTGCTCACCAACTACAAGTCGATCTACGGCGCATTCGGACTCGTGCCGCTGGTGCTGGTCTGGATCTACGTCGCGTGGCTCACCGTGCTGCTCGGGGTGGAGCTGGCCCACGCGGCGCAGCGGCTGGACGCCCTCGAGGCGAGCGGCCGGAGGCGCATCTCCGAGGGTGGCTGGGAGCTCGTCACCGGGACCACCGCCGCGCGGCTGATGGTCGAGATCGGGCGCCACTACACCAACGGGAAAAAGGCGCTGGCGATGTCGGATCTCGTGGAGCGGCTGCGCCTGCCCGAGGAGGCGGTGCTGCGGGTGCTGGAGCGGCTCGCGGAGCGCGACCTGGCGATCGAGGTGGAGCTCGACGGGGGGCACGGCTGGCTGCCCGCGCGCCCGCCCTCGGCGATCCGGCTCGACGAGGTGCTCGCCGCCTTCCGGGCGCTGGGCGTGCGGGCGTCGGGCGCCGGGCAGGATCGCCTCGGGCTGCTGCTCGACGAGCTCGATCCCGCGACCAGCATCAAGGCCCAGGTGACGCTCGACGATCTGTTGTGATGCCCGGTCCGGGGCTACTGCCGCGCCCAGTGGACCGAAGTGCCCTTGGCGGTGGTGAGCGTCAGGTCCTCGGCCGCCAGCGCATAGGTGTAGGTCGTGTTCCGGGCGGCCGCCGGATCGGGCGGGATCGCCGTTTCGGGCATGTTGTCGTCGGGATTCACGCAGCCGGTGAGCGAGACCTTGACCAGCGCGTTCGTATGGGTGATGGTCGGCTGCTGCGCGCGCGCCCGGTAGCTGCCGTTGGTCACGCGGCGAGCGGCGCACCCCGGCAGCGTCCCTGAATCCTCCGGGTAGGTGACGGTCGTGGTGAGGTGGAACGTCCCGTCAAACTTGTGCGGGGGGTGCTCGCCGCCACGTTCGTCGAGCTTCCCCAGTTCCCGACGAGGTCGAGATCGACCTCGACAGCTTCGCCGCCGGCACCCAGGCAGCCGAGGGCGGCCAGCATCACGCTGAGCATTCCCCGGCGCGACCCGGTTGCCCGATGGATCCTGAACATCGACTGGATGGTCTTCATGAGGCGAGGCGACGGGAGTTCCGGCGCTCGCGGCGCTTCTGCGAGCGGTCGGAGTGTGGAGCGGAGAGCCGCCGCTCGGCGGCCTTTTGGACCTCCTCGCAGCGTGCCAGGGAGGCCACCTTGCGCAGGGCGGGCTCCCCGCTGATCCGTCCGACGGCGTCGAGCGCGATCGCCGGCGTGGTCTCACCGATCGCCACCTCCCGGAGCACCTCCGGGTCGCTGACCCGTGCGACCGCCCACTGGCGCATCTTCGGATCGCCGCTGCCGAGCGCCAGCCGTGCCAGGGCCTGCGGGTCCTGGAGGTCCTGGAGCGCGCTCCGCAGGGCGCGGTCGCAGTCCTCTGGCGAGCTTCCCTCCTCGACCGCTCCGCGCCCCCCGCCGGACAGCCGCGTCGCAAGGGCGGTGAGGCTGCTCGGCCCGCCACGCGACGAGATCGTCACCAGCCGCTCGACGGCGGCGCGGTGCTCTTCGATGCCGAGCGGGCCCTCCAGGAGCCGCCCGAGGGCGACCGGATCGGCGAGCTTGCCGATCGCCGCCAGGCGAACCTGGGAGCTCGCATCCTCGCGCGCCAGGCGCTGGAGAATCGCCCCGTCCTCCTCGGTGAGCGCGGCGACCGCCGTGCGGCGAACCGCGGGATCGGTGTGGCGCCAGCGGGGTCTCAAAAGGTCGATGAGTGCCATGGGTGGTTTCCGCTCCTTGTGTAATTTTATTGCTTATAAGTAAGCTATCTTGCTACTTTTTATCGATAATATGAGCCTGAGACGAGGGTGTCAACAGGAAAATAGGTGTTTCACGATGCATGAATCATCCTTCAAGTATTTTTTGACGAGAGCAGTGCGGACAGGCCGAGCGCGCCCGCGCTAAAGTCGCCCGCAAGAGACCTCCCCATGCCGCTCTTCCGACGACCCGACGGCGATCTCGTCCGCGACCTCTCCCCGGTGCGGCGGATGATGCCGTACCTGATGAAGCAGCGGAACGAGAGCGTGGTGTACTACGCTCCGTTTTCTCGACCGCTGGAACCTGATGCCCGGGGCGATGATCCGCAGCGACCCGATGTACGCCAGCCTGTTCGCGGCCAACCTCGGCAGCGTCGGGATCGACCGCGCGTGGCATCACCTCTACGAGTACGGGACGATCAGCCTGTTCGCGGCGATCGGCGTGGTGAAGCCGCGGATCGTCGTCGGGGAGGCGGGACCCGAGACGCGCGACACCCTGCGCGTGAGATACAGCTTCGACGAGCGGATCAATGACGGATTCTATTGCGCCGCCTCGCTGGAGATCGTGCGCGACTATCTCGAGAATCCGGATCGCTTCCTGACGCAGTTGAAGGCCCCCACCGATCGCCCCTTGAAAGTCCTGGCCGGCGCGCTGTAGGAGAGGATCCCATGAGCGAACAGCAGCCCCCCGATGAGCCGGCGCCCCCGTCGCGTCCGAAGGCCCAGAAGCAGAAGCCCGGGCTGGTCCTGATCAACACCGGCGACGGAAAAGGCAAGACCACGGCCGCCCTGGGCACCGCGATCCGCCACGCCGGCTACGGGCGGAAGGTGCTGATCATCCAGTTCATCAAGGGGACGTGGCACTACGGCGAGCTGGAGTCGCTGGCGCGGATCCCGGAGATCACGCTGGTGCGCGCCGGGGCCGGATTCTACAAGATCCTCGACGACAAGTTCCCCGAGGAGGTGCACCGGCAGGCCGCCGCCGAGGGGCTCGCGCTGGCGCGCTCGTCGGTGGCCTCGGGCGAGTACTCGCTGGTCGTGCTCGACGAGATCATCTATGCGATCGACGAGAAGCTCCTCTCGCTCGAGCAGGTCCTCGAGCTGCTCACGCAGCGGCGGCCCGAGGTGTCGGTGATCCTGACCGGCCGGCACGCGCCCCAGGCGCTGATCGATCAGGCGGACACGGTGACCGAGATGAAGGAGATCAAGCACCCCTTCCGCGATGGGATCCTGGCGCTGAAGGGGATCGATTACTGAGCGGTACCCCGTGCGGCTGCGTCGTTGACTTCGCCACCGACGAGTGATAGCAATCACCGCCGTTTCGCGCGGCTCCTTAGCTCAACTGGTTAGAGCAGACGCTTCATACGCGTAAGGTTCGGGGTTCGAGTCCCTGAGGAGCCACTATCCGGCCTCGGAGCAGAGAGGCCACCGTCACGGCGTGGCGTTCTTGAGCAGGGCCACCCCGACCAGATCCACGCTGATCAGGAGATCGCGCTTTCCGTTCTTGTCGAAGTCGGCGGTCGAGACCCAGACCGGATTCGGGATCGGGAGGGTGATCGGGCCGTGGAAGGCGAGGGAGCCCTTGCCGAGGAGGATCTCGATCCGATCGGCGGCGTAGTTGGGCCACACGATGTCCTCGATGCCGTCGCCGTTGAGATCGGCGATCGCGATGTTGTTGATCGCGTTCGCTCCCTTGCCGACGGCGAGCGTGGTGAAGGTGCCGTCGCCCTTGCCCTGGAGGAGCAGCACGCCGCCCGGGCCATTTCCGGCGAGGAGGTCCAGGTTGCCGTCGTGGTCGAAGTCGTGGGCCATGAGCGTCTTGACGTAGACGTTGGCCCCGACGGTGACGGCCTTCGGGGCCTGGAAGGTGCCATCGCCATTGCCGAGGTGGAGGTGGAGCGACGGGGTGTTGAAGGAAGTGTTGGTGACGATGAAGTCCGTCTTCTTGTCGTTGTTGAAGTCGCCCGCCACCGCGGCGGGCGCCTGCCTGATGATGCCCAGGGGCGGCATCACGAGGGTGAACTGACCGCCGCCATCGCCGAGGTAGACGTGGGCGGTCGGGTCGCTCGACGCGAACGCGATGAAGTCGATCCCGCCCTTGCCGTCGAAGTCGCCGATCGCGAGCGAGAGCGGCGCGGCTGCCGTGGCGAAGGTCTTCTCGACATCGAACGAGCCATCCGCCTTGGCCAGGAAGAGACCCGCGAGGCTGTTGCTGCTGTGCACAACGAAGAGATCGCTCCGCTGGTCGCCGTTCACGTCCGCCAGGTAGGCGTGGCTCGGGAGGTTGGTCGACGGGGAGATCACCGGCGCTGCGAGCAGGCCCGCGCCGTCCCCGAGGAGCGATACGACCTTGTCCCCGGCACCGCTCACCAGCGCGACGTCCGGCTTGCCGTCGCCGTTGAGATCACCCGCCTCGGCGGAGTTCGGATTCAGGGTGAGGAAGAGGCGCGGCGCGCGGAGCGTCCCGTCCCCCGGGCCATAGAGAACGGACACTCCGTTGTCCCCCACCGTCACGACGTCGATGTTCTTGTCGCCGTCGAGGTCACCCACCGCCACGGCCACGGCGGCGAAGCCGAGCTGATGGGACTGCGAGGTGGCGAAGGCGCCGTTGCCCTTCTGCAGGAGGACCGTCGCGCTCGCGCTGGTCTGATCGTTCGACACGACGTCGACCTGGGCGTCACCGTTCAGGTCGGCGAGAGCGAGCGCCGTCGGGAGCCGACCGAGCGGGTACGGGACCGCGGCCCCGTAGGTCTTGAGGCCGACGTTGTAGACGTAGACGGAGACATTGTCGCCGTTGCCGATCACGAAGAGATCGGACTTGCCGTCACCGCTCACGTCGGCGAGCGCGATGATCGGGCCCGAGTAGCTGACCACCTGCTTGGATGCGCCGAAGGTGCCATTGCCATTCCCGATGAGCAGGCCGACGCCGTTGCTGTAGACGGCCAGGAGGTCGAGCTTGCCGTCGCCGTCGAGGTCGGTCAGCCGGACCTGCTTGTAGCTGGCGACAACCAACGTCGGCGCCCCGAACGAGCCGTCGCCCATTCCCTTGTTCACGCTCCAGCTCGTTCCACTGGCGGTGACGACGTCGGTCTTGCCGTCGCCGTCGAGGTCGCCGGTCGCGAGGCTGAGCGCGGCGGCCGCGCCGTTCGGGGTGTTGATCGCCTTGCCGAACGTCCCGTCGCCTTTCCCGAGGAGCACCGAGACGGAGCCGACGCCCGCGTTCGCGAGGATCAGGTCCACAGCGTTGTCGCCGTTGAGGTCGAGCACCTCGATGGACACCGGGTTGTTGAGGCCGCCGTAGGCGACGGGCGGAGCGAAGGCACCCTTGCCCTGGCTGAGGATCACGCTGACGTCGTCCGACAGGTGGTTGCCGATGACGATGTCCGCCTTGCCGTCCTTGTTCAGGTCGGCGACGGTGACGGCGCGTGGCTGGGTGCCCGCGGCCAGCACGGGCGCCGCGCCGAAGAGCGGGAGATTGGGGATGCCTCCGAGGTCCGGCGACGACGCGAGATCCGCCTTCGCGGCGAGGAGATCGCCGGATGCGTCGGCGGCTCCACCATCGCTGTTGCCGGCCAGATCGGGCCCGGGTGGCAGGTCGGGGACGGCCGAGTCGGCGGCGAGGTCGGGCGCGGCGAGGTCGGGCCCGAGGTCATCGGGCGCCCCGTCGACGGCGGCGTCCGGCGCGGCCAGGTCCAGGGCGGGACCGTCGGTGGCGGGACCCACGAGGTCGAACGGCTCGGAGAGCGCGTCGGGGTTGAACTCGGGAAGCGCGCCCGCCTTGTCGTCGGCGCACGCGCCCGCCTTGCAGGTCATTCCACGCCCGCAGGGGACGTTCTTGCATACCCGGAGGAGCGAGAGATCGAGCAGCAGGCGCCGCTCCTTCTCGAACTTCACCGTCGCGGCCTGCTGGACCAGCGGGTCGCCCGCGCAGTTCGGATTCTGGAAGCCGAGCGCCCGCACGCGGAACGGCTCGTCCGACGACCCCTTTCGCACCGCGCCGAACGTCAGCGGGAGCGCCTTGCAGTCGGGGGTGGCGGCGAGGCAGGTGCACGGGCTCTGGAACAGCTCGAACCCGTCGGCGCGCTCGAGGATCAGCTTCACGCCCGCCATCTCGCTGGCGGGCATATCGGAGACGATCCGCGCGACGATCTCCGTCGACGGGACCTCGCGGCAGCCGCTGATCATCACGGCCAGGAGGAGTGATGCGGCGCGAGGTCTCATGGGTCGATCCTCTGGAAGCCCGGCGAGATGCTCCCCATGTACGGCGCGCCCTCGCTGGGCGGCGCGAGCAGGACACCGGTGGTGACCGCCCCGACAGCGACGAGGGCCACGGCGCCGACCACCACACCGATCCACCAGCGCGAGCGCGGCGGCGGGCCCGCCGGGGCGGGGGACGGCGCGGGCGCGAGGACGATCTTCTGCTCGGGCGCGACCGGATCGATCTCGGTGACGGTGACCTCGCCGGCGCGCACGTCGACTTCGACGGTTCGGGTGAGGTAGCCGTCCTTTGACGCCACCACGCGATGGCGGCCCGCCCCGACGCTGTGGGAGCGCCCGGGAACCGCCGGCTCCTCGTCGATCAGCACGCGTGCGCCGTTGACCTTGATGACGATGGTCAGGGTTCCGATCTGGCGCTTCAGCTCTGTCACCCGCGTCTCGATCTGGGCGCGATCATCGGTCGCGCCCACGCGTGCCAGATACTTCTCGTAGTTCTCGACGGCGCGCGCCGCGTCGCCCAGGCGGTCGTAGGTTCGCGCGATGTTGAAGTCGAGGGCGGGCGCATCGAAGTCGCGGGCCGCCTCGCGGAACTCGACCAGCGCGCGCTTCAGATCGCCCTGCTCGGAGTAGACCTGTCCCGCCTGGAAGTGGCCGCGCGCCGCGACCTGCCGCGGATCCTCCGCGGGAGGACCCAGGTCGGGGGTCTGTGCCAGCGCGGTACCAGCGACGAGCAGGCCAGCCAGCGTTACGTTCCACCATTCCATCGCCGCAGCATACTATAGGCGACCGAGGGCGGCATCTCTCGCGTCGCGGGCGCGGATGAACGCCGCCGGGTCGCCACCCCGATCGGGGTGGGTCTCGAGAGCCAGCCGTCGGAACGCCCGCTTGACCTCGGCCGCCGCCGCGGCCTTGGGGAGGCCGAGCGCCGCGAAGGGGCAGCCCGGGAAGGGCGCGGGCCTGGGAGCACGGCGGCGCTCTCTCGGATCCTCGCCTGGCGGCGGCGCTTTTCGGCGACGGGGGCCCTTCTCGACCCACGGTGGCGCTCCGGCCTGGACGCGCACCCAGGCGCGCGCCCACAGCGGCGGGACGATCCGCAGCGAGCGCCCTGCGGCGCGTTCGGCGGCGCGCTGCGCTTCGGCTTCGGTGCGCGCTCCGCCGCTCCAGGCATCCGGCGCGCGGAAGGGCTCGCGGGCCGGATCGCCGGTCCACCACGCGCACCACAAGAAGCGCCGACGCTGGCTGGTGGTGATCGAGACAACGCCGGGGACCGGAGGATTCATCGTGGACCGGAGAGCGCCTGCGGATTGACCACGTTCTTTGGCCGGCGCCCGGCCAGCAGGTCGGCCACGCTTCCTGCCGCCAGCTCGGCCATCCGGGTGCGCGCAGCGACGGTGGCGGAGCCGAGGTGGGGCAGCAGCAGCGCGCGCGGGGAGGCCAGCAGGCCGGGGTGGATCCGCGGTTCGTCGGCGAACGTGTCGAGCCCGCAGCCTCCGAGGTGGCCCGAGGCGAGCGCCGCGGCGAGGGCGGCCTCGTCGACGATCGGGCCGCGCGCGGTGTTCACGAGGATCGCGCCTGGCTTCATCCGGGCGAGCTCGCGGGCTCCGATCAGGCCACGCGTCCCATCGCCGAGCGGGCAGTGGATCGAGATGAAGTCGGAGCGCGCGAGGAGATCGTCGAGCGGGAGGTGGGCGATGGCGAGCGCCGCTTCGACCTCGATCGGGGCGCGTCTCGGGGCGGCGTAGCACAGCTCCATCGCGAAGCCCGTGGCGCGCAGAGCGACGGCGCGCCCGATCCGGCCGAGGCCGATCAGCCCGAGGGTGGCGCCGTGGACCGCGGTCCCGAGGAGCTGGTCAGGCGCCCAGCCCTGCCAGGCACCCGATCGCAGAAGCGCCTCGCCCTCGGGGAAGCGGCGCGCGGCACCGATCAGCAGGCCAAAGGTGAGGTCGGCGGTGGCATCGGTGAGGACATCGGGGGTGTTGGTGACGGCGATCCCGCGGGCGGTGGCGGCGGCCAGGTCGATGTTGTTCACCCCGACGGCAAAGTTCGCCACCACGCGCAGCGCCGGCGCGGCGTCGAGGAGGGCGCGATCCACCGTGTCGGAGAGCAGGGTCACCACGCCCACCGCCTCGGCAAGCGCAGCGGACAGCGCATCGCGACCGAGCGCGCCCTCGCCCTCTGCAGGCTCGATCACATCACACCCGTCAAGCAGCCGCCGCGCCGACTCCGGCAGCCGCGTCGAGAGGACGATCCGCGGGCGGATGTTCAGGTCCTGCCCGGATCGCGCAGCGCGGCCTGGGCGGCGGCGAGGCGCGCGATCGGGACGCGAAAGGGCGAGCAGCTCACGTAGTCGAGGCCGAGCTGGTGGCAGAACTCCACCGACGAGGGCTCGCCGCCGTGCTCCCCGCAGATGCCGATCTTGAGGTGGCCCTTTTGCGCCCGCCCGCCGGCCACCGCGAGGCGCATCATCGCCCCCACGCCGTCGCGATCGATCGCCACGAACGGGTCCGAGGGGTAGATCCCCTGCTCGACGTAGGCGGGAAGGAAGCGGCCGGCGTCGTCGCGCGAGATGCCGAGCGTGGTCTGGGTGAGGTCGTTGGTGCCGAAGGAGAAGAAGTCGGCGTGCTCGGCGATCTCGGCGGCGGCGACGCAGGCGCGCGGCAGCTCGATCATCGTCCCGACGGTGTAGGTGAGACTTGCGTGCTCGCGGGCGATCACGTCGTCGGCGATCCGCACCGTCAGCGCGCGCATGATCGCCAGCTCCCGCGGGTAGCCGACGATCGGGATCATGATCTCCGGCATCACCGCGATGCCCTCGCGCCCGAGCTGACACGCCGCCTCGATGATCGCCCGCACCTGCACCTCGTAGATCTCCGGGTAGGTGATCGCGAGGCGGCAGCCGCGGTGGCCGAGCATCGGGTTGAATTCGTGGAGCAGCTCGTTCTTGCGCTTCACCGTCGCCAGATCCACCCCCAGTTCGGCCGCCACCGCGCCGATCTCGCCGTCGGTGTGGGGCAGGAACTCGTGGAGCGGCGGATCGAGCAGGCGGATCGTCACCGGGAGCCCGGCCATGGCGCGGAAGATCTCCACGAAGTCGCCGCGCTGCATCGGCAGGATCTTCTCCAGCGCGCGCCTCCGGCCGGCGGTGTCGTCGGCGAGGATCATCTCCCGGACCGCCAGGATCCGCTCGGGCTCGAAGAACATGTGCTCGGTGCGGCACAGGCCGATCCCTTCGGCGCCGAAGCGGCGGGCGGTGCGCGCGTCGGCGGGCGTGTCGGCGTTGGTGCGGACCTTGAGTCGGCGCGCGGCGTCGACCCATGTCATGAGCTCGTTGAAGTGGTCGTCGAGGGCGGCGGAGGTCATCGCCACCGAACCGAGGATCACCTCGCCCTTGCCGCCGTCGAGGGTGATCATGTCGCCACGCTTGACCACCACCGGGCCGCTTTGCGTCGAGACGGTGAAGCGCTGCTGCGCGTAGTCCACCTGGAGGGCCCCGCAGCCGGCGACGCAGCACTTGCCCATCCCGCGGGCGACCACCGCCGCGTGCGAGGTCATGCCGCCCCGCGCGGTGAGGATCCCCTGCGCCGCCTTCATCCCGTGGATGTCCTCGGGCGAGGTCTCGACGCGGACCAGGATCACCCGCTCCTCCTTCGCCGCCATCGCCTCCGCCTCGTCGGCGTGGAACACCACCTTGCCGACCGCCGCGCCGGGCGAGGCGGGGAGTCCGCGCGCGATCACCCGCTTCTCCACCGACGGATCGAGCATCGGGTGGAGCAGCTCGTCAAGCTTGTTCGGGTCGAGCCGCAGGATCGCCTCGTCGCGGGTGAGCATCCCCTCCTTCACCATCTCGACCGCGATCCGGATCATCGCCCGCGCGGTGCGCTTGCCGGTGCGGGTCTGGAGCATCCACAGCTTGCCGCGCTGGATGGTGAACTCGATGTCCTGCATGTCGCGGAAGTGCAGTTCGAGCCTCTGGTACACCGCGACGAGGTCGGCGTAGGGGGCCGGCATCAGCTCCTCCAGCGACGGGGGCTCGCCCTCCTTCCGCGACGCGCGGCTGATCGCCTGCGGGGTGCGGATGCCGGCGACCACGTCCTCGCCCTGGGCATTGACCAGGAACTCCCCGTAGAAGCGGCGTTCGCCGGTCGAGGGGTCGCGGGTGAAGGCCACGCCGGTGGCGCAGTCGTCGCCGAGGTTCCCGAACACCATCGCCTGGACCGTCACCGCGGTGCCCCACGCGGCGGGGATGTTGTACATCGTACGGTACGTCACCGCGCGCGCGTTCTCCCACGAGCCGAACACGGCACCGACGGCGCCCCACAGCTGCTCCCACGGTTCCTCGGGGAACGGGCGCCCGAGGCGGCCGAGGATCTCCTGCTTGAACTCGGCGACCAGCTCCGCGAGGTCGTCGGCCGAGAGGTCGGTGTCGTTGTGGACCCCGCGCGCCTCCTTCTTGGCCTCGAGCAGCGCCTCGAACGGGTCGCGGTCCTGCTTGCCCTCGGGCTTCATGCCCATCACCACATCGCCGTACATCTGCACGAAGCGGCGGTAGGAGTCGAAGGCGAAGCGGCGATCCCCCGTGCGGGCGATGAGGCCGCGCACCGTGGTGTCGTTCAGGCCGAGGTTGAGGACGGTGTCCATCATCCCCGGCATCGAGACGCGCGCGCCCGAGCGCACCGAGAGCAGGAGCGGGTTCTCGGGATCGCCGAAGCGCGCGCCGACCATCCGCTCGACCTCGCCGAGCGCAGCGCGGATCTCGCCGTCGAGGCTCCCCGGGTAGCTCTGGCCGTTCGCGTAGTAGTGATGGCAGACCGCGGTCGAGAGGGTGAACCCCGGCGGCACCGGAATGCCGAGGCGAACCATCTCCGCGAGGCCCGCGCCCTTGCCCCCGAGCAGCTCCTTCATGGCGGCCCCACCGTCGGCCTTGCCGTCGCCGAAAAGGAACACGTGGTCAGCCATGGGGTTTCCGCTCTCCGTCGCGAATCGCGCGAAGTGGTAGCAGACGCGGCGGGAGGGGGTCAAGCAGGCGAGGGCGGGCGGGTGCGGTTCCCAATTGCAGGGAGAATCGTTCCCGGGCCGGCGAAACGGTAGCTCACGAACACCGCGGGATGGCCGACGAGGTCGGGCCGCTCGCGACTGTGGTAGCTCGGGAAGACCAGCAGCGTGGGGCGCTTGTGATGCTCGTCCTGGTCGCGCAGGCAGACGCCCCGCTTGACCAGCATCTCGTGCATCGCCAGCAGCACGATGCGCTCCTCGTCTTCCGGCAGCGACGATCGTCTCCCGGAAGAGGCCCTGCGAGTCGGAGGTCACAAGACGAAGAAAGAGACAGTGACCGAGGCGCTGGAGGAGTACATCGGTGTCGGCTTCACCGCGGTGCCCGCCGAGTTCTGAAACACTCGCCGCGATCGCGCGGGTGGACTACTATCGTCGCTGAGTCGGTGCCCGGCATCGGCCCGCCTTCTTCGAGGAGCACCATGGACACCTTCCGTCGCATCGGCCTCCTTCCCGCCGCGGTCGCCCTGACGCTCGCCGCCGTGGGCTGCAATTCGTCCGGCGGCACGCAGGACGACCTCGGCCCCCATGGAGCGGCCGACCTCTCGTTCGTCTTCACCGGCAGCGACGGGGACACCCCGCAGAAGGACGACGGCGGCGGCGGCACCAACGCCTGCGGCGACTCCGACCCGAGCTGCATGGTGGTGAGCCTCGGCTGCACCGCGATGAAGCAGCTCCCGCTCCCGAACGACAAGCCGGCCGATCCGAACGTCGCCGGCGAGGGTCTCGGACGCGACCCGAAGACCTGCGGCCTGGTGCTCGACTCCTCGGTCGCCAACTTCGACTACCTGTGGATCGCCAACACCGAGGACGCCGGGGGCCGCGGCACCGTCAGCAAGATGAACTCAAAGCTGGTCCGCGAGACCGCCCGCTACTACAGCGTCACTTGCAATTCCTTGAAGGGCGTCGGCAGCCAGAAGGCGTGCGACGGCAAGACCGGCTGCTGCGCCGCCGATAGCTGGCCGCAGTTCCAGAACCGGCTGAAGAAGCTGCCGAGCGGCCAGTACCAGCAGGTCCTGCTCCTCTCCAACGCCCCGTCGCGCACCGCGGTCGACTTCAACGGCGACATGTGGATCGCCAATCGCGCCTTCGGGGGGCAGTCGTCGGCCACCAAGATCGCCAACGACCCGAGCTCGTGCATCGATCGCAATGGCAACGGCAAGATCGACACATCGAAGGACGTCAACAACGACGGCGTGATCCAGATCGACTGCAACGAGGACATGGTCCCCGACGACCTCGCCAACGTGAAGGCCAAGGCCTGCAAGAACGGCATGGCGCAGGAGTTCTACGGGCTCGACGACGAGTGCGTCCTCCTCACCACCAACACCAACGTCCCCGATGTGCTCGGCCGCCCGCTCAGCCTCGGGCCGGGCGCGCTCGACTTCGGCGCCTCCGACGCCTGGGCCGGCACCTTCGAGGACGGCAAGTTCTTCCGCATCGACGGCACCACCGGCCTCACCAAGGACTTCGCCCAGCTCCCGAACGGCTGCCAGCCCTACGGACTGGTGGTCGACTCCGCGGGCTACGGCTGGTCGGGCAACCTCTCCGAGCCGCCGCTCTGCTACTTCAACACCAAGAAGACCAGCGAGGTCGGCCAGGCGCGCCCGCCCACCGTCGGCACCCAGGAGGGCTACGGGATCGCGCTCGACCGCGATCAGAACGTCTGGCTCGCCTGCCTCTCCTTCGGCGCCTGCCGCTACACGCCCGATCGCCAGAATGGCTTCGCCGGCCTCGGCAAGGGCTACTGGACGATGGTCTCGCAGCCCGGCACCAAGGGCGGCGCGGGCGGCTACGGGATCGGCATCGCGGTCGATTCGCGCGCCCCGAACCTCTACTTCGCGTGGATGGCCGGCGACAACCGCGTGGTCCGCATCCCCGCCTCCGCGCTCGCGCTCCCGGGCGGCAAGGACGTGCTGGTCGACGGGGCGGCCTACCCGTCGGTGACCGTGGGCGGCGACGGCAAGGGGGTGGGCGTGGACCGCGATCAGAACGTGTGGAACGTGAGCGGCTCGGGCGATCCCCAGGCGGGCGCCACGCGCATCCTGGTCGACGCGGCGGGCAAGATGACCGCGCCCGATATCCAGTCGCAGCCGAAGGGGCAAAACCTCTGCCCCGCCGGGGACCGCTGCGCGCATCAGGGCAACAACCCGTGGGACCCGCAGCCCTACACCTACTCGGACTTCACCGGCTTCGGCCTGCGCAACTTCACCAAGCCGAAGGGAACCTACTCCTACCTCGTCAAGGGCTGCATGAGCGGCGACACGAAGTGGGTCAAGGTGGCGTGGGACAGCGACGTCCCGCCGAACACCACGCTGGGCCTGCGCGCGCGCAGCGGCAAGACGGCGGTGCCCGACAACACCTGGGGCGCCTGGTCGCCGATCTTCGCCGCCACGCCGGCCGATCTCGTCGGTGGAATGCCGCTCGGCATGAATCCCAGCGACAGCGGTTATCTGCAGATCCAGTTCGAGCTGGCCACCACCCAGAAGGGCGCGTCGCCGAGGCTGCGCGGCTTCGAGGTGGCCTACAGCTGCGGGGGAACCCCGGGCTGATCCCCTACGGCTTGTACTCGTCCATCCCGACGTCGAACGCGTTCTCCAGCGGGCGCGCGTCGTTCTCGAAGTCGATCGTCGGTGCGCCGGCGGCCGTTCCGGTGTTCCTGCACGGCGAGTTGGCCGGCAGGTGCAGGCCGTTGACGAAGCCGGGCGCCTGCGCGAGATTGGCCGCCGCTCCGGCGAGCATGTTGATCTGGCCGAGCATGGTCAGATTCATCCCCGCCTCGCCGCGGTAGGGCACGTCGGGCGCGGCGCTCGGGACGAAGTCGCCGTTCTCGAGCAGTCGCGGATCGGCGAGGTGGTTCTGCTCCTCGATGCCGTAGCGGGTGTTGCAGGTGCCGGATGCGCGAGCGGATGAACAGCTTGCCGTTGAAGCAGCCCCCGGTGCAGCGCCCGTTGACGTCGATCACGTCGCAGTGGGCCTGGATGATCGGCGCGGAGCTTTGCGAGCGAACCCCGACGGAGAGCGCGGTCGGCGAGCCGCCGCTGATCGCGTTGCGGGCGATCGTCGGGGTGCCCTTCTGGCCGCCGCTGTCGGTGACGTTGACCCCGTAGGAGGTGGTCTGCCCGCCGCCGGTGATGGTGTTGCCGCTGACCACCGCGCCGGTGCTCCCCTCGACGGTGACGGCGGCGCTGACATTGTCGGCGTGGCCATTGATCACGAAGCCGTCGAGCACCGTCGGGAGGACCACCGACTTGTCGAAGTAGACCCCGATCGGCTTGCCCGGCAGGATGCGCGTGGCGCAGGTGGCGGTGTTGCGCGGCCAGTTGTTCCCGGTCGCCTGGTAGCCGCCGTAGACGTTCACGCCGTTCTTCATCACCACGTCCTCGATGTAGTCACCGGTCGACGGGCAGGCCGCGCCCGAGGCGACGCACACCTGGTTCGGGAATCCGTTCTGGCCGGCCGCGGCGATCGCCTTGTTGATGGTGCGCTTGGGCAGCGCGGCGGTGCCGGCGTTGTTGTCGTTGCCGGTCGGCGAGACGTACACGCAGCCGCATCCCTCGTCGGTGAGGCCGTCGCAGTTGTTGTCGATCTGGTCGCCGCACACCTCGTTTCCGGCCGCCTTCGGGACGCACGCAGTCGGCTTTCCTGCCGTGCACGCCGGCACCGAGACCTTGCACGCGCCGGTGCCGCAAGAGACCGTCCCGAGGCCGTCGTCGGCGGTCTTGTTGCAGTCGTCGTCGAGGTTGTTGCACGACTCCGCCGACGGGAGCACCTCGCCGATGCAGGGACCAAAGACGCCCTTGGCGCAGAACGAGACGCCCGGCTTGCACACGCCGACGCCCTGGGTTCCCATCGCGCCGTTGTAGCAGGCCTTGCTCGCCACCGGGCAGACCCCCGCCATGTCGGCGACGGCGATCAGGTCGGCAGGCGGGCGAGATCGGCCGGCGGAGCGAGGTCGGCGGGCTTGGCGAGATCGGACGGCTTGGCGACGTCCGGCTGCGCGCTCAGATCGGCCATCGAGAGATCGGCCTGCGCCATGGCCAGGTCGGGGCTGCCCGCCAGGTCGCCCGTGACGGCGAGGTCCGGCGAGGCGAGGTCCGGCGAGGCGGCGAGGTCCGGCTCGATCGCGAGGTCACCAGCCGGGAGGCCCTGATCGTCGGTGGCAAGATCGTCGGTGGCGAGGTCGTCCGACGCCGCCTGGTCGTCGATGGAGGCCAGGTCCTTCGACGGGCCGGGGCTGTCCAAGGATGCCTTCAGATCGATCGGCCCCCCTGCGTCATCCATCGCCGGATCCTCGTTGCATCCCGCCGCCACGACCAGGCGCCCCTTCCCGCCGATCTGGCGACCCCCACCGACCTCACCTCTCCGCCCAAGCTGCTCACCGTCAACGTCGGCGCGGGCGGCGCCTTCTTCGCCCCCCCGAACGTGGTGATCAACATCGGTGACACGGTCCACTGGGTGTGGCTCGTCAGCGGCCACAACGTGGTCAGCGGAATGGGCGGCGTCGCCGACAAGAAGTTCTGCTCGCCGGCCGGCATGAACTGCGGCGCAGCGCCCACCTCCCTCGCCGGCACCACCTACGACGTCAAATTCACCCAGGCCGGAACGTACCCCTACTTCTGCGCGCCCCACATCGGCGCCGGAATGAAGGGCTCGGTCACCGTCCAGTAGGGTTCCAGTCGGGTGGGTTGGTTGACTTCCCCCGTCGCCCACGCTACACGCACCCCCATGCTCGCTCACGTCTATATCGAGGATCTCCACCGCCATGTCGGGGAGGAAGTGACCCTCAAGGGATGGATCTACGGCAAGCGCTCCTCGGGGAAGCTGCACTTCCTCCAGGTGCGCGACGGCACTGGCATCGTCCAGTGCGTGGCCTCCAAGGCCGACCTCGGCGACGAGCCGTTCGCGCGCGCCGACAAGCTGGCCCACGAGACCTCGCTCACCATCGACGGAACGGTGCGCGAGGACAAGCGCTCACCACTCGGAGTGGAGTTGCACGTCAAGGGCTTCACCGTGTTCGCCGAACCGACCCGCGAGTACCCGATCTCGCCGAAGGACCACGGCACCGCCTTCCTGATGGACAACCGCCACCTCTGGCTGCGCTCGAAGCGCCAGGTGGCGATCCTCCGGATTCGCGCGGAGATCATCAAGGCGATCCGCAACTACTTCGACAGCCGCGGCTTCACTCTCCTCGACGCGCCGATCTTCACCCCGGCTGCCTGCGAGGGGACCTCGAGCCTGTTCGAGGTCAACTACTTCGACGACAAGGCCTACCTCACCCAATCCGGGCAGCTCTACGGCGAGGCGGGGGCGATGGCGCTCGGCAAGGTCTACGTCTTCGGGCCGACCTTTCGCGCCGAGAAATCGAAGACCCGGCGCCACCTGACCGAGTTCTGGATGGTCGAGCCCGAGGTGGCGTGGCTCGATCTCGACGGCGACATGGACCTCGCGGAGGACCTCCTCGTCGAGGTGGTGGCCCAGGTGCTGAAGAACCGCCGCGCGGAGTTGCAGATCATCGAGCGCGATCTGACCAAGCTCGAGAACGTCAAGAAGCCGTTCCCGCGCATCCGCTACGAGGAGGCGATCGCGCTCCTCCAGCGCAAGGGGAAGGACTGCAAGTTCGGCGACGACTTCGGTGCCGACGAGGAGACGGCGATCAGCGAGGAGTTCGATCGGCCGGTGATGATCCACCGCTACCCGTCGAGCATCAAGTCGTTCTACATGAAGCGCGATCCCGAGGACCCGCGCACCGCGCTGTGCGTCGACGTGATCGCTCCCGAGGGCTACGGAGAGATCATCGGCGGCTCGCAGCGCGAGGACGATCTCGCCCTGCTCGAGGCGCGGCTCGACGAGCACAAGCTCCCGCGCGAATCGTTCGAGTGGTACCTCGATCTCCGTCGCTACGGCTCGGTGCCGCACGCCGGGTTCGGCCTGGGCGTGGAGCGAACGGTGGCCTGGCTGTGCGGCCTGCACCACGTCCGGGAGACGATCCCCTTCCCGCGAATGATGGAGAAGATCACCCCGTAGTCTTGCTCCCCGAGACCTCGCCCGCCGCCCGGAGCAGGTCCTCCGAGAACCGCTGCGCCATCGCCTCGTGGACGCACCTCTCCACCTCCTCCACCGTCGCCAGCGCCAGCGCGTCCTGCGCCAGCTTCCTGGCCTCGGCCAGGCCCGACGCGCGGATCACGCTCTTCACAACAGGGATGGAGGTCGAGTTCATCGACAGCTCGTCGAGGCCGAGGCCGCACAGCACCAGCGCGAACATCGGCTCGCCCGCCATCTCGCCGCACATCCCCACCCGCACCCCGGCGGCGTGGCCGGCGTCGACCACGTAGCGCACCGTTCGCAGGATCGCCGGGTGGAGCGGGTGGTAGAGGTAATCGACGTGCTCGTTGCCACGATCGATCGCCAGCGAATATTGAATCAGGTCGTTGGTGCCGATCGAGAGGAAGTCGCACTCGCGCGCCAGCAGGTCGGCGGTCATCGCCGCCGACGGCATCTCGACCATGATCCCGACCGGGATCGACTCGTCGAAGGGAAGTCCCTCCTTGCGCAGCTCGTCCTTCGCCTCCTCGACCACGCCCTTCGCCTCGCGCAGCTCGGTCACCCCGGAGATCATCGGGAACATGATCCGCGCCCGCCCGTGCGCCGAGGCCCGGAGGAGACCGCGAAGCTGCGTCTTGAAGAGGCCGCGCTCCTTCAGACAGAGGCGGATCGAGCGCAGGCCGAGCGCCGGATTGGCTTCTTTTCCCGCGCCGGCGAAGGCCACCACCTTGTCGCCGCCGAGGTCGAAGGTGCGAAAGGTCACCGGGAAGGGGGTGACGCGCCGGAGCACCCCGCGCGCGTGCATGAAGTGCTCCTCCTCCCGCGGCAGGTCGGCGCGCTCGAGGAACAGGAACTCGGTGCGGTAGAGGCCGATCCCCTCGGCGCCGTGATCCATCGCCGACGGAATCTCCTCGGCGATCTCCACGTTGGCGAAGATGTGGACCCGCGCACCGTCGGTGGTCTCGGCCGGCAGATCGCGATTCCCGAGCAGCTCACCGACGAAGGCGGAGTGGCGCCGCGACCGCCCGCGGTAGTCCTCCAGCTCCTCCTGCGTCGGCGCGATCAGCACCTGCCCGCGCATCCCGTCGACGATCACCATCGCGCCGTTGGCGATCTTTTCGGTCGCCCGCTCGACCCCCACCACCGCCGGGATCTCGAAGGCGCGCGCCAGGATCGCGCTGTGCGAGGTCTTCCCGCCCGCGTCGGTGACGAAGGCGGCGCAGGAGGCGCGGTGGAGGTGCGCGGTGTCGGCCGGCGAGAGATCGTGCGCGATCACCACCGCCCCCGCCGCCGGCGTGCCGATCGCGTCGACCTGCTCGCCGAGCAGGTTGCGCAGGATGCGATCGCCCACGAAGTCGATGTCGCTCCGCCGCTCGCGGAAGTAGTCCTCCTCGATCGCGTCGAAGACGCTCTTGATCTCCTCGACCGTGCGGCGGAGCGCCCACTCCGCGTTGGCCCGCTCCTCGCGGATCCGGCGCCGCGTCGGCTCGACCAGATGCTCGTCGTGGAGGATGAGCTGGTGGGCCTCGATGATCTGGAAGTGATCCTCCCCCTCGCGCTCGCGGAGCTTCCGCTTCACCCGCTCGAGCTGCTCGTCGGAGAGCGCCAGCGCCGCCTCGAAGCGCTCCAGCTCATCGGGGATCTCGAAGTCCTCGATCCGTCGCCGCGGCGTCTTCACCCGCCGCCGGTCGATGACGTGCGCCCGCCCGATCGCGATCCCCGGCGAGGCGGCGATCCCGGCGAGCCACCGCCCGTCGGCGCTCCCGCTCCCCGTCCCGCTCATGCCTGCTCACCGAACTTGTCGTTCACCAGCGCCGCCAGCGCGCCAAACGCCTGCTCCGCGTCGGGCCCGGTGCACAGCACGGTGATGAAGGTGCCCTTCGAGGCCACCAGCATCAGCACCCCCATGATGCTCTTGCCGTTCACCACCTGGCCGTCCTTCTCGACGGTGACCTCGCTCTTCCAGCGGTTCGCGGTCTGCACGAACTTGGTCGCCGCGCGGGCGTGCATCCCGAGATCGTTCTGGATCTCGAGCTTGCCCTCCTTGGTGCTGGTCGGCCCCTTGGTCATCAGCAGCTCCGGACCTGGATCGACTTCTGCCCGGTGGCGGCCAGCTCGTCGGCCAGCAGCGCGGGGGAGAGCGAACGGTCGATGGTGGCGAGCTTGAAGAGCATCGGCAGGTTCATCCCCGACACCACCGCGCTCCGCCCCACCGCGGCGCGGCCGCACAGGTTCGACGGCGTCGAGCCACCGAGATCGACCAGGAACACCACGCCTTCGGAGCCCAGCGCCCGCACCGCGCCCTCGATCCGATGCTCCACCGCCGACGCCGCCTCGCCCGCGGCCACAGCGACGGTGGCGATCGCCTCGATGTGCCCGACCACCTTCTCGGCGGCGGCCAGCATCTGCTCCCCCGCGGGGCCGTGGGTGACCAGCACCACTCCGGTGGGCCTCCGGCGCGTCATGAGGCGACCCGACCGAGATCGCGATGGCGCAGCGTCACCTTGTGGGCGGCCGAGAGCCGCCGCACCAGCTCGGCGGCGACGGCGACCGAGCGATGGCGCCCGCCGGTGCAGCCGATGGCGATCGTGAAGTAGCCCTTGCCCTCGCGCTGGGTGCGCGGCAGGAGGTAGAGGAGCAGCCCCTCGACGCGATCCAGGAACTCGCGGGTCTCGTCGTTGCCGAGCACATAGGTGGCCACCTCCGCGTCGGTCCCCGCCAGCGCCGAGAGCGACTCGACGAAGTAGGGATTCGGGAGGAAGCGCACATCGAACACCATGTCGGCCTCGGCGGGCAGGCCGTGCTTGAAGCCGAACGAGAGCACCGTCAGCGCGAAGCCCTCCTGGCGCCCGTAGCGCTCCTGGATGATCCCCTTCAGATGGTGGACGTTCAGGTTCCCGGTATCGACCACCGCGTCGGCCACCTCGCGGAGGCCGGCCAGCATCTGCCGCTCGAGCGCGATCCCGCGCGGAAGATCGTCCCCGCCGAGCGGGTGGCGGCGCCTCGTCTCGGAGAAGCGGCGCATCAGGTTCTCGTCGGTGGCGGTGAGGAACAGCACCTCCAGCGTGTGGCCCTGGGCGCGCAGCGCGGCGAACGCCTCGCGGAAGCCGGCGAGGAAGTCGCCCTCGCGCGCGTCCGCCACCAGCGCGGTCTTCTGGACTTCGCCAGCGTGCGCCAGGAGCTCCACGAAGCGCCCGATCAGCGGCAGCGGCAGGTTATCGACGCAGAAGAAGCCGACGTCCTCGAGCGCGCGGAGGGCGGTGGACTTCCCGGCCCCCGACACGCCGGTGACGATCAGGATCATCATGGGCGGATCCCGCTCACTCGACCTCGTCGAGCGTGCGCCCCACCGGCACCGCCTCGGCGATCGCGCGGTTGATGCTCTCCGCGAAGTCGCGCGCCGAGTGCTTGCCCTGGAACTTGAGGAGCTGGTTGCGCGCCGCCACCTCGAGGATCGACGCGATGTTGCGACCCGGCCGGATCGGCACGCGGATCATCGCGATCGGCACCTCGAGGATCAGGTGCCGCAGCTCCTCGGTGCCCAGGCGGTCGTACTCCTCCTCCTCGTTCCACTCCATCAGCTCCGCCACCAGCTCGATCTTCTTCGCGTCGCGCACCGCCGAGATGCCGAAGAGATCCTTCACGTTGATGATCCCCAGGCCGCGTATCTCCATGTGATGCTTGATGATCTCGGACGACCCGCCGTACACGGTGTCCATCCCGCGGCGATGGATCTCGACGATGTCGTCAGCCACCAGGCGGTGCCCGCGCATCACCAGATCGAGCGCCGCCTCGCTCTTGCCGATCCCCGACTTGCCGAGGATCAGGATGCCGACGCCGAGCACGTCGATCAGCACGCCGTGCACCCCGGTGGTCGGCGCCAGCTGATCCTCGAGCGACCGCGTCACGCGGCTGATGAACACCGACGACATCAGCGGCGTGATCATCAGCGGCACGCCGTGCTTCTCGGCGATCGCCGCCGCCTCCGCGGGCACCGCAAGACCGCGCGTGATCACCAGCGCCGCCGGCCCCGCCGCGCAGAGCGCCTCCAGCCCCGCCCGCCTCTGGTCCGACGTGAGGGTCTCGAGGAACGCGATCTCGGTGAGCCCGAGCACCTGCAGCCGCTCGGGGTGGACGTGCTCGGTGTAGCCGGTCAGCGCCAGCCCGGGCTTCTGGATCCGCGGCGCGGTGACCCGCCGTCCGAGCCCCGCCCGCCCCGCCACGAGCTCGAGCCCCAGCCCCTCCTCCCGCAGCAGCCCGTCGACGAGGACGACCACCACGCTAATCGCCGATCTTGGGAACGACGCCGCTGCAGTAGAGCGCCTTGAACGCCCCGGAGAGGTGCGTCCCCGCGATGATGATGTCGTAGGTGCCGGTGACCTCGTTGTTGTCCTTCTCCGACTTCTCGGTGCTGGTGACGGTGATCGTGCCCGAGTCGGCGGAGACGTTGAGGTCGTACTTGTGGTTCATCCCGACGTTGTGGGAGAAGAACACGCTCGCCTCGGTGCCCGGCGCGGCGTTGCTGACGCAGTCGTTCCGCCCGACCACCCACTTCCGCGAGGTGACCAGCAGCGCCGACGGGAAGATGATCCGCATGTTGGTGTTGTCGCTGTTGTGGAACGCCGCCTTGTTCGCCTTGCCGACCTCCATCGGGAGGTTGAACTCGTGCAGCTTCGAGCACACGTCGTAGTCCGAGAGGATCACCTCGAACTGCCCGTTGGCCAGGTTCGGGCAGAAGTAGTCGCCCCGCCCGTAGTCGGTCTCCTTGAGGATGAGCGACTGGCCCATGACGGTCAGTTCGGGGGGCTTCTCGCCACATCCGGCGGCGGTGGCGGCGACCAGCACGAGGAAGGCAATCGGATTTCGCATGTCAGTACTTGGCGTCCTCGTCGGCGATCACGCGGAACAGCTCCGCCGCGTCCTTCGCCTGCATCAGCCGGGTGCGGAAGCCCGGATCCTTGAACAGGCGGCTGATCCGCGCCAGCGCCTTCAGGTGTGCCCCGGTGGAGTTCTGCGGCGCCACCAGGACGAAGAAAATATAGGTGGGGCGGCCATCCATCGACTCGAAGTTCACGCCCTCGCGCGACCGCCCGACGCAGGCGGTGAGCTGCCCGACCGCGTCGAATTTCCCGTGCGGGATCGCCACCCCCTCGCCGATCGCCGTCGAGGCCAGCCGCTCGCGCTCGACCAGCACCCGCACCAGCGCCTCCCCGTCGACGCCCGGCACGCGCGAGGCGAGATGGAGCGCCAGCTCGGTGAGCACGGGAAGCTTCTCCCTGCCCACCAGATCGGGGACGATCAACTCCTCCCGTACGAAGTCGATGATCTTCATTTCGCCGGTTGGTCCACGAGGCTGGCCGGAGACTACTACACCGATCGAAAAACTACACTAACTGGCGGCGCTGCGCCCGCCGGTCTCGATCAGGCCGTAGGTGCCGTCCTTGCGACGGTAGACCACGTTGACCTCGCGCGACGCGGCGTGGGAGAAGACCAGGAAGTCGTTGCCGAGGAGGTTCATCTGCATCACCGCCTCCTCGACCGAGAGCGGGCGCGCGAAGAACTTCGACTTTTTGATGATCTGCGGCGGCGCGGCAGCGAGCGGGGCGGCGGCGCTGCCCAAGGTGGCCTCGGGGCCGGCGGAGCGCCCGTTGCCCTCGCCGAGGAGCTCCACCACCGAGTGGTGCATCTCGATCGACGGGGAGCTCGAGGAGGCCGGGCGGTGGCTGCGGATCTTGTCCTTGTACTTCCGCACCTGGCGCTCGATCTTCGCCATCACGAGATCGATCGAGGAGTACATGTCCTCGGTCACCTCCTCGCCCTTGATCAGGATCCCGTTGTGCAACGTGATCACCACGTCCGCGGTGTGGTTGTAGCCGCGGTCGCAGGAGAGGACCACGTGGGCCTTGATCGGATCGGGGAAGTACTTGTTGATCCGCTCGACCTTCTCGCGCGCGTAGTCCTTCAGCGCGTCCGTCGTGTCCATATGCCGGAAGGTTACCGAGAGCTGCATGACGTACCTCCTCAGGTCGACGGTCCTCTACAGCTACAACCGGATTCCACCTGATTCTGGATCAGAATCAGAAAAGCTGCTTGCGCTTCGACGACGAGAGGATCCCGAGCTGCTCGCGGTACTTGGCCACGGTGCGCCGCGCGATGTCGATCGTCGTCTCGCGCAGCAGCTCGACGATCCGCTGATCCGAGTGCGGGTGCTTGGGATCCTCGGCCGCGATGATCTGCTTGATCTTGGTCTTGACCGCCTGCGACGCGACCTCGTCCCCATCGGTGCGCGAGATCCCGCTGTTGAAGAAGAACTTGAGCTCGAAGATCCCCTGCGGCGTGTGGACGTACTTGCTGGTGGTGACGCGGGAGATGGTCGACTCGTGCATGCTGATGTCCTCGGCGACATCACGGAGGATGAGCGGCTTCAAGTGGGCGATGCCCTTGTCGAAGAACTCGCGCTGGAACTTGATGATCGATTCGGTGACCTTGACGATCGTGCGCTGCCGCTGCTGGATGGAGCGGATCAGCCACTGCGCCGAGCGGAGCTTGTCCTGGATGTACTCGCGCGCCTTCGGCGAGCCGGCCAGCGCGCTCCGGTAGAACGACGAGATCTTGAGCTTCGGGAGGCCGTCGTCGTTCGGCACCACGAAGTACTTGTCGCCGACCTTGTGGATGAAGACGTCGGGGGTGATGTAGTGCGGGTCCTCGGCGGAGTACTCCCGGCCGGGGCGCGGGTCGAAGGTCATGATCACCTTCGCCGCCTCGTAGATCTCCTCGATCGGCTCCTTCAGGTCGCGCGCGATCGCCGGGTAGTTCTTCTTCTCCAGATTGCCGATGTGGTGGGTCAGCATGCGGACCAGGATCGCATCGTCGGCGCCGACGTGGCGCGCCTGGATGAGCAGGCACTCCTGGAGCGAGCGCGCCGCCACGCCGACCGGATCGAACTGCTGGATCTTCGCGAGCACGGTCTCGACCATCTCGATCGAGACCTGGCCCTCCTCGGCAATCTCCGAGAGCGGCGGCTCCTTGATGTAGCCGTCGATGTCGAGGTTGCCGATGATCAGCATCCCGACGTTCTCCTCGACCTCCGGGAAGTGCGACAGCTTGAGCTGCCAGACCAGGTGATCGAACAGCGAGGTCTTCTTGGTGAGGGTCGACTCCAGCGACGGCAGCTCATCGTTGTTGGGCTTGTAGGACGGCATCGCCGGGGCCGAGGAGTAGTTCTCGAGGTAGTTGTCCCAGTCGATCTCGGAGGCGGCCTGGGAGTCGGCGGTGACCTCCTTCTCGCTGTCACGCGCCTCGGTCTGCGGAGGGGTGTCGTTCTCGCCCTGGATCTGGTTCTCGGCCTTGGTCTCGGCGTCGACCTCGCGCGGCAACTCCTGCGCGGCCTCCACCCCGTCCTCGAGGATGGGGTTCTCCATCATCTCCTCGCGCACCAGATCGACCAGCTCCATCCGCGACAGCTGGAGAAGCTTGATCGCCTGCTGGAGCTGGGGGGTCATCACCAGCTGCTGGCTGAGCCTGAGGTGCTGCTTGATCTCCATCGACATCAGGCTGTTCCTCTCGTCTCAGTCCCCGAAGATGCTGTGAACATACCACCGCACGGAGGGGGTGTAAAGGGAAACGCGAAAATGGTACGAGTGTTGCTTACGCTGGTCAGGCCGACGGGCTATGACATTCCAAGAGGCTGATTTATTTGATGATCATGACGTGAATATGGACCGCCCCGGCCTCTTCCACGCGGGCAAAGCGGACCGCGGCGCGATCGGGGAGCGTCACCGAGGCGGAGGCCGTGGCGCCGTAGGCCACCTGCTCGAACTGGCGTGTGATCAGGCCGGCGGGAAACAGCTCGTCGATGTGTCGTCCCGGGAGGTCCGAAGGGGCGACCGCCACCGCCACGGCGAAGGCGGGGTTGCAGGCGATCACCCGCCCCAGCTCGGAGGTGATGGCGAGCGGGAACGGGGTGCCGGCGAACAGTTGCGGAGGCAGGACCGACATCGGCCGAGAGGGCAGCCGGACCCGGGTGTGGGCGGCGTCCATCAGCGACCGCAGCTCGCCGAGAAACGCCTCCGCGGACCGCGGGCGCTTGCCGGGATCGCGCGACAGCGAGCGCACGATCAGCGCCGAGAGCTTCGCCGGAATAGCCGTGCCGACCAGGATCGTGGGCGGCGCCGGATCCTCGCGGCCGACCCGGTTCATCCACTCCTCCAGCGGCAGCGCATCGAACGGGGCGCGTCCGGTACAAAGCTCGTAGAGCACGGCGCCCGCGGCATAGAGGTCGGAGGCCACATCGGGGCGGCCGCCGCGGAGGCGCTCGGGGGCGAGGTAGGGCGGCGTGCCACCGTTCTCGAACGCCCCGCGGCCGGCGACCGAGGCGAGCCCGAAGTCGACGATCCGCAGGTGGTTGCGGCGGTGCGGCTCGCCGGGCGGCGCGACCAGGAAGAGGTTGTCGGGCTTGATGTCGCAGTGCACCACGTCGCGACCATGCACGAAGCGGAGGGCGTCGAGGAGCTGGTGGAGGACGTCGTAGGCCGCCTGGAGGAGCAGGCGGCCCTCGCGCTTCATGCGCGTTCGCAGCGTCTCGCCGGCGAGCAGCTCCATGACCAGGAAAGCGCCAAGGTGCGGATCGATCCCGAAGTCGGTGACGGCGACGATGTTCGGGTGATCGAGGCTGGAGGCGGTGCGCGCTTCGTGGAGAAACAGCTCGCGGCCGACGGAGCGCTCGAAGGTATCGGCGTGGACGATCTTCACCGCCACGGCCTTGCCGAGATCGCGGTGGACCGCCTTCCACACCGTGCCGGTGGCACCCTGGCCGAGCTGCTCGACCAGCTTGTACCGCCCACCCAGGAGGTCGACCCGCTGCATCGGCGTGGTCGGACGATCCAGCTCGGCCGGCGCGTCCCTCGATGGGAGCGGCGAAACCGCCATGTGATTGCTGCCCATCACGGAGGTGACGCGCCGCCGTGGATCGGGCAGCGTGTCCTTGCGCGAGCGGGTGGCGCGCTCCTTGGTGATCCGCTTGCCGGAGCCGGACTTGCCGCTCATCCGGCTCAGTGGACCTGGGCCTGCGTGGAACGCGGCGGGGCGGGCTCGGGCGGGCGGTCGCGGCGGGCGAGCTGGTTGTCCAGCGCGGCGCGGATGAAGCGCTTGAACAGCGGGTGCGGCGCCATCGGGCGCGACTTGAACTCTGGGTGGAACTGGCAGCCGACGAAGTAGGGGTGCTCGCGCAGCTCGATCATCTCCACCAGGCGGCGGTCGGGGGAGAGCCCGGAGAGCACCAGTCCGGCGTTCTGGAGCACCTCGCGGAACTGATTGTTGACCTCCCAGCGATGGCGGTGGCGCTCGCTCACCTCGGCGAGCCCTCCGTAGGCCTCGCGTGCCCGGGTGCCTTCGATCAGTGCGCAGGGGAAGGCGCCGAGGCGCATCGTGCCGCCGCGGTCGACGATCCCCCGCTGGTCGGGCATCAGGTCGATCACCGGGTGCGGGGTGTGCTCGTCGATCTCGCTCGAGTTGGCGCGCTCGAGATGGCACACGTGGCGGGCGAACTCGACCACTGCGAGCTGCATCCCAAAGCAGATCCCGAAGAACGGGACGCGGCGCTCGCGGGCGAAGCGCACCGCGGCGATCTTGCCCTCGGTGCCGCGCGCGCCGAAGCCGGGGGCGGCGAGGATCCCGTCGAGGTCGCCGCACAGCGCCTCGGCGCCGCGGTGCTCGATCTCCTCGGAGTCGACGTGGCGGAGGCGCACCTTGCAGTTGTTGCCGATCCCGCCGTGGATCAGCGCCTCGTTCAAGCTCTTGTAGGATTCGATCAAATCGACGTATTTGCCGATGATCCCGATCGTCACCTGCTGGGTGGGCAGGGTCAGCGCGTCGACGATCCGCTGCCACTCGGCCAGCGCCGGGGCGCGCGACCAGATGTTGAGCTGCTCGCAGATCTTGTCGTCGAGCCCCTCGTTGTGGAGGTGGATCGGCACCTCGTAGATCGACTTCGCGTCCTGGGAGGTGAAGACGGCGTCGGCGGGGACGTTGGAGAAGAGCGCGATCTTCTTTTTCAGGCCGGGATCGATCGGGCGGTCGCAGCGGCAGATCAGGATATCGGGCTGGATGCCGATCTCGCGCATCTTCTGGACCGAGTGCTGGGTCGGCTTGGTCTTGAGCTCGCCGGCGGCGGCGATGTAGGGCACCAGCGTGAGGTGGACCGAGAGCGCGTTGCCGATCCCGACCTCCAGCCGGAGCTGGCGCAGCGCCTCCAGGAACGGGAGCGACTCGATATCGCCCACCGTGCCGCCCACCTCGACGATCAGCACGTCGAGGCCCTCGGCGCACTTCAGGATGTTGGCCTTGATCTCGTCGGTGATGTGGGGGATGACCTGGACCGTGCCGCCGAGGTAGTCGCCGCGCCGCTCCTTCTTGATCACGCTGTCGTAGATCTGGCCGGTGGTGAAGTTGTTGAGCCGGGTCATGCGGGTCGAGATGAAGCGCTCGTAGTGGCCGAGATCGAGGTCGGTCTCGGCGCCGTCGTCGGTGACGAAGACCTCACCGTGCTGGAGCGGGTTCATCGTGCCGGGATCGACGTTGATGTAGGGATCGAGCTTCTGGATGGTGACCCGGAGTCCCCGGTTCTCCAGCAAGGCCCCGATCGAGGCCGATGCGAGCCCCTTGCCCAGCGATGACACCACACCGCCGGTCACGAAGATGAACTTGGTCGGCTTACCGGAGGGCCTGGGGATCGCCATGATCAGATCACTGCCTGGGACCCGCGGGGGCCCCGGTCAACAACGAAGTTGCAGTTTTTTGGGGACACCGCCGACGATAGACCGTCGACGCTTTGGGTGTCAATCGAATCAGGACGGGAGGGTGCTTAACGGAGAAGGGGGTCCCTCCGCTCACGTAGTCGTAGTCGTAGTCGTAGTCGATTCAGGGGCACTCTCGCGCGGGGGATCACCTCTCCGGCACAAGCGCGTGAGCATCTCCACGATGCGGGTCAGCAACTCCATGGCCTGT
>SHYY01000249.1 GCA_009692555.1 Myxococcales bacterium
CTCCATGGCCTGTCGCGGAGTGTCTTCCAAGGCGAGTTGCAGGACCGCAAAGGCATCCCCGATCGCCTTGCACTCCATCGCGGAGCCCCGGGCGATGCTGTAGAAGCGGGCGCCATCCGGCGCTCCGAACCGGCCCGCTCCCTCGGCGATGTTCCAGGGGATGGAGAGCGCCGCACGTTTTGAGCTGATCGGTGAGAAACGAGTTCCCCCTGGGGGCGCTCGTCGCGATCTGCGACGCCAGGGCGAGGAGCTCGATGGCGCGGCGATAGACGTCGAGCTTCTGGTCGGCCAGCAGGGGCATCCTCCTTTGGGGCCAGGGTGGTCGGTTGGCAGGAGGAATTTGTTGCGGAAGGAAGTTCGATTGCCGTCGCTGCGGACGGGACGACTACGACTACGACTACGACTACGACTACGTGACGAGCAAGAGCCAGCAAGAGGGCCCCCTCCGCTGTGAAGCACCCCTCCGATCCGGGCGCGGTTCCCGGTTGCAGGGAAAGCGGACGAGTGTTGGTCAATCGTTCCCGGTCGGGTTGTCTCCCTCTCCCGCTCGCGACGCTGGCGGCAGGGTCGGGGTGAGGGTGGGCGTCGTGGCATCGCGGCGTAGCCGGCGCGCATTCTCGACGAGGCGGGCTGGAAAGCCTCGCACCTCACCCTGCCCTCTCCCGCCCGCATCGCTTGCGGGAGAGTGAACCAGACCCAGAGCGCTCGGATCATTCTCACCGACGAGAGATCGGAGATGTGGCTAATGGTCAGAAACGGAGACGGGAAGCAGCGGGGGCAAGAGGGTGTTTAGGGCCCGCGGCGGAATAACTCGCGCAGTCCAGGCGCCGAAGCATCCCGGCTCGCGTCGTTGCTCCTCCGTCGAATACAGAGAGTATTCTCCGTCGTCGCGCCTCGCGACTCCGGGCGCCTCGACGCCCGTCTTTGCGCAATTTATTCCGCCGCGGGCCCTTAGTTCAACGTCCGCCGCGTCGACCGGAGCGGCGCGGCCGCTGGCCTCGGCACGTGGGGCGATCCGTGATGATGGACCAGCCGCCAGCGCCCGTCCTCGCGCCGGAAGACGTTCGTCGCCAGCACCTCGCCCGATCCCCCGCCGCCCCCGGCGCGCGACGACAGCTTCTCGACGCACACCACCCACGCGAGGTCACCCCGCACCTCGATCTGCTCGTCCGCCACCTCGAAATGAATCTCGGCGGTATTATGGAGGATGGTCACCCAGGTCGCCCGCACCTCGGCCCACCCGACCGCGAGCGGCCAGCCGGGATGCACGCAGGTCACCTGACCGTCGTGGGCCCAGACGTGGTCCATGCGTTCGATCGCCAGCGACTCGAACGCGCGGTAGAAGGCCTGGTTGGCGCGCCGCACCTCCTCGACCTCGGTGAGCTCGCTCATCGCGCTCAGAACGTTCCGGCGAGCAGGGCGGTGAGGCGCACGCTGCCGTCCGCCTCGACGGCGAGGTTGGCCCGCAGCCCGAGCCCTGCGATCAGGCGCCCGAGGTGGGCTGCGGCCGAGGCCTGGAAGGCGCCGCGCTCGCCGCCCGCGCGGATCTCGAAGCCGGGGCCGGAGAGCCCGCCGTAGATCGCCACCGGTGCCGCGGAGTAGCTCTGCCAGGTGTCGTCGGCGCCGCGGACGCTCAGCTTCTCGACGGTGAGATCGACGGTCCAGCCGGGCGCGATGCGCTGCCGGATCACCATCCCGCCGCCGAGCTGCCGCGCGAGCCCATTCTCCGCGGAGTTGAATTTCACCCGCACGGTCAGGTCCGTGCCGGCAGCGCAGTAGCGCCACGCGCCCTCGACGAACACCTTCCCCGCTTCGGTGACCCACAGATCCGAGAGGCTGAGGCCCTCATGGATCGGCGTGTCCCGACGGAGCGTGCCCGCCTCGCGGAGCGGATCGAGGCGCGGATCGCGGCGCGCGATCACCGCGGTCATGTAGCGCCCGCGAGCGACCCAGTAGCGATCGAACTCGTCGTAGGGCACCGCGCTGTCGGTGCCGTCGGCGTGGAAGTTGCGGAGGGTGAGCCGCCGGGTGGCGTCGTCGTAGCCGGTGACGACGGTGAGGTGGCCGCCGCCGCCCTCCCATCCGATCGAGACCATCACCGGGTAGCCGGACGCGAGGAAGGCCTTGAGGCGCGCCAGATCGCCCGGGCCGTTGACGGCGGTCAGGCCGCGCTTGCGGAACTCCTCGTCGACGAGCAGGTTCGTCCCCGGGGCAAACGGGAGCTGGGTGTCGACGCCGGCGAGGGAGACCGGCAGGCCCGCGCCCTTCAGGATCATCGCGGCCGCGGTCTCGCCGCAGGAGTTGTGCATCTGAGAATAGGTCCGGAGAGACAGCGCCACCGACGGTGGGAGGCCGCTCCCGTCGCGGTGAAAGCGATCGACGGTGGCCCCGGCGAGCGGCGAAACCAGGGCGGCCGCGGCGGCGAGCGCAGTGTCGATCAGCAGGCCCAGCTCCTTCTCGAACGGGCGGCGGATCGCCGCGGGGAGACGATCGATCAGGCCGTAGAGAAAATCGACCACCGGGCGCGCGAGCGATCCGAGGAGTGCCGCGGGAATGAGCGACAGCGCTCCCTCGGCCGCGATCTGCTCGTCGAAGGTCGAGCTGTCCCGGGGCAGGCAGGCGAGCGCGGAGTAGTCGGGGCCGAGGAGGAGGCGACGGTTTTTCTCGACGGCCGCGCCGGTGGCAGCCGGGAAGTCGAGCGGTCCGGGAAGCGCCAACTCGTGGGCACCGTGGGGGCCCGGGACCGTGATCCGCTGCCCCAAGGTGGCCCCTTCTGGGGGAGGATCCGGGGTCGCCAGAAGCCGGAGAAGGTCCTCCGGAAACAGGTCGATCGTCGACGCGGGCGGCGGTTCGGCCCTGGTGGGGTCAGCGGACGGCGGAGCTTTCGAGGTGTCGCTCATCGGCGCGCTGTGGGCGATGGTACCACCCGTTGCAGCACCTGCACCGTCGCTGCGAAGCCGCCGAGATCGATCCGCTCGCGCGAGGTCACCGCGAAGCCGGCCTGCTTCGCCCGCGCCGCGGTGCGCGCCGCCAGCGGCGAGAGAAAGACCACCCGCGCGCCCGGTCGGAGCAGGCGGCCGAGGTGATCGAGGAAGCGGTCGAAGAGGTCGCCGAGGTCCTCGCCCCGCAGGACGCGCAGTCCCATCGGCGGGTTGGTGATCACCAGGGTCACCCCGAACGGGAGGACGGTGCAGGCATCCCCGACGGTGAGGTCGGCCGGGAAGCCGGCGGCGGCGAGGTTCTGCCGCGCGGCATCGATCGCGCGGGGATCGAGGTCGGTGCCGATCAGCCGGGCGAACGGGCCAAGACGCGCGCGCTCCACCAGCTCGCTGCCCGAGCCGACGAAGGGATCCCACACCACGTCGTCGGGACGGGCGCCGGCGATCCGCGCGAGGGCGGCGGCCACCGTCGGGTGCGAGGCCGCCGGCACGTCCTTGACGCGGTAGCGGAAACGGGGGTCATCGAGGCGCGGCGTGAGCTCCACCGAGACCCGCCCGCCCGGCTCGTGGATCGACGCCTCCCAGGTGCGCCGTGATGGATCGTTTTGCAGCTCGGGGCGGCGCGCGCCCACCGCCTGGACGCAGCGCAGGAGCTCCGCGCGGCGCTTGCCGCCGCTCGCCCACTCGATGCGGTAGCGCACCGGTCCGCGGGTCCAGGCGCCCAGCAGATCACGCGCCATCTCCGACGAGAGCGCGCGGGCGACCGCGTCCGGGATCGCCTCGCGCGATGCCACCGTCTCGGCAGGCAGGGCGAAGCCGAAGTCGAGCAACGTGCGCGCGCCGAAGACTCGTTCGAGCGGCCCGGTGAAGTCGAAGCGCACGCAGCCCGGCCCGACGAGCTTCGGATGCCATGCCGGATCGATCGCCGCCAGCTCCTCGGCGAGCAGCGCTTCGAGCCCACCGCGGCAGCGCGCCACCGACGGGAGCGCGTACGGCGCGGCCGCCCGCGGATCGAGTGTTCCCTCGTCGGTGCCGAGGTTGCGACCGAGGATCAGGCGCGCCTGATCGGTGATCCGGCGAAGCTCGGCGTCGTCGGTCACCAGCGACGACAGGAGGGCCAGCGAGCGAGCGCCGCCGATCTTGCCGAGCGAGGCGGCGATCGAGCGCCGGTGATGAACCCGCTCCTCGCGCGCCCAGGCCGCGAGCAGCGCCTCCTCGGTGGTCGCGCCAGGGAGCTTCCCGAGTGCGAGGATCGCGTTGCGCCGGGTCTTCGCGTCGCGATCTGCGAGCAGCCGGATCACGTCGGAGGTCAGCTCGACTTGGCGCTCGCCAGCGACGGTGGAGGCGATCCGGCCGGCCACCCGTGCCAGCCGGGCCCGGAGGGGCGGTGAGGCCGCGCTGATCCGCTCCAGCGCTTCACGCGCCGCCGGCTCCCCGACCCGCTGCAGCGCCCGCTCGGCGTCGCGCTCGGCCGCCTCGTCGTCGCCGCCGAGGAGCGCGATCAACGCCGCCACGTCGGCCACCCGCGGCGTGAAGTTCACCGCGCGGATCGCCTCGCCGAGCACGAACTCCGATTTTCTCACTCAGTACATCCCATCGTAGGTCCCTCACCACCCGTTCGTCCTGAGCGGAGCGGCTTGGCGCGAAGTCGAAGGACGCAACTTGCCGTCGGGGGCGCCCCTTCGACTGGCTCCGCTCGCTCAGGGCGAACGGGCTGGTAGGTGGTCACGAACTTGCGACGGGAGGTACTCAGATTCAGACCTTGACCCTGTCGAGGTGGGTGCCCTTCGCCACCAGGCGCTCCCACCAGCGCCACGGCAGGACGCCCCGCACCACCGCGTTGGTGCGCGCGTCGCGGCCGACGAGGTAGCGCAGCTTCGGGCGCCGCGCCGTCGCTGCCTGGACGATCGCCTTCGCCACCTCCTGGGGATCGGCGTTGCTCCGCGCGAGCACCTCGTCGACCGCCTGGAGCATCTGCGCCACCGCGTCGCGATAGGGCGATGACGGATCGCGCATCTTGCGCGCCTCGCGGCGATTGCGATCGAAGATGTCGGTGCGGAAGGTCCCGGGCTCCACCAGCGACGCGAACAGGCCGAACAGCGCCACCTCGTGCCGAAGACTCTCGGTGAACCCCTCGAGCGCGAACTTCGACGCGGTGTAGGCGGAGAGGCCGGGCATGCCGACCCGTCCGGAGAGCGACGACACGTTGATGATCCGGCCGCACCGCTGCTGGATCATCCCCGGCAGGGCCGCCTTGGTGACCGCCACCGCGCCGAAGAAATTGGTCTCGAACTGCTCGCGGTACTCGTCGAGATCGACGTCGTGGACGAAGCCGCCAAGGCCATAGCCGGCGTTGTTGACGACCACGTCGAGGCCCGCCAGACGCTGGCTCGCGGCGACGGCGCGGGCGATCGAATCCGGATCGCACACGTCGAGCTGGATCACCTCGACGTTGACCGATGCGGCGCGCGCCGCGTGCTCGAGCCGCTCACCGCGCCCGAGGTCGCGCAGTGTCGCGTAGACGCGGAAGCCGCTCTTCGCCATCGCGACGGCGGTGAGAAGTCCGAAGCCGCTCGAGCAACCGGTGATCAGTGCGGTGGGCATTCCGGACCTCCTTTATCACGATCACGTCCCGACCCGTCGCGGCGGTTCACAGCGGATCGAAGCGCAGCGTCCCCCACACGGCGAGCACGTGGCGATCGTTGAGCAGCTCGCCGAGCAGCCGCGACGCGACGGCGAACATGCCGGCGACGGTGTTGACCGCGAACCGTGCCACCGCCGGCGTGGTCACCGCGACCACCCACTCCGCGGGTGGGGCGAGCACGAGGTTCTTGCGCCGCAGGTACGCCGTCGCATTGGGGGGCTTGCCCGCCGGCTCGAAGTTCACCAGCGCGTTGCGGAGGTCGAGCAGGGCGCGGAAGTCGTCCCACCAGAAGAGGCCCCCCTCGAAGTTGGTCGCGTCGGCCACCTGCATGAAGAAGGTGCTCCAGCGGGTCGCGACGTCGGCGTGCAGCTCGAGCACCATCTGCTTCTGCCCCTTCTCCATCGCCGCGAAGTTGTACCAGTAGGTGAGCTCGTTGACCCCCGCCTCGGCGGCGGCCACCGCCAGCAGCACCGCCTCCAGCGCCGGTCCGCCGGGGGCGCTCGGGGTCCGCTCGGGGTCCTCGGGAGGCGGCGGCGTGGCGCGGGCGGCCTGGCGGGCGCGGTCGAGGAAGGTGGCCGAGATCGGCTCGAGCGTGCGCCGGTAGGGCACGGGTCAGAACGTGAACGACTTGGAGTTGATGCAGATCGTGGCGTGGGGGGAGGGAAAGTAGTAGCCGATCGCCATGCACATCTCGTTGGTGGCGGCCGACTGGCCCTGCTTGATCGGCTTGTCGCCGTCATTGCGATAGGTGCAGCTGTAATGGATCTCCTCGGTCTCGCCGAGAATCATGAAAGGAGCGCTCCAGTGATGGACCGTGGGGTGCTCCCAATCCTTCGTTTCCACCAGCATGTCGGTCGGCTGACCCTCCTTCCAGCGACGGACGGCGGCGTTGATGCTGTTCTTGTGGGTGTGGGTGGACATGCTGAAGAACTGCGATCCGGTGGGCACGATGCAATGGCCCGAGACGGTCTGCGTTCCGTGCGCCGGGATATTGATCTCGGTCTGGTAGCTGGCGAAGGGGCCGGCAATCTCGTATTCGCCGACCGCCGGGTGGATCGTCAATTTGACCTGGACCTCCAGGACCGCCGCGGAGGCGTTGAAATAGTGCATCTGGAAGATCAGCGGCTGGCGCGCCTTGAGCGGCATCGCCACGCCCTTCGGCAGGTCGAGGTGATCGTCGGGCTCCTGGGTCAGGTAGAACGGCAGCGGCACCGCCTGGGGAGAATCGAGATCCTCGCGCCCGCAATCACCGAAGGTGCCATCGGGCGCGGCCGGCTTGTCGGTGTAAAAGAGGATCATGTGATGGCTGCCCGGCGTCATCGACGACTCGATGCGCGCGGTCGCCACCGGCATGTCCGAAGGCAGCGAGGTGTAGTAGCACTTGAACAGCTCCTCGCCCGGCTGGAGCAGGAAGCGCGGCGTCTCGACCTTCAGCGGCGCCGGCGGAGCGGCGATCGGGTCCATCGCGCCGCATCCCGAGAGAGCCAACGCGGCGGCGAGCAGCGACGGGAACGGCTTCGGGGGTTGCGAACCGGATTGTAAGCGCACGCACACTTCTACCACGGGGTGTCGAGGGGCGTCAACGATTATCGCTTGCTGGAGTGCTTGACGGCGGAAGGGGGTCCCTCCGCTCACGGAGTCGGAGTCGGAGTCGGAGTCGTAGTCGTAGTCGATTCAGGGGCACTCTCGCGCGGGGGATCACCTCTCCGGCACATGCGCGTGAGCATCTCCACGATGCGGGTCAGCAGCTCCATGGCCTGTCGCCCGAGTGTCTTCCAAGGCGAGTTGCAGGACCGCAAAGGCA
>SHYY01000250.1 GCA_009692555.1 Myxococcales bacterium
GGGCTCCGCGATGGAGTGCAAGGCGATCGTGGATGCCTTTGCGGTCCTGCAACTCGCCTTGGAAGACACTCGGCGACAGGCCATGGAGCTGCTGACCCGCATCGTGGAGATGCTCACGCGCTTGTGCCGGAGAGGTCATCCCCCGCGCGCGAGTGCCACTGAATCGACTACCACTACGACTACGACTACGTGAGCGGAGGGACCCCCTCCGCCGTTAGGCACCCCGACACGTGGGCAAAATTGACAGCCTCGCGGGTGGGGGCTACCTTGCGGGCGGGGGGCTTCAATGGGACTGACGGTGATGGAACGCTCGCTACTTGCCGCTCTTCTCGTGGTCTGCGCGCTGGCCCCGGCGCGCGCCGACAAGGAGTTCACGGACAAGCTCTGCCCGCCCGGTCAGAAGGCGACGCCGAGCACGCAGGGCCACTGCTGCTGGATCGGACAGGGGTTCAGCACCGGCACCGAGAGCTGCTTTGGCGGGCCGACGGCGTGCCCTGCGGGGATGGAGGCGTCGGGCGAGACCTGCATCCGCAGCATGGGGCAGACCGAGCGCATCGGAGTGAACAAGAACCAGGGCAAGTGCGGCCCGGGCGAGCGGATCAGCGACAGGACGGCCGGTCACTGCTGCTGGCCGGGGCAGAGCTGGAGCACCAGCAAGTTCATCTGCGTCGGGGTGCCCTCGGAGTGTCCGCGCGGGCGCGAGGTGGAGGGGGAGCAGTGCGTGTTCGAGAAGCCGGCCGCGCCGCCGCCCCCGGTCGAGGTCAAGCGCGCCCCCGGGAAGGCGCCGAGCGATGAGATGTTCACCGGCGTCACGGCGGAGGCCAATCTGCCCGATCAGCTGACGCGCGCCGACATCGTGGGGACGATGAGCGGGCTCAAGCCGAAGGTTCACGACTGCTTCGCGCAGTGGAAGGCGCCGGGAGTGGTGACGGTGGTGCTGGTGGTGACGGGCGACGGGAAGATCGAGTCGTCGAGCATCGGCGGCGGGCTCGCCGGCACGCCCACTGCGGAGTGCGTGCTGAAGGCCGCGCGCGGGGCGCAGTTCAAGCGCTTCAAGGGTCGCGCGATGCCGATCAGCTACCCGATGCTGTTGAACTGAGAGGGGATCAGGCGCTACAAAGGCCGCGTGCGCGATCCCCTGCTGGCGCGGCTCGCCGATGCGATCCACGACGGTGGGATTGATCTTGTCGCGGCCTTTCCGTCGGTGGCCTATGACGCGGCCGGACCGCCGCCGGAGCTGACTGCCGGGGCGCTCCTGCCCGGGGCGCGCTCGATGATCGTCGTCGGCTCGGGCGGGACGCACCTCTGGCGGCGCTTCACAGACTGGCTCGCGGTCGACCCGAAGGGGCGGCTCCTGGCCGAGGCGCACCCCCTCGATCACTACGTGGCGGGCGTGCTCGATCGCGGGTCGGCCGTGCTCGCGGACGCGGGCGTGCGGGCGCGCCGCCTCGAGCCCACCTTTCTCTTCCAGCCACGGATCGATTTCCGTCGCCTCGGCGCGCTGTCCGGCCTCGGCGCGCCGTCGCCGATCGGGATGGTGGTGCACCCGGTGTTCGGCCCCTGGTGGGCGCTGCGCGGAGCGTGGCTGTGCGACCGCGATCTCGTGCCGACACCGCCCCTTTCGCGCCCCTGCGAAGGCTGCCCTGCGCCCTGCCGTGCGGCGATCCCGCCGGGGAGCGAGGGGACGATCCTCGCCGCCACGCTCGCCGCGCGCACCGCCTGCGTGCTCTCCGCCGAGCGTTACAGCGACGAGCAGGTGGCCTATCACTACACGCCGGACGAGGGCCTCCGGCGGCTCGCGGCGCGGCTGGAGGCCAGTTGACCGCGCGGGCGACCCCGGCGCGCGTGGCGACCGTCACCCTGGCCGCATTCGCGCTGCTCCTGGCGACGGTGTGTGGCTCGTTCATGCTGGGCGTCGAGCCGGTGGATCTCCGGCGCGCGCTCACCGATCCCTCGTCGGTGGACGCGGCGATCCTGTTCGGCACGCGGGTGTCGCGGGTGCTCCTCGGCGCGGTGGTGGGCGCGGCGCTCGCCCCGGCCGGGGTGGCCTTCCAGGCCCTGCTCCGCAACCCGCTCGCCGATCCCTACGTCCTCGGCGTCTCGGGGGGCGCATCGGTGGCGGCCACCGCGGCGATCGTGCTCGGCGGGACGCTCGGCTGGCTTGGCATCTGGACGCTGCCAGTCTGGTCCTTCCTGGGCGCGCTGGCGTCGGTGGCGGCGGTGTACGTCTTCGGGCGCGTGCGCGGGCGGCTGGTCCCGAACGTGGCGCTGCTCGCGGGCGTGGTGCTGAACGCGCTCTCGGCGGCGCTGATCGTGGCGATCCGCCTCCTCTCGTCGCCCGGAGCGGCTCACGAGGCGCTCTACTGGCTCACCGGCAGCCTCGGTCCCGTCGACGGTCTCCGCCTCGCCGCGCTGGGCGGCTACGTGGTGGTCGGCCTCGGGGTGCTGTTCATGATGGCGGTGCCGATGAACGCCTTCGCGCTGGGCGACGAGGCGGCCCACTCGGTCGGGATCGACACCGAGGCGGCGCGCCGGACGATCTTCCTCGCCGCGTCGCTGCTCACCGGGGCGGCGGTGGCCTTCGCCGGGCCGATCGGCTTTGTCGGGATCATCGTCCCCCATGTGCTGCGCGGGTTCCTCGGCCCCGATCACCGCGTGCTGCTCCCCGCCTCCGCGCTCGTCGGTGCCGCGTTCCTGGTCGCCGCCGACACCGCGGCGCGGCTCGCTTTCCTGGTGCTGAAGACCGAGCCGACGGTGGGCGTTCTGACCGCGCTGATCGGCGCGCCCTTCTTCTTGATCGTGCTCCGGCGGCGCGGGATGGAGCGGGCGGGTTGAGGGGCCTCCTCGTCGCTGGTTTCGCACTCGTCCTCGCCTGCGGCTGCACGCGACGCGAGGGACCCGCGGGCCTCCGCGAGCGCAAGGACGGTCTCGGCCGGATGGTGCGCCTGCCGCCGCCCGAGCGGGCCTTGCGGATCATCTCGCTCGCCCCGTCGTCGACGGAGATCCTGTTCGATCTCGGCGCCGGCCCGCGGGTGGTCGGCGTCGACGGCTACAGCGACTGGCCGGCCGAGGTGAAGGCGCTGCCGCGCGTCGGCGCCAACACGGACCCGAACCTCGAGCGGATCGTTGCCCTGCGCCCCGACGTGGTGTTCACCGCCACCTCGGCCAACACCCAGCGCACCGTCGAGGCCATGGAGCGGCTCGGCCTGCCGGTGTACGTCAGCCGCGCCGACTCGCTCGAGGAGATCTACCGCGATGTGATCGCGATCGGCGAGGTGGTCGGGCGGGGCGCCGAGGCCGAGAGGCGGGTGGCCGATCTGCGCCGCCGGATCGCGCTCGTGGGCGCTCGTCGCAAGGTCGGCTCACCGAGGGTGAAGGCGCTGGTGGTGGTGTGGAGCGATCCGCTGATGGTCGCGGGGCGAGCCAGCCACGTGGGCGATCTCCTGCTCGCCGCGGGGGGCGAGAACATGGCCGACGACTCGCCGCAGCCCTTCCCGACCTACAGCCTGGAGCGCGTGGTCGCGCGGGTGCCCGAGGTGATGGTGGTGGGAACCCACTCGTCGGGGTCGCCGCCACTCGCACCGCTCGAGCGGACCGCGGCGCTGCTCGGGAAGCGACGCTACCGGATCGAGATGATCGACGTCGACCTGCTGTTCCGTCCGGGGCCGCGGGTCGTCGAAGGGGTGGAGGTGCTGGATCGGCTGCTGCACCCGGTGGGGCCCGCGGGAGGCGCGAAGTGATTCGCTTCGACGGTGTCTCGTTCGGCTACGACGGCCGGAAGGTGCTCGATCGGCTCAGCCTGGAGATTCCGCGCGGGCAGCTGCTCGGGGTGATCGGCCCGAACGGCGCCGGCAAGTCGACCGTGGTGCGGCTCGCGCTCGGCCTGCTCTCCCCGTCGGAGGGGCGCGTCACCCTCGAGGGGCGCGATGTGGCACGGGTGCCGCGGCGCGAATTCGCACGGGTGGTCGCGGCGGTGACCCAGGAGGAGGCGCTCGAGTTCCCCTTCACCGCGCTGGAGGTGGTGCTGATGGGCCGCACCGCCCACCTGGGCCCTTTCGGCTTCGAGCGCCCGGCCGACCTCGTCGCCGCCCGGATGGCGATGGAGGCCACCGGTGTTTCTGTCCTCGCCGACCGCCCCTTGCACGCCATCTCGGGTGGCGAACGCAAGCGGGTCCTCCTGGCGCGCGCCCTGGCCCAGGACCCGCAGGTGCTGATCCTCGACGAGCCGGCCGCCGCGCTCGATATCCACCACCAGATCGCAATCTTCGATCTGCTGGCGGAGCGCCACCGCCGGGGAGTGACGGTGATCGTCGTCATCCACGACCTCAACCTCGCCGCCGCCTACTGCGATCGCCTCCTGCTCCTCACCCCGGGCGCCCCCGCCATCGACGGCACCGTCGAGGAGATCCTCACCTACCGGCGGGTTCGCGAGGCCTTCGGGGTCGACGTCTATGTCGGCGTGAACGAGCTCACCGGCGACCGCTACCTGATCCCGATGCGCACCGCGCCCCGCTAGTGTCCCGACACCGAAGTTCGTTGCATTGGCAGGCCGCGCACGGCCGCGGCCCGGCGGCTCGTGCCGCCGTGAGCAGGGGTGGGGACCCAGGCGGCTCTGCCGACGGGGCGGGGCAGCACGCCCCGTGGGATCATGGCTAGTGTTCTGGCTGAGAAATTCTGCAAAGAATTTCTCGGACAGGACACTAGAAATAGCGCAGATCGTTCGGCGCGGGTCGCGCGTATCACCCGCCATGCGCAAGCTCAGCACGGTTCAGATCGCAGGTATCCTGGCCCTGGTTCTCGTCGCCATCGCGCTCGCCGCGCCGCGGCGGAGCGGCTCGTCGGTGGTCCCGGTGGACAAGCCGACCGAGGAGGTTCGCACCATCGATCTGGTGATCGCGCTCGACACCTCGAGCAGCATGGACGGCCTGATCGACGGGGCGCGCCAGAAGCTGTGGGACGTGGTGAGCCTGCTCGGGCAGGCGAAGCCGAAGCCGGCGCTGCGCGTCGGCCTGATCAGCTACGGCAACTCGGGGTACGATCCCGCCACTGGCTGGGTCCGCAAGGACGCCGACCTCACCTCCGACCTCGACGGGATCTACGCCAGGCTGTTCGCGCTGCACACCAGCGGCGGCAGCGAGTACGTCGCGCGCGCGTTGCAGGAGGCCACCTCGCGGATGGAGTGGAGCGCCGATCCCAAGGCGCTGAAGATCGTCTTCGTCGCCGGCAACGAGCCGGCGAACCAGGATCCGCTGGTCTCCGTCGAGAGCGCGGTCGCGGCGGCGCGCGCCAGGGGGATCTACGTGAACACCATCTACTGCGGCGGCGAGTCGTCGGGCGAGGCGCGGCTCTGGCAGCAGGTGGCCAGCCTCGGCGCGGGGCGCTACGCGGCGATCGATCAGAACAGCGCGGTGGCCATCGCCACCCCGATGGACGACGAACTGGGACGCCTCTCCCTCGAGCTGAACAAGACCTACATCGGCTACGGCGCGGGGGCCGCGGCCGGCCTCGCCAACCAGGCCGCGCAGGACGTGAATGCCTTTCACATCAGCAAGTCGGCCGCGGCGGGACGGGCCGGCGCGAAGTCGAGCGGGCTCTATGAGAACGCCAACTGGGATCTCGTCGACGCGACCAAGGGCGCGCCGGCCAAGATCGCCGCGGTGCCGGCGGCCGCGCTGCCGGAGCCGATGCGGGCGATGTCGGTCGAGGAGCGGACGAAGTTCGTCGTGGGCAAGGTCAAGGAGCGCGACGAGATCCAGAAGAAGATCTCGACGCTGGCAGGCAAGCGCAAGGAGTTCATGAAGGACGCCCGCACCAGCAAGCCGGGGGCCGCCAAGGGGATCGACGACGCCCTCGAGGGCGCGATCATCGAGCAGGCGACCTCGTCCGGCTTCAAGTTCTAGCTCCGGCCTCCGCCCGCGGCTCGGCCCGCACCCATCCTCCGAAGTCCTCCTCCAGCGCTCCAGCGACGGCGATCGTCAGGTGATCGAGCCCGCGCCGAGCCGCCACCTGCACCCCCAGCGGCAGCCCCTCCGCCCCGAATCCCATCGGCACCTGCGTCACCGGAAACTCGAGCACGTTGAACACCGCGGTGCAGACGAAATCGAACGGTGTCAACATCGGGTGGTGGTGCTTCGGCGCCGGGCGCGTGTAGGGCGGGTGGAGCAGCACGCCACGGGGACCGAGCTCCGCCTCGAGGTCGGTCTGCAGCCTGCGCCCCGCCTCGATCCATCGCTTGATCTGCCCGGGGAAGCGCTTCGCTACCTGCTCGGCGGCGGTCAGGATCAGGGCGGGCGCCGAGTGGTGCGAGCGCCCGAAGGCGAACTTCGCCAGCTCGCGCAGCGGCCGGATGGCCTCTCCGTCGCCCAGCACCTCGGCGTAGCTGGCGCCCGGCGCGCCGGCGAGCATCGCGCTCCAGATCGCGAAGGCGTTCCGCATCCCGGGCGTTCGCAGTGTCGCCACGCGCGCACCCCGCGCCGAGAGCGCCTTCGCCGCGCGCCGGACCGCCTCGCGCATCGGCTCGCCTACCCGCGTTCGGCCGTTGCTCTCGACGGGGTAGACCACCACTTCGCGGAGATCGACGGCCGCGGGATCGCCCGGGGGAAACCGGCGCGCGATCGCGTCGTGACCGTCGGGGCCGGCCATGATCTGGAGGAGCGGCCAGAGGTCGGCGATGCGCCGCGCCATCGGGCCGTTGACGAGGTACGCGCCGATCTCGCCAGCGACGGGCGGCCAGTAGCCGGTGTTCGGGACCATCCGTCCGGTGGGCTTGTGGCCGACGATCCCGCAGAAGGCGGCGGGGATGCGGATCGAGCCGCCGATGTCCGCGCCGATCCCGAACGGCGAGCCGCCCGAGGCGATCAGCGCCGCCTCGCCGCCCGTGGAGCCACCGGCGGTGCGCGCGGGATCCCAGGGGTTGCGGGTGAGCCCGTAGACCGGGTTGTGGGTCTCCATCCACAGGCCGCCTTCGGGGACGTTGGTCACGCCGAGGACGATCGCGCCCGCCGCGCGCACCCGGGAGACGACCGTCGCGTCGACGGTGGCGCGGACGTGGCGGCGCGAGTAGATCCCCGCGCTCTGGGGCATCCCGGCGACGGCGAGGAACTCCTTGACCGTGCACGGGACGCCTGCGAATGGTGGCAGCTCGCCGCCGCGGACGATCGCCTCACCGACGCTGCGTGCTTCGGCGCGGGCTGCCTCGAAGCGATCGGCCACCAGCGCGTTGATCCGCGGGTTGACCTCTTCGATGCGGGCGATGTGGGCGTCGACCAGCTCGAGCGGCGAGATCGCGCGCCGCCGGATCAAGCCGGCGAGCGCGACCGCCGAGGCGTCGAGCAGCTCATCCGCCATGCGTTCCCCCGTCGCTGTCGAGG
>SHYY01000251.1 GCA_009692555.1 Myxococcales bacterium
GTGGTCGTGCGCAGAGCAGAGCGCAAACTCACCGCAACAGCGACGGCAAAGAAGAATTCACAGGGGCACGCGAGACCGGTGGCGGCGCCACCAACTGGACATCGCGAGCGGACCGTGGGAAGGAAAGAACCGGAGGTGGTTCGACCGTTTTGATCGGTCGTCCCGCTGGGCAGCCTGGAGCGCCAACTCCAGGCTGTCGCTTTATGTGGCGCCGCCCCCTCTACGCCTGCCCTACCCGATCAGCAAGCCGCTCGCCCCGCCCGCACCTCGCACGATCCCGCACCACCCCGCTGTTGCCACTGGTGGACACCCGCACTTTTGAGCTGGTGCTTCCACTCGAGGTCGCAGCCCATCTTCGCGAGCACGACGAGGGGCCGATCTCGGCCGTCGGGGTCGAAGCGTCGGTTGATGACCTTCGCCACGAAGAGCAGCCAGGCATCGGTGTTCGCGCCGATGAAGTTCTCCTCGCGAAGTCGCGCCAGGTTTCTCCCGCTTCCAGATCGCGAAGTCCCAGGCTGCGAAAACGGCGTACGTCTCGTCGACCATCGCGCCCTTCACGATCGTGAAGGAGGAGACGACGTTCGCGCGCGACTTCGTCGTCATCCGTCGCCCAGCCGTGCGTAGGGCACCGCGGGCGCACCGACCTCGCCGCGCCCGAACCCGAGCGCGAGGAGGGAGATCTCGTCATTGGTTCCGGAGAAGACCCCGGGGAGCAGCACGGCGTGTCCCTCGGCGGACCGCCGCAGGCGCGAGTAGGCCTCGAGGTGGCGGTCGGTCACGAGCTCGTAGCCGCGCAGCGACAGGGGGAGGTCCGTTCCCGAGAGCGTCTCCAGCCTCTGGAAGAACGGCTGCCAGTCGGCGGCGTGATCGAGCCAGTGCTCCCACCGCGCGTCGCCCTCCTCGTCGATCGCCTCTGGCAGGCGCCACAACGTGACGCAGGCGGGCGGGTCGAAGACCTCGGCGCAACGATGCGCAGCGACGGCGAAGACCGAGCGCGCCTGCGCGAAGTGGTGCGTCCGCGGGAAGCCGCGGCGGAGAGCCGTCGCGCCGAGACGGCCAAGCTGTCCCTTCGTGTTCCACCAGCGCGCGACGTCCATCTCGCCGAAGCGGGCGACGACGAGGCGGAGGCGCAGGAGCAGGTCTAGATCGATGGCCATCGTCCTCCTGACGGCACCCGGCCGGCATGATAGCGGAAAGCACCGACCGAAGATCACCAGCTTCGACCCCACGGCGCCCGATCGCGGCAAGACCCTCCTGCGCGGTCGGAGGCGGTCCCGGCCGAAGGTCGACGTGGATCTGACTTTACATAATATCATCTCATGTTATTATCCATGCCGAGACGGGCCGTACAGCCCGAGGTTGCGAGGTGGTGCATGAACGACTTCACGTTGAGCCGGCGGCAGGCAGGTGAGATCCTCGGTGTTTCATACAGTTACATTCGCAAGCTGGAGAGCGCGAAGACGCTGCACCCGAGGCGGGGCGACGGCGGAGTGGTCCTGCACTCGAGGTCGGAAGTGGCTGCACTCGCAAAAGAGCGGGCGGCGGCGCACCGCGAGGGGCAAGGCCCGGGGGCAGGCCCGGTGCAGCCCGAGGTGCATGCCGGATTCGGCGTCGACGGGCGGGCGGTGATCATCGACTCCGAGGTCGCGCGGCCGCTCATCGCGGCGCGAGTGAGGATTGAGGAGGAGGCCGCCGACCGGAGGCGACAGGAGTGGCACCGCCAGAAGTGGCGGCGTGAGCGGCTCGAGATGAGCATCGCCTCGTTGCGCACTTGCCTCGTCACCTGGGTCGCGCCTGTAGTGGTCGCGCTGCCGGCGATCTGGGTCGCCTCCCAGGTCCTTTCCAGCCTCACGGACGCCAAGCTGGCCGGCCCGAAGTGGCCGTTCTGGCTCGGGCAGTGCGCCGCGCACTGGGCGCTCCGCATGCCGACGCCGCCGCTGCCGTGGCTGCCACCGATTTGGAACGGCCTGGCGTGGGTGCCGCCGCGCCCGATCCAGCAAGGCGACTAAAATGCTGACTTGATAACTGCGCGAGCCGATGTAGGATGTCGGTTCGATGAAGCGCAAGCCCGAGTCGGACGAGCAAAAGGTCATCCCCCTCGATCTATCGCAGAGAGCGGGTGCCGAGGAGGCGCTGCGTCGAGCCGCGGCGCTGGTGATCGCCAGCGGCGCGGAGGAGATCGCGGCGCGCGCGTTGCTGGAGCGGTGGGTCGCCGCGGTTGACGGGGCGAAGAGCCTCGCCATCGTCGCCGGGGCGACGCGCGAGAGCGTCGCCGACGCTGAGAAGCGCGGTCAGAAGAACGCAGGGACCTTCGCAGGGGCGGAGCGAACACGCTTTCCCTCGGACTTCACGACCTCCGAGCGCGCCGAGGAGGCGGTGCAACTCGCCGCGAGGGCCAAGCTCTCTCTCTCGCAGGAGGTCTACCAGCACGAGGCCGCGCGGATGGAGGCGGTGGATCGGCTGCAGTCGGTGCGGCGGCTGGTGGTCGAGGGGAAGGCCGTCTCCGACGCCGCCGCGCGCGAGATCCTCGAGACGGCCCTGGCGAAGGCATCCCTGCCGCCCGCTTGGCTCGAGCGGGCGCTGCCCCAGACCGAACGCTCGATCGTCGATCTGATCGTGCAGGTGCTACGCGTCGAGCAGCGTCCGATGCGGACAAAGGAGCTGATCGAGGCGATCCAGAAGCTCGGCAAGAAGCTCGACAGCCGCAACCGACCCGCCACGATCTTCTCGGCGATCAAGGCCCGCCGCGACGCGCCGGTCGTGTCGGTGGCCGGGCAGCGCGGCATGTGGCGGCTGCGGCAGCCTGACGAGCCCGTCCCGTCGGGGCGTCCGGCTCTACCGGAGGGCAAAGGTGGATGATGCGAGGCACGGCATCAAGACCCTTCACGCCTCCGACGCGACGCCGAACGGGGATCTCCTGCTCGACTTCGTCGACCGCGCCGTGTGGCAGGCGATCTGCCTTGAGCACGGCGAGGACTTCAGCCGAACGCCTCGGCGAGCAGCCACGCCGTCTCAGCGCTGATACCGCGCTTGCCCTTGATGATCTCGTTCACGCGGACCTGCGAGATCCCGAGACCGTATGTGGAGGCGCTTGGATGACCAAGGCGCGGAAGGACGTCGGCGCCTCGGTCCGCGCGCGACTGCTGCGGCTGGCGCAGACACGCGGCGAGGACTTCCAGCTGGTGCTCACCCGCTACGCCAACGAGCGTCTCCTCTATCGGCTGGCCTCGTCGCCGCACGCCCCGCAGTTCATCCTCAAGGGCGCGGCGCTCTTCACGCTGTGGACGCGCGGACCCCACCGCGCCACCCGAGACGTCGATCTGCTCGGCTTCGCTTCGACGTCGGCCTCGGTGGAGACCTCGCGGTTGCGCAGGCCGAGGTCGAGGCGCTCGACCAGCTTCTCGTCACGCTCGTTGAGGATGTCGTCGAGGATCTGGTTCGCCTCCTCCTCGGCGCGCTGCAGGGCGAGGACGAACGGATCGCGCGGATCCTTCAGCGGCGGCGCGATCCCGTCGTCGGTGGTGGCGGTGGCGCGCGCGCGATCGGCCGCGGCGCGGTGTTCGCCTGCTCGCCGATGAGGGTGACCGATGCGGATCACGTCCCTCGGCGCTGCGCGTCAAGGTCGCGCGAACAGGCGATCAAATCCGGGCCCGTCCGAGAGCGTCGCCCATGCGGGCGAGCAGACCGAGCGCGGGGCCGGTGTCAGACGTCGGCCCGGCCTCGGGCATCTCTGGACTGGGCTGGACTTCGGCTGCCGAGGTGGTCACAACGGCTACATGAAGCCCAAGCGACAGGTCGTCGGCGCTCGCGAGTTGAAGATGCGGCTCGGCAAGTACATCCGCGCCGTCCGCGAGGGAGAGACCATCGTCGTCACGGAGCGGGGCGAAGCGGTGGCGGAGTTGCGCCCGCTGCCCAGCGCGGCGACGCCTCTCGATGCCCACCTCGACGCGCTCGAGGCGGCCGGGGTTCTCACGCGCGGGTCGGGCGAGCCACTGCCTCCGTTCCGGCCCGTCCGACTCTCGGGGCCCCCGATTAGCCAGACGTTGATCGAGGACCGGGAGGATCGGGTTTGATCCGCTACTTCGACGCCAGCGCGCTGGTGAAGCGCTACGTCGCCGAACCCGAGAGCGCCGCGGTGGCGCGCCTGCTCCGCGACTCTTCGCCGGCAACGTGCCGGCTCACGGAGGCGGAGTAGCAGGTAATCGCCCAGGGGTTCTTCGCGCTCGACGGTCTCCCACAGGACGCCCCTCCGCGGCTTCTCAGCGCAGCTTGAAGCCGCCGTCGACGCGCAGCGTCTGGCCGGTGATGAACCCCGCCTCCTCCGACGCCAGGAAGGCCACCGCCGCCGCCACCTCCGCCGCCGTCCCGAAGCGCCCGAGCGCGGTCCGCTCGCGGATCGAGTCGCCCGCCAGCGCGCGGATCTCCTCGCTCATCGCTGTCTCGATCACCCCCGGCGCCACCGCGTTCACCGTGATCCCCTTCGGCCCCAGCTCGACCGCGAGCGCCCGCGTGAACGCCTCCAGCGCCCCCTTGGTGCCGGCGTAGTTGGATTGCCCGCGCCCCGGAACGTGCGCCGCCACCGACGAGAGATTCACGATCCGTCCGAATCGCTGGCGCATCATCGGGCGCACCGCGGCGCGCGCGCAGGCCACCGCGGCGAGGTAGTTGAGATCCAGCAAAGCACGGAAATCCTCGATCTCCGCCACCGCCAGCAGATCATCGCGGATCGCCCCCGCGCCGTTCACCAGCACCTGCAAGGCGCCGAATCGCGCGACCACGCCGTCGACCAGCCGCGTCGCCGCGACCGGATCGCGAAGGTCCGCCTGCTCCACAATCACGCGCTCCCCGAGCTCCGCGCGCAGGGCGTCCACCGGATCGCGGTGCGCGTGATACTGCGCCACCACCGTCGCCCCGCCGCGCACGAGCGCCCGCACCACCGCCCGCCCGATCCCGCCCGAGGCCCCCGTCACCAGCGCGATGCCCATCGTCGCCACTTCGCTACTTCTTCAGGGCCTCTTCGCGCTCCTTTTGCAGCGTCCGCAGCTCCTCCGCCGACTCCGGATCGCCCGCCTTCTCGACGCTCGCGGCCAGTCGCCCGTAGATCTCCGCCTCGCTCCGCGCCCGTTCGCGCAGCGCGTGATGCATCTCCCGGAAATTCTCGAAGAAGTCGTGCAGCATGTCGCCCTTCCGCAGCGGGTGGAGCGGCCCGAGGTAGCCGTCGCGGATGCGGCGCGCCTGGTGCGCGATGTAGTAGAGCGGCCCGGCGACCTTGTGGGTGGTCACGATCTGCCACAGCGCCAGCACCACCGAGAGCACGACGCCGAAGCCGATCAGCGCCAGCAGGAGATGAAACCCGCTCCGCGCGAACGCCTCCTTCAGCACCTGCGCGTCGGCGTCGGTGGGATCCATCGCCCGCACGTCCACCACCCGCGACGCCTCGGCGTTGAAGCGGTAGATGATGAAGCCCAGCATCCCGGTCAGTCCGGCGCTGACCACCGCCATCTGCCCCGCGTAGCGGAACTGAAACTCACGGTCGATCAGGAAGTTCTTGAGGCGTCGCCCCTTGTAGCCCATGACTGCTCCTTCTCGCTATCGTGGGGTCTCGAGGAACGTCTGGATCTTCGAGACGAACTGCTTCGAGGCGTCGGCGAGGCAGAAGTCCTTCGCCGAGGCAATGTCCTTCGCATCATTGGTGCCTTCGAGGCTGCCGCCCACCGAGGCCATCATCTTGATCGACCGCTCGGGGTAGGTGGCGACCACCACCTTGATGTCGCAGTCGATGCGCACGTGCCCCTCCCCGTCGGGGGGCGTGCTCGACAGGTTGGTGATGCTGGCATCGACGTAGTAGCGCTGCCCCGCCGCCGCCGCGGGATCGAGCGTGATGTTCGGCAGGTCCGCCAGCTTCCCCACCACCTTCTCCTGCACCCGCTTCGCCGCCTCCTCGGTGCCCTTGCCGGAGTTGAAAGGCGCGAGCGCGAGGAAGATCTTGCCGCCCGCGGTCGCCCCTCTCCCCGTCGCTGCCGGCCCCTTTTCGAGCGCCGCGATCGCCTTCCCGGCCGCGCCGCGCACCGCCATCGACGAGTCGTCCATCGCCGTGCGCAGCGCATCGATCGCCCCGCGATCGCCGAGCTTCGCGAGCGAGCCCGCCGCCACCACCCGCACCGCCTCGTTGTCGTCCTTCAGCGCCTCGACCAGCGGCCCCTTGCAGCGCGGATCCTTGAGCTTGCCGAGGATCAGCGCCGCCTGCACCTTGACGCGAAAGCTCGGATCCGTGAGCAGCGCGCGCGCGAGGTCGTCCACCTTGTCGGCCAGCGCCACCGTCGCGGCGAGCAGGAGCGGCGCCAGCAGCGCGCGTGCGGAACCTCGGGAACTCACCGCGTCAGCGTAGGGGGAGGGGGGCGACTTTTCAACTACCGCTCGCGTTGCTACAGTCGCGCGATGCGAATCAGCGTCGTGTCGGCCGAGGTCGCCACGCTCAAGCGCGACGGGCGCCCGTGGGACGGAGCGGGCGGGTCGCGCCTCCCCGAAGGCGACCTCCCCGCCTTCTTCGCGCTCGACCTCACCGGCCAGCTCGAACGCCTGATCACCGTTGGTGAGGCGCCGAACCCGCCCGAGGTGTTCGTGCGCCTCCGGTGCGGTGGCGCGCTGCTCCTCGAGACGCCGGACGAGGAGAGCTTCGAGCCCTCCTGGCGGGAGGATGCGGAGGACGCGGCCTCGCTGATCTCCCCGGGGGAGCTGACGGTCGAGGTGTGGGACCGCGATGTGATGTTCCACGATCTGATCGGCCGGCTCACCCTCGCGCTGCCGTCGCCGGGCGCCCTCGGCAGCGATGGGCTGTGGGTGCTCGGCCCGTTCGATCAGGTGCGCAGACTCGTGCTCCGCCTCACCTGATCACTTCTCCAACGAGGGTCCATGACCGACGCCCCCGCTCCCCGCGCCGACCGCGATTACGTCTTCTTCAAGCACACCACCAGCACCTGCCCGGAGTGCCTGGCGCTGGTGCAGACGCGCGTGGTCCTGAAGGACAACAAGGTCTACTTCAAGAAGCTCTGCCCCGAGCACGGCGAATCGATCGCGCTGGTCGACGAGGATGCGCAGTACTACACCAACGCCTACCGCTTCGCGCGCCCCGGCACGCTGCCCCACAAGTTCTCGACCGAGGTGGACAAGGG
>SHYY01000040.1 GCA_009692555.1 Myxococcales bacterium
CCGACGTAGTGGCGCGCCCCGGCGAGCAGGAACGCATTGGCGAGGCCGTAAACGCTCGACGGGGAATCAGCCGTCCAGGGCTCGGTGCGCCCCGACTGGCAGGCGTTCGAGAAGACCACGATCGGCATCGGTCGCCCACCGCCTAGCGCCGCGATCTCGCCCGCGGTCAGCTTGCCGTCGTCGAGGTGCCAGCCTCCCTCTTCGGGTGCCCCCGGGAGGTGATCGGCGTGCCCCGCGAAGTGCACCAGGTCGTAGTCCTTGAGGTGCCGGCGAACGAACTCCACCGTCGGTGTCGACGAGACCCGCGCGCGCACCGCGGTGTGCTTGTCGAGCTCCGCGGCGATCGCCTCGCCCTCCGCCTGCACCTCCGCGAGATCGCCGCGCGGGTCGGCCACCAGCACCAGGATCCGCACCGGCGTGCCCACCGCGCGCGCCACCGCCCCTCGCCGGGCCTGCGCGGTCGCCACGGTGCGTCCGATCTCGAAGCGGCGACACAGGAAGCGCTCGCCGTCGTGGAGCAGCTCCCACGGCACCGCCACCAGCGCCTCGTCGAGATCGAGCGCCAGCGGCCCCGATCCGTGCCGCAGCTCCGCCTGCACCTCCGGTGGCACCAGCGCGCGCAGGAGCTCCTCGCCGACGTGGCGGAGATCGGCCAGGTTCGCGTCGGTGAGCTTGCGAGCGCGGTTGCCGCGGGTGAGGATCGCCAGCGCCTCCCGGCCGAGGCTCGCCACCCGCGCCTGTTCGCCCGCCCCGAAGGGCAGCGACTGCTTCTGCGACAGCGTCTCGCCCGCGACCGTGCAGACCAGCCGATCGCCCGCCACCGAGAAGGAGACCCGCATCGGTAGCGGCTAGAGAGGCTCGGGGCGCCGCCGCACGCGCCGCTGCCGCGGCAGATCGGCCAGCAGGCCCGCGATGGTGCGATGCAGCAAAGGGTGGACCAGGTCGGGCGCCACCTCGGCGAGCGGCTCGAGCACGAACTGCCGCTGGTGGAGGCGGGGGTGTGGCACGGAGAGGCGGTCGGTGGTGATCACGCGCTCGTCCCACAGGAGAAGGTCGAGGTCGAGCGAGCGCGGGGCATCGCGCGCCGTGGGCCGCACCCGTCCGTGCCGCGCCTCGATCGCCAGAAGCTCGTCGAGGATCGCCTCCGGGCGGTGCTCGCCCGCGAGGTCGAGCGCCACCACCGCGTTCAGGTAATCCGGCGGCGGGCCCACCGGCTCGGTCTCCCACACCGACGAGCGCGCGACGACGTGGCCGAGGCGCTCGAGCTCCTCCACCGCGGCGCGCAAGGTGGCCAGCCGGTCGCCGAGGTTGCCGCCGAGGCCGAGGTAGATCCGACCATCCATCGTCGGGAAGTTACCAGATTGACCCCCCGGCCGTGGAGCATACAATCGCCCACCATGTTCGGCGCCCTCCTCGTTGCCATCGCCACCGGCCTGGCAACCACCGTCGGTGCCGTGCCGTTCCTGATCGTCCCGGCGGTGTCGCGGCGCTTCTACGACACCCTGCTCGGCCTCGGCGCGGGGCTGATGCTGGCCGCCGCCACACTCGGCCTCCTCGCCACCGCGCTCGAGGACCTGCGGCCCCACGGCGCCCTCGATCCGCTCCGCCTCATGCTGGTCCTCTGCGGCTTCAGCGTCGGCGTGGCGCTGCTCTACCTGATGGATCGCCTGATCCCGCACGAGCACGCCGGCGGACATCATGTTCACGTTCACGAGGATCATGTTCACCACGATCAGGACCCCGGGCACGAGCACCCCGTCCATCGCGACCCGCCCCGTCCTTCGGCGGGGGTGGAGGCCGCGCGCAAGCAGGGGCTGCTCGTCGTCGGTGTGATGGCGCTGCACCGCCTCCCCGAAGGCTTCGCGATCGGCGCGGCGTGGGCAGCGGGCGGGCAGGCACTCGGGCTCACCCTGGCGGTGGCGGTGGCGGTGCAGAACGGCGTCGAGGGGGCGGTGATGGCTGCTCCGCTGCGTCGGGGAGGTCTCAACGGCCCGTCGCTGCTCGGCCTGGTGACGCTGACCGGCCTCGCGATCCCGGTCGCCGCGGTGGCCGGCTACCACCTCTCGTCGAGCGTCCCGGGCGCGTTGCCACCGATGCTGGCGCTGGCCGGCGGCGCGCTCCTCTACCTCACCTGCAACGAGGTGATCCCCGAGTCGCACAGCCACGGCAACGAGGTGCGCGCCACCTTCGGACTCCTCGCCGGCTTCGTGTTCATCATGGTGATCCGCAGCGTGTTCGGCCACGCCCATTAGCACCGATCGAGCGTAGAATGGCGCCATGAGCGAGCCGAAAAAACGCCGCCTCCTCGACGGCGAGGAGCTGATCTGGGAGGGGCGCCCCAACTGGCGGGCCTACGCCGGGATGACCGTGCTCGGGTGGGCCCTCCTGCCCGTGCTCGTCGGTGGCGTGATCCTGATCATGCTCGCGATCCGCAAGCGCTCGATCGCCTGGATGGTCTCCACCCGGCGCATCGAGATCGAGCGCGGCTGGCTCTCGCGGCGGATCGACATCATCGAGCTGTGGCGGGTGAAGGACGTCGAGTTCATCCAGGGGCTCTGGGACCGGATGGTGGGCGTCTCGACGCTCCGGGTGATCTCCCAGGACGCACAGGAGCCGTTGATCGCGATCCACGGCCTGCCCGGCGACCGCGGGGTCTACGACCAGCTCTCGAACGCGGTGATGACCGCGCGCCAGCAGCGTGGGGTGATGAACGTCGCCCAGTAATGACCTCTGATTTTTCGAGTATTCCGCAACACTGTTTTTCCCTTCCACATTCATCGATTCGCCGTCGCAGAATTTCCCCCCTCCGCGACCTTGCGCTACGCTGACGGCCATGAGACTTGCGACCGCACTTCTCGCCATCGCCATCGCCCTCGCGCCGCCCCGCGCGCAGGCGAGCGACGACCAGCTCACGCAGGCCAAGAACCTCTACCAGCTCGGCATGAGCAAGTACGACCAGCAGCGCTACTCCGATGCGCTGCGCGACTTCCTCGATGCCTACAAGCTCCACCAGTCAAACGACTTCTTCTACAACATCGCCAAGTGCTACGACCACATGAGCGACTTCTCCGAGGCCTACGTCCACTACAAGAAATACGTGGATGGGCTGCCGCCGGGGGAGTCCCAGCGGGCCTAGCGGATGAAGATCGAGGACCGTCTCTCGGAGATCCGGCGGGAGCATCCCGAGGCCGTACCGAAGGAGCCGGTGAAGGTGGAGCCGCCGTCGCTGCCGCCGGTGGTGCAGAACCCGCCCGTGGTGCCGCCGCCCGAGCTGCCGCCCGAGCAGACGCCGATCTACAAGAAGTGGTGGCTGTGGGCGGGCGTGGGCGGCGTGGCGGTGGTGGGAATTCTCGTCGCTGTGCTCACCGCGACCCTCCCGAGCAACGCCGCTCCGCAGGGCGAATATTCTGTCGCCATTCCTTTCTAGCTTTCTCCGGAGGTCCTGAAAATACGCGCCATCCCCTGGTTGCCACTCGTCCTGCTGCCAATCGCCGCCTGCGCCCCGGGCACCAGCGGTCTCCAGCTCACCGTCAAATCGAACGGGAATATCGACGGCATTACCTCCTTCGTGTTGACCGTGGAGAACCGCGGCGACAGCAAGCGCACCGATTTCAAGATCCCGGGCGACCCGATCAGCCTCCCGCCGCCGCGCACCCTCGCCCTCACCTTCGACAAGGACCGGAAGGGCGCAGTCGATATCATCGTCGAGGCCCTCGGCGCCGGTGACCGTGTGCTCGGACGCGGCAAGGCCAGTGGCCGCATCGATCCCAGCCAGATCACGGAGCTGACCGTCGTAATTGAAAGCGGCGGAACTCCGGACGACATGGCGTCAGGCGACGGCGGCGACGGCGGGCAGGACATCGCCCAGCCGGACATGGCCAAGGAATGCGTGGCGGACCCGGATTGCAAAGACGCAAAGAAACCGCGCTGCCACCTGCCCGAGATGGGCATCAATCGCTGCGTCGAGTGCCTCGCCAGCGACGACAATTGCGTCGGTGGCAGGGTGTGCGTCAACCTCCAGTGCAAGATGGGCTGCAAGAATTCCAGCGACTGCAAGGTGGACGGCGGGGGGCATCGCCCACCCGCTGCGGAATGGCCTGCGCCGACGTATCGAACGACCCGGTGAACTGCGGAATGTGCGGGAAGTTGTGCGACGTTGGCCAATCCTGCTGCGGCGGCAAGTGTTTCGATTTGATGGCTGATCAGAGTCATTGCGGCATGTGCGGGATCGTCTGCGGGATGATCAAGAACGCAATTCCAAAATGTGCGATGGGCATGTGTACGCCCAAGTGCAACGCGGGCTTCGCCGACTGCAACGCCATGTATCCCGACGGCTGCGAGATCAACACGAGCTCATCGATGGCCAACTGCGGCGGCTGCGGAATGGCATGTGCCGCCGTCATGAATGGAACGCCGACTTGCGCCACAGGCATGTGCAAGATCGATAGGTGCAACATGCCCTTCGCCGACTGTGACGGCGACTACAAAACCGACTGCGAAATCAACACGGCTCTTGATCCAAAGAATTGCGGCGTGTGCAGCAAGGCCTGCCCTGCCGTCGACAACGGTGCCCCGGGATGCACAATTGGGGGAAAATGCGTCACGGTCTGCAGCCCGGGGTTCGCGGATTGCGACACCAACTACAACAACGGCTGCGAAATCGAATTGGCGAAAAACGTGAGCCACTGTGGCAAATGCGGGACGCCCTGCAAAGTGGTCGCCAACGCGACGTCCGCATGTTCGATGAGTCCGTGCGCCGTCGGAGTGTGCAGCGGTACCTTCCTGGACTGCAACTCCCTGTTCGCAGACGGCTGTGAAGTCAGCCCTATCACCGACGTGTTGCATTGCGGTGGATGCAACAAGGCATGCGCCGGCGTCGCCAACCCTACGCGACCACCCACCGCAAAGAGGTCAGGATTTCGGGATGATCAGGATCGCATCCGCCTTGGCATCAAGATATTGGACGCCATGAGCCCATTGTTGGGCGGCGTCAAGACCCTCACTGCGGTAACGGCCTACCAAAGCACCAGTGGAACAAACAACAACCCGGTATCGGTGGCGAATTGGACCGTGGTGGGCGGTCGCCCCCTCGCCGTCACCGGCACCGTCACCGACAGCACGGTGAAGCAGCGCAACCGGGCCGACCTCAATTTCTTCCCCCCCTCGAACGCCGCGGTGAGCGGCTCCTGGATCGGCGACGGCGCTCTCCTCCTCAGGAACGCCCTCCTCTACGGAAACTGATCCCTCAAGCCGCCCGCAGGGGGGCGAGATCCTCCGACTCCAGCAGCGCCGCGCCGATCTCCGAAAGCACCTGGTTCACCGACGCGATGTCCGCGGTCGATGGCGCGACCAGCTCGACGCCGATCGGCTCGCCTGAGGCAGCGTAATCGACCACGATGTGTGGTCGCACCTCCACAATGCGAGCCGCCTTCGCGCCGATCGGCCGCGGAAGGTACAGGTAGGCGGCGATCGGCCTGCCCTTTCGGAACGTGACTTCCAGGTAGGGGCGCTTCATTCCATCACTCTGCCGCCTACGCGGTGACAACCACGAGAAGGCACTCCTCGACGTCCGGCTCGACGATGACTTGCCACGCCCGCTGACGGAGCGAGCAGTCGACGACGAAGCGGCCTGGGACGGAGTCTGCGTGAAAGGACCGCGCCTGGTGGAGCATCGACCGCAGATCGATCTCCGGGAAGTTGCGATCCTCCATCCGCTTCTCCACGTGCGGCGTCAGATCCAGCTCCCACTCCCACCAGGAAGGAATTTCCACCGCCCGTCCCCTACAGCTTCACCCTCCGCACCCTCTCCACCGCCTCGCGGATCCGCTCCACCTCCGCGCACACCGTCAGCCGCACGTACCCCTCGCCACCCGGGCCGAAGCCGTTCGCGGGCGTCGCCACGATGCCGCCCTCGATCAGCAGCTTCGACGCGAACTCCGCCGACGAGTACCCCTGCGGATTCGCGATCAAACAATAGAACGTCGCCCTCGGATCGAGCACATCGAATCCCGCACCCCGGAGGCCGCTCACCAGCACATCCATCCGCTCGCGGTAGACGCCGCGGATCTCGTCCACGCATGCCTGCGACGACGTGAGCGCCGCCACCGCCGCCGCCTGCACCGCCTCGAACGCCCCCGAGTCGGTGTTGGTCTTGACCTTCCCGAGCCCCGCCACCAGCGCCGCGTTGCCGACGGCAAACCCGACCCGCCACCCGGTCATGTTGTAGGTCTTCGAGAGCGAGTGGAACTCGATCCCGCACTCGCGCGCCCCCGGCACCTCGAGAAACGAGGGCGGCGGCACGTCGTCGTAGTAGACCTCCGAGTAGGCGAGATCCGAGGCGACGATGATGTCGTATTTCAGCGCGAACTCCACCACCTGCGCATAGAACGCCCGCGTCGCCAGCGCCGCGGTCGGGTTGTTCGGGTAGTTGATCCACAGGATCTTCGCCCGCCGCGCCACCTCCTCCGGCACCGACGATAGATCGGGCAGGAACCCGTTCTCGCGCAGCAGCCGGACATAATGCACCTCGCCGCCCATGAAGCGCGTCCAGGTGGCGTACACCGGGTAGCCCGGATCGGGCACCAGCACCAGGTCGCCCGGGTCGACAAACGCCACCGGGAAGTGCGCGATGCCCTCCTTCGAACCGATCAGCGCCACCACCTCGCGCTCGGGATCGAGCCCCATCACGCCGAAGCGATCGGCGTAGAACTTCGCCGCCGCCTCCCGGAAGCTCGCCATCCCCTCGTACGACGGGTAGCGGTGATACTTCGACTCCGCGGTCGCCTGCTGCATCGCAGCAACAATGTGCGGCGGCGTCGGCCGATCGGGATCGCCGATCCCGAGGTCGATCAGGTCCTTGCCCTGCTTGCGCAGCTCGACTTTTTTGCGATCGATATCGGCGAACAGGTAGGGCGGCAGCGCGCGGATGCGCTGCGCCAGCTCAATCTTCATGGGGAGCCTCCAGGACGGGGTTCGAGAGCACGCCGATCCCCTCGATCGCGATCTCCACCCGATCGCCGGGGGAGAGCGGACCGTGGCCGTGCGGGGTGCCGGTGGTGAAGAGGTCGCCGGGCTCGAGGGTCATCACGCGCGATGCGAAGGCGATCAACCGCGCCACCGAGAACACCATGTCCTCCGTCGACGAATCCTGCTTCAGCTCGCCGTTGACGCGGGTCCGGATGCGGAGCGCCTGCGGGTCGAGGTCGGTGGCGATGCAGGGGCCGACCGGCGCGAAGCTGTCGAACCCCTTGGCACGCGTGAACTGTCCGTCCTTCTTCTGCAGGTCGCGCACCGTGACATCGTTCAGGATCGTGAAGCCGAAGACGTGCGCCAGCGCGTCCGCCTCGGACACCCGCCGCGCGCGCCGCCCGATCACCGCGCACAGCTCGCCTTCGTAGTCGGTGCGCTGGTACCCGCGCGGCCGGAAGATCGGCGCGCCTTGCGGCGTGAGCGCCGACGGAGGCTTCAGAAACAGGAGCGGCTCATCGGGCACCGCCTTGCCGGTCTCACGGGCGTGGGCGCGGTAGTTCAGCCCGACCCCCAGGATCTTGGTGGGCGTGCAGGGCACCAGCAGCCGCGCCCCCTCCGACGGGAATTCGTGGCCGGTCGCGCTCGCCGGCCCCGCCACCGGATCGCCGTCGAGCAGGCAGACCGTGTCTTCGCGCAGCACCCCATGCCGGACCGCGCCGGCCACGAGCAGACGGACGTAACGCACGGCGCGTGTATACCAGAGCCGACGTCCCCGGCCAACAGACGGCCGCTTCCCATCGCTTCCCATTCGCGTCCCGACGCAGCCGAGCGACGCGGGCAGCGGTTTGACTGCCCTCTCCCCGCGTGGTACCTGTTTTCGCCAACCATGCCCCCCCATGTGCTGATGGTCACGGCCGTCGCTGCCAACGCCCCCGCCGGCGAAACCATGGACATCCTGCCCCTGATCATGAACGCCTCGGGCGTCGTGATGGGCGTCCTCTTTCTGCTGATCAGCCTCTCCGTCGTCTCCTGGTTCATCATCGGCTACAAGGCCCTCTACTACGCGCGCGCGTCGTCGCAATCGACCCGCTTCCTCGACGCCTTCTGGGCCGCCAAGCGCCTCGACACCGTCTATCAGGAGTCGGAGGCCCTCGCCGACTCGCCGCTCGCCCAGATGTTCAAGGCCGGCTACGTCGAGCTCACCAAGATCACCCAGCAAAAAACCCAGAGCCCCGACGGCAGCTTCGGCGAGGGCTCGATCGAGAACGTCGAGCGCGCCCTCCGCCGCGCCTACACCACCGAGATGACCCACCTCGAGGGCCTCATCCCCTTCCTCGCCACCACCGGCTCGGCCGGCCCGTTCGTCGGCCTGTTCGGCACCGTGTGGGGGATCATGAACTCCTTCCGCTCGATCGGGCTGAAGGGTGCCGCCAACCTCTCCACCGTCGCTCCCGGCATCGCCGAGGCGCTGATCGCCACCGCGATCGGCCTGGTCGCCGCCATCCCGGCGGTCATGGCCTTCAACTACTTCACCCGCAAGGTCAAGGTCCTGTCGTCGGAGATGGAGTCCTTCTCGAACGACTTTCTCAACATCGTCAAGCGGCACTTCTTGAGGTAGCGCGCATGTCGATGTCGAGCGGAAGCAGCGGGGGGATGCTGTCGGAGATCAACGTCACGCCGATGGTCGACGTGATGCTGGTGCTGCTGATCATCTTCATGGTCGCCGCGCCGATGATCCAGACCGGCGTCCCGGTCGACCTCCCGCAGGCGCGCGCCCAGACCCTGGCCGACGACGAGGGCAAGCTGGTGATGACCGTCACCCGCGACCAGAAGATCTACCTCGGCAAGACGATGGTCGCGGACTGCCCGCCGCCCAAGGTCCCGCTCACCGACAAGGTCGCCGCGGATCAGTACGACATCGCCATCTCGAACTGCGTCGACGCGATCGTCGTCAAGCTGCAGACCAACGAGAAGCTGCGCGGCGAGCACGAGCTCTACCTCCACGCCGATCAGGTCATCCCCTACGGCTTCGTGGTCAAGGTGATGGCGGCCGCCAAGTCGGGCGGCGCGGACAAGCTCGGCATGGTCACGGATCCGCTCCAATGAGGCCCAGCGAATCGCCGCGTTCGAGCCCCGGCACGCTGTGGGTGATGGGCGTGGCCGCGACGGCGCTGCTGCACGGCGGGATCATCGGTGGCGTGCTCTTCACCCAGTCCCGCGCGGGCGCGCAGCCGGTGTTGCTCTCGCCCGGCCAGGTGGTCGACGTGCAGGCGGTGAAGTTCGGCAAGCCGCGCGATCTGTCGTTCCTCCCGCACAAGGAGGCGGTCCACGTCAACAAGGGGCCCAGGCCGAAGCTCGCGCTCACCGAGAACGATCAGGCGCTGCCGAAGCTGAAGGACGCGGACAAGCCCCCCGACGAGGAGGACCCGCTGAAGCGCACCCACGCAGCGGAATTCAAGAACCTCACCGAGCACCAGGAGTTGGCGGAGCAGGCCGGGAGCGAGGACGTGGGCGATCCGAACGGCGTGCGCGGCGGCACCGCCACCGTCGGCAAGGGACCGCTCCAGCTCCAGAAGCTCCAGGCCGCGGTGCAGAACGCCTGGACCGTCTCCACCACCATCCCCGACGCCGTGCTGGCCAATCTCAAGGCCGTGGCCAGCATCCGCATGGGCGAAGACGGGAAAATCGGGGATATCGCCATTGTCGAACCCTCGGGGAACGACCGCTTCGACGCCACGCTGCTGGACGCCCTCGGCAAGGTGAAGGAGAGCTGGGAGGAGGCGCCGACGCCCGATGTGAAGCAGCTCCTGACCGACGACGGCATCATCCGGATGCGTTTCTCATTCCAGAAGACGCGCTGACCGCTTTCGCCGCTTTCGCCGCGTTCAAGTAGAGGAGGCCATGCGACGCCTGATCCCATTCGTCCCCGCCCTGGCGCTTGCGCTAGGCCTGGCGGTCACCGTCGGTACCGGACACCCGAGCGCCGATGAGAAGCCCGGCGGCAAGGGCCCGGTGACGATCGATATCAGCGGCTCGAAGCGCGATCTGTACAAGATCGCCGTGCCGCGCCTGGTCGGCGACGGCGGGGTGGGCAACCTCGCGGCGGAGGTGATCTCCGGCGACCTCCTGATCTCGGGCTGGTTCAAGGTCCTCGATCCGCGGTCGTTCCTCGCCCACCTCGAGCAGGAGGGCACCGGCCTGGTGGTCGGCGACTGGCGCAACGTCGGCGCGGAGGGCGTCTCGAAGGGGCGCGCCACCGTCGACGGCGACGGCCTCACGCTCGACATGAAGCTGTACGAGGTCGGGCGCGGCGACAAGCCGGTGCTGGAGAAGACCTACAAGGGTCCAAAGGGCGACGCCCGCCGCTTCGCCCACTCGTGGAGCGCCGAGCTGGTGAAGCACTTCGCCAACGAGGACAGCTTCTTCAACACCAAGATCGCCTTCGCCGGATCGAGCGGTCCCGGGAAGAAGGACATCTACGCGATGGACTACGACGGCGGCGGCGTCTACCGCGTGACAAGCAACGGCTCGCAGAACATCCTGCCGGCTTGGTCCCCGTCGGGGGCGCAGATCGCCTTCACCACCTTCCTGCGCGGCAACCCCGACCTCTACGCCGTCTCGGCGGGCGGCGGACGCTCGAAGCGCCTCTCCGACCGCCCCGGCGTGAACATGGGCGCGGCCTACTCCCCTGACGGGAGCAAGATCGCCGCGACGCTCTCGCAGGACGGCAACCCGGAGATCTACCTGCTCACCTCCGAGGGCGCGATCATCCGCCGCCTCACCGACAACCAGTTCATCGACTCGTCGCCCGCCTGGTCGCCCGACGGCGGGCAGCTCGCGTTCGTCTCGAATCGCCTCGGCTCGCCGCAGATCTTCACCATGTCCTCGACGGGGGCCGGGCAGACGCGCCTCACCCGCAAGGGCAACTACAACCAGGAGCCCACCTTCTGCCCCAGTACAAGGGGATGCGCGCAGCCGACCATCGCCTTCACCGCGCGCGACGAGAAGGGCACCTTCGACTGCTTCACGATGAACATCGCGAGCGGCGAGATGGTGCGGCTCACCGAGGGGCAGGGCTCGAACCAGCACCCCACCTGGGCACCCAATGGCAAGGCGCTGGCGATGGCCTCCTCGCGCGGCGGGATCTGGCTCACCACCGCCGACGGCAAGACCCAGAAGCAGGCCTACAAAGGCAGCGCCGATGTCCCGACCTGGGGCCCCGCCTCCCGTCGCTGAGGTCCCATCCCCCTCTCGCCCTGGGGGAGGGTAGCCGTCCCGCTCTCCCCCTGGGAGAGGGTAGGGGTGAGGGTCCCCCGTGACCATGCGTATAGCGACCGTTGACGTCGGGACCAACACCGCGCTGCTGCTGATCGTCGAGCGACAGGGCCGCGAGCTGTGCGAGATCGGCAACGAGGCGGAGATCGTGCGGCTGGGGCAGGGCGTCGATCGCACCAGGCGCCTCGACCCGCAGGCGATCGAGCGCACCCTCGCGGTGCTGCGACGCTACGGCGAGCTGATCCGCGCCGCCCGGGTGGATCGCGCCGCTGCCGTCGGGACGCAGGCCCTCCGCGAGGTCGAGAACGGCGCCGAGTTCCTCGCGCGGGCCGAGGAGGCTCTCGGCTTTCCGGTCGAGGTGATCGCGGGGCAGCGCGAGGCGCGGCTCTCCTGGCGCGCGGTCGCGTCCTCGTTTCCGCTCCCCCCGTCGGGGCGGCGCACGGTCCTCGATATCGGCGGCGGATCGACCGAGCTGCTCGTCGGTGGCGACGAGGTGGAGCGCCTCGCCAGCGTCCCGATCGGCGCGGTGCGCCTCACCGAGCGGCTGCTCCACCACGACCCGCCCAGCGACGAGGAGCGGCGCCTGCTGGTCGATACCATCGACCGCGCCCTCGACGCCGCGCCGGCCCCCGAAGGCGAGCTGGTGGGCGTCGCCGGAACGATCACCACGCTGTGCGCGATCTCCCTCGGCCTCCTCGCGTACGACGGCGCCCGCATCCAGGGCGCCAGGCTGCGACGCGGCGACGTGGAGCGCGAGGTGGAGCGCCTAGGCGCCCTCTCCCTCGAGGACAGGAAGCGCATCCCAGGCCTCGACCCGAAGCGCGCCGACGTCATCTACGCCGGGGGGATGATCCTCGCGCGCATCTTCGCTCGCGCCGACGCCGACGAGGTGCTCGTGTCGGATCGCGGCATCCGCTGGGGCCTCGCTCACGAGCTTGCGGCGCTGGAGTAGCCATCCTCGGCGTGACGGGGCGCGTGCCCCTCGCGAGGCTGCGGCAGATGCAGTTCCACGTCGCGCAGGGAGGGCACACATCCGACGAGGGGCGCCTCGTCCCTCGATCCCTTCGAGGCCACCGCGCGCCCGAGAGGCCGGCCGCCGTCGTCGGTGCGGACCTTCAGCCGCGGGCAGAGGATCGGTCGTCCGGCTCGCTCGTGACTCCGCTCCAGATTGTTGCGCGGGCCTCGGCGATGATCGCCCGCGTCTCGCGGGCCGTCGGGACGCCCGCTGCTCGTGCCAGCTCGGCGGGGGGCTCGCTGCGCGCATCGTCGGTGAGTCCTGCTATCGCATGCGAGCGCGCCCCCGCGAGGTGGGCGCGCTCGTCGCGGGAGAGGAGGGGCGCGACCCAGGCGTCGATCGCCCAGGCGAGGGCGGCGTGGCTGCGCTCCTCGCGCGCGATGGCGCGCATGGCGCGGCGAATGGTCGGGTCGCCGGCACGCCGGGCCTGGAAAAGCGCGACCGCGGCGCCGAGGCTCTCGTGGACGCTCCGGATGTCCTCCTCGAACGCCGCGAAGGCGCGCATCTCCGTCTCGGCGTCGAGGTCGCGCTCCCGTCGCCGCCGCGCCAGCAGCGAGCGCATCTCGGTGACGGTGAGGCTGCTGATCGCGACCGGCCCGTGGGCCTGGAGGAACGCCTCGACTTCGTCCGATCGCGCCTCGTTCAGGTACTACTTGGCGAGGGCGCTGGTATCGAAGTAGACGAGGCTGCTCACCGGCCGTCCCGGTCCTCGCGGACCAGGCGCTCGCTCGGCCTGCGGAGCCGGGGCATGCTCGCGCGGAGGGCGCGGTGCGACGGGATCGGGCGCGGGGAGCCCACGGGCAGGAGGCGCGCGATCGGCTCTCCCCGACGGGTGATGGTCAACTCCCCTTCGCGGGCGAGCAGCTCGTCGAGGTGGGTCAGCGCCTCGCGGGCATCACGGATGGTCAGCGTCTTCATGGAGTGACTATTTGGCACATGATGGAACAATGTAGCGTGTCACGTGAGATCGGAGCGGATTCCCCTTCGCGAAGTCGGCGGCGAACGTCGCCTGCGCCCCCTTCGCCACCTCGCCGTTCCTCTTGCGCAGGGACTCGTGTCCGGAGGTCAGTTCGCGTGGGCGAGGAACTCCTGGACCAGGTAGAAGGCGCCGTCGCTCTGCCGGCCCACGTCGAGCACCTGCACCACGTTCGGATGGTCGATGCGCCCCGCCGCCCGCGCCTCACGGAGGAAACGCTCCACCTGCTCGGCGCTCTCGGCGTGCCGGGCCAGCATCAGCTTCACCGCGACGCGGCGTTGGGTCCAGGCGTTGGTCGCCTCGTACACCGTCCCCATGCCGCCCGCCCCGAGGACGCGGGTGAGGAGGTACTTTCCACCGATCGTCTGGCCGACCAGGTCCGATCGATCGTCCAAAGCGCTCGCCAAGCTCGGGTGCCTCTGCAGGATGTCGCCGCCCGGAATCCCGCCGGAGGAAATGCCGGACAACCCGCCGATCGCCAGTGGCAACTTCTGACCACGGATGTTACCAAAATTACTTCTGAATTTGGCGAATGACGGCGTGGTTCAACCGTCCACAACGTCTCCGCGCGACCTTCGACCCTCGACTTCCGCTATCATGGCGCACGGATGCGCCTCGGACTCCTCTCCGCGCTGCTCGCCGCGCTGCTCCTGTCGACCGGACCGTGCGGCGCCGCGGAGCTCGACGACAAGCTCGCAAAAGCGCATTTCTCGACGGGGCAGGGCTACTTCGACGCAGGGCGCTACGGACCGGCGGTGAACCAGTTCCTCGAGGCCTACAAGCTCTCGCACCGGATCGACCTGCTCTACAACATCGCCCTCTGCTACGAGAAGCTCGACGATCCCGGGCGCCTCACCACCTACCTCAAGCACTACCTCGAGGCGCGCCCCACAGCGCCCGAGCGGGTGGAGATCGAGGCCAAGCTCTACCGGCTCGCGTCGCGCGTGGCGACGCTGGTGATTCGCACAACCGCGGCGGGAGCGGAGATCCACCTCGACGGCGAGGTGATCGGCCTCGCGCCGATCGATCCCCAGGTGATCGCCGCCGGGAAGCACCGCGTCGAGGCGCGCTTCGTCGATCAGGCTCCGCTCGCCGAGGAGGTCGATCTGCGCGGCGGCGAGGTCCGCGAGGTGGCGCTCGATCCGCGGCCGCCCGCCCCGCCGCCGCCCGCGAAACCCGCGGCAAGGGCCGACCCGCCCCCGGAGAAGCCCGCGCTGGCGGCACCCTCGCTCCCGCCCCCGTCGGTGGTCGCCCCCAGGGTTCCGCCGCCGGCCCCCGTCCCCAGTCGCCGCCTGTGGTTGATCCCCGCCGTCGGTGTGCCCCTCCTCGCGGTCGCCGCCGCGGTGGTCGTCGCGGTGCTGTTCATGCTCCCGGCCTCCGACTTCGGCGCCAGCGCACGCGCCTCGTGCAGCGACGGCAGCCAGTGCACCTTGATCGAGTTCGGAGGCGCTCCATGACCCGCGCCCTGCTGCTGTGCGCCGCCGGGATCGCGCTCGCCGGCTGCGGGGCCGCCACCGGCCTCGCCGTGGATCTCGACATCGATCCGGGCTGCGCCGCCGGGGCGACCGCGCTCGAGGTGCACGTGACCGCCCGCCCGTCCGGTCGAGAAAGCCACATCACCATCACCCTTGCCGCCGCGCCGATCTTTCCAGGGCCGGGCGGCCATCGTCGCCTCGTGATCCTCCCTCCCGAGGGCACAGAGGGCCTCACCATCGCCCTCCGCGCCCTCGCCAGCGGAAGCGAGATCGGCAACGCCTCCGTCGAAGTCGTCCTCTCCGGGCCCGCGCGGGTCGAGCAAAAAGTGCAGCTCGCCTCCTGCATCGCGCCGGATCTCGCCACCGCCATCGCCGACCTCGCCACCAACGACGCGCCCACCGATCTCGCGCCGGACAGCGCGCTCCCGGTCGACGCCGCGCCCGATCTCGCGGCCCCCGATCTCCTGCCCCTCGCGGCCCCCGATCTCGCCGCCTCCGACGCACCCGCGGCCGACGCCGCCCCGGATCTCGATCTCGGCCTCGCCCTCGCCCCCATCGACCAGACGGCGCCAAGCGACCTCGCCGTCGCCAAGCTGATCGCGATCAGCATCACGCCCCCGAACCCGCAGCTGCCCAAGGGCAACACCCTCCAGCTCACCGCCACCGGCACCTACTCCGACAACTCCACCAAGGACCTGACGCTGCTCGCCGCCTGGACCTCCACCGACGACGCCACCGCGACAGTGCAAAAGGGGCTGCTCACCGGGATCAAGCCTGGCCCCGTGCTGGTGAAGGCGATCGCCAATGGCGTCACCGGCCAGAACCTGGTCGCCGTCACCGCCGCCACCCTGAGCGCGATCGTCGTCGCCCCCGGGAACCCGTCGGTGGCCAAGGGCACCAGCACCCAGTTCATCGCCACCGGCCTCTACAGCGACAACAGCAGCCAGGACATCTCCTCGTCGGTGACCTGGACCTCCACCGATCCGGTGGCCGCCTCGATCAGCAACCAGCAGGGGCAAAAGGGGATCGCCCTCGCCCTCGGCCCGGGGAAGACGACGATCAGCGCCTCCCAGGGCAACCAGCTCGGCTCGACCACGCTCACCGTCACCGCCGCCACCCTCGACACGATCGCCGTCACGCCGGCCATGCCCTCGATCGCCAAAGGCACCACCGTCGAGTTCCAGGCCACCGGCACCTACTCCGACAACTCGATCCAGGACCTCACCCCGCAGGTCACCTGGCAGAGCGACAGCGGCGCCGTGGCGACCATCGACAAGACCGGCCTCGCCAGCGCGGTCTCCGTCGGCACCACCAAGATCACCGCCAGCTTCGGGATGGTCGCCGGATCCACCGTTCTCACCATCAACGCGGCGACCCTCGTCTCGATGGCGGTGAAGCCCCAGACCGCCTCGATCGCCAAGGGCACCTCGCTCCATCTCGAGGCGATCGGCACCTACTCCGACACCTCCACCCAGAACCTCACTTCGTCGGTGACCTGGTCCTCCTCCGACGAAAAGATCGTCGTCGTCAGCAACGCCGGCGGAAGCCAGGGCCAGGCGACCGGCTCCGAGATCGGGATGGCCACCCTCGGCGTCGCGCAGGGCAACGTCACCGCCAAGGCGATGCTCACCGTCACCAACGCGACGCTGAAGTCGGTGGCGGTCACCCCGGGGATGGCCTCGATCGCCAAGGGCACCACGCAGCAGTACCTCGCCACCGGCACCTACTCCGACATGAGCACCCAGGATCTCACCACCCAGGTCACCTGGACCTGCTCCGACGGAACCGTGGCGACGGTGAGCAACACCGCGCCGACCCACGGGCTCGCCACCACGACCAAGGACGGCCTGATCACCATCACCGCCACCCCGCAGGGCCAGGGGATGGCCGGCACCGCCACGCTGAACGTCAAGAACGTCAGCCTCACCGCGATCACCGTGGCGCCCGCCAGCGTGTCGGTCCCGAAGGGGCTCACCCAGCAGTACAAGGCGACCGGCACCTTCTCCGACAACAGCAAGCAGGAGATCACCGAGCTCGCCAGCTGGCTGAGCCACAACGGCGCCGTGGCGACGATCAGCAACAGCGCCGGCACCCGCGGGCTCGCCACCGTCACCGGCGTCGGCATCACCACCCTCCAGGCGTCGAAGAACAACATCATCGGCACCGCGACGATCACCGGCACCGCGGCGCTCCTGCTCTCGATCACCGTGACCCCCGCCGACAGCCTCCTCGCCGCTCTCTCGACCCAGCAGTACACCGCGACCGGCAGCTACACCGACAAGACCATGCCGAACCTCACCAGGACGGTCGCCTGGGCCTCGAGCGACCCCACCGTGGCCACCATCGTCAGCGTCGTCAACGGCGCCACCACCGGCCTCGCCACCGCCAAGAAGGCCGGGACCTGCAAGATCAGCGCGGCCCTCTCCGGGAAAACCGGCGAAACCGGCCTTTCCGTCAAATAGCCGTCAACCCCCGGGCCCAGGCGACGATCACCCGATGATCATCTCCTCCGACTCCAGCTTGCCCTCGGCGAAGCGCCCGAGGCGCCAGCGGTCGAAGAAGGGGTGGCGCGGCCCGCCCGCCAGCCACTCGCCGTAGTACTTCCCGACCACCGGCGCCATCATGAAGCCGTGCCCGGTGAACCCGCACGCGAGGTAGAACCCGGGCACCGTCGCCACCTCGCCGACGATCGGGCTGCCGTCGGGGGAGACGTCGTACGGGCCGGCCCATTGCCTGAGCACCTTGACCCCCGCGAGGCGCGGCATCACCCGCACCAGCTCCTTCGCCAGCGTGGTCAGGAAGCGCAGGCGCGACCCGAGCTTCACCGAGCCATCGTCGAGGTCCGGCACGGTGATCCCGGTGACCACCTCCCCGCGCATCGACTGGCTGAAGTAGAGCCCGCTCGAGAGCACGCTGACCATCGGCCCGAGGAAGGGCTTGAGCGGCTCGGTCGAGAGGATCTCGTGCCGGTGCGGCCGGTCCGGCAGCTCCACACCGACGAGGCGCGCCACCTCCGGGCTCCACGCGCCCGCGCAGTTCAGCACCCGCTGCGCCCGCACCGGCCCCTTCGAGGTCTGCACCAGAAACCCCGCCGGCGACGGCTCGATCGCGGTGACCTCGGTGAAGGTGTGCAGCTCCACGCCGCGCTTCGCCGCCTGGTTGGCGTAGCCCCACAGGAACGGCCACGGGAAGAGGATCCCGTCGCGCGGGTTGTAGCAGGCCGCCGCCAGCGACGAGACATCGAGCTCGGGGACGATCCCGCGCGCCTCCTCGGGGAGCAGCATCCGGGTCGGCACGCCGTGGCGGTTCTGGAGCGCGACGTTCTTCTCCATCCGGGCGCGCTCGCCCTCGCTCTGCGCGAGAAAGAGGTAGCCGCCCTGGCGCAGCCACACGTTCACCCCGAGTTCGCCCGCGAAGCGCTTGCACAGCTCCACCGACTCGAGCATCAAGAGGACGTTGATCTCCGTCGACCACTGCATGCGGATCCCGCCGCCGTTCCGCCCCGACGCGCCCGCCGCGAGGTAGCCGCGCTCGAGCACCACCACGTCGCTCACCCCGCGCAGCGCGAGGTGGTAGGCGATCGCCAGGCCCATGATCCCGCCGCCGACGATCAGCACCTCGGTCTCCCGCTTCGGAGGCCCCGCGGTCACCGGGCCTGCCGTGGTGGGGGCGCTCACCCGCCGCCCTCGCCCGGATCGTCCGGGCCCGCCAGCGTCCCGAGCGCGATCGCGGCGACCGGCGGACGGCTCGTGAACGGGCGCACCTCCGACGGTGGGCGACCCGCCGCCAGTGCGAGATACAGCGCGCAGGCGACCATGCACTCCTTGCCCTGGCAGGGCCCGGTGCCGAGCCCGGTGTAGCGCTTCGCCTCCTCGAGGTGGGAGTAGCCGAGCGCCACGGCGTGATCGAGATCGCTCTGCGTCACGTCCTCGCAGCGGCAGACGATCACCTTGCCCGCCACCTCAGGCTCCCTCGCCCGGACGCGCGAAGGCGCGGGCGATCGCGCGGCCCACCTCGCTCCCGTGGAGCCGTGCCGCCAGGACCCCGCGGAAGCCGCACACGTCCCCGCAGGCGTGGACCCCGGGCGTGCGCGTGGCCCCGTTCCCGTCGGTGAGCACCGCGAAGCCGCCGCCCTCCGGCCGGAACGCCACCTCCGCCCCATGCTGCCGTGCCAGCTCCGAGGCCGGTGCCGGGAGGGTCGCCACCGCCACCGCGTCGCAGGCGATCTTGCGCGTCACCGGCCCGGTCTTGCCGTCGCTCTGCACGTCGACGCCGCTCACCCAGGCGCGCCCGCGCGCTGCCACCACCCGCTCCCGCACGCCATCGATCGGCATCACCTTGCAGCCCGCCGCCGCGAGCGCCTCGCACAGCGCCGCCGCGTACGGCCCGTCGCCCAGCACCACCGGCCGCGCCCCCGCCAGCACTCCGTGGCGGATCAGCATCGTCCCCACCGCGCGCGCCGCGAAGATCCCCGGACGGTCATTGTCCTCGAACAGCGCGTTCACATCGTACCCGCCGGTGGCGTAGACGTAGCGCGCCGCGGTCACCCGCACGAGCCGCGGCAGGCCCCCGCCCTCCGGCTGCTCGGCGACCGCGAGCAGCCCGCCCTCGTCCTCGGGATACCAGGCGATCGCCGAGGCGCGGCAGCGGATCGCGACGCCCGCCGCCCGCGCCTCCGCCGCCAGGCGATCCGCCGCCGCCACCCCGTGTGCCGGGTGCGAGAGCAGCGATCCTCCGGCGCGATCCCCCTCGTCGAACACCACCACCCGCCTTCCCGGCGCGGCGCAGGCGATCGCCGCGGCGAGCCCCGCGGGTCCCGCTCCCACGACGGCGACGTCCACGCGCAGTCGCTCGCCCGCCGGCAGCTCCTGCGGTTCCGGCGACGGATCGGGCAGCCTGCCGAGCCCCCCGAGCTGCCGCACCACCTTCTGCATCAGCGTGTTCACGGCGCGCGGTGCGGTGAACATCGTGTGGTGGTCCATCCCCTTCGGAAAGAAGAAGTCCGCCGCCGCCAGCACGTCGAGCCCGCCCGACGGAAAGGCGTTCTGCCGCTCGACCTTCATCCCTTCGCTGGCGAGGGTGCGGCAGGCCTTGATGTTGGGCTGCCCGTCGATCCGCATCAGGCAGGCGCCGCAGTGGCCGGCGAGGCAGAAGAACGAGCGCGGCCGGTGGTACTTGATCGAGCGCGAGAGCACCTTCACGCCCGCGGCGAACAGGCTGACCGCGACCGGCTCGCCAGCGACGGCAGAAACCGACTCACCCTCGAACTCCAACGCGCAGTCGGGCGTGCGCGGCATCGCTAGGAGCCTGTCGGGGTAATGCGCCTACTGCGGCCGCCGATCCATTCGGCCATGCTTCGTCGCTCCTCCTCGGATTACAGAAAGCAGTCCGTCGTCGTCGTCACTTTTCGGCCTGCGGCCTCCCCGTCCTTCGGCGGGGGCCCAGGCCTGACCTCGGTCTCGGCAGCCTCGCTACGGCGCCTTACCCCAACAGGTTCCCAGGGCTTATACCAACCGAGGGAGACCTGTGGCAAGCTCCCGCGACCCCCGTGCAGCCCCGATGCGCCACCTGATCCACGTCACGAGAACCACCTCCGGCACCCGCGAGCTGTCGGTGGATGGCGCGTCCACGCTGGTCCGCTACCACGCCCTCCTCCGCGAGATCCCCGACGAGCTCGAGGAGGCCGAGGAGCACGGCGACGGGGTCGATCATCGCCGCGACGAGCTCTTCCTCGCCTCGGAGGTGGCCCACGCCGGCGACCCCGAGGTGGTGATCGCGCTCGGCTTCGCGATCGGCGCCTGTGCCTCCTACGCGCGCCAGAACGGCGCCACGATCGAGGCGCTGATCGAGCTCGACGACGCCGGCCTCGACGAGGAGCAGCGGGCCAAGCTGCAGTGGCTCCTCGACAGCCTGCGCCACGTGGTCGGCCGCGAGCACCTCCAGATCGCCCCGCCCGCCCAGTTCCCCGAGCTCCTCCGCAGCGCCGTGATCCACCAGCAGAACTAGAAAGGAACTCGCTGCGCTCGTCCCTTTCTAGCCATCTACAAAGGGCGTGCCGCCCTCCCCCATCGGCGGAGCCGCTGAGGTCCCCCTCCCGGCTCACGGCCGGACTTCCGGCCGGGGCGCCCGTGGCGCCCTGAAAGACACCAGGTTCCATGCGCGGCGGGTCGGCCGCAGGCCGGTGAGTAACTGAATACCCTTCGACGCTCAGCCCTTCCGGCCCGAGAAGAGCAGGCGGCGAAACGGGTAGAAATAGGGCGAGCGATCGCCGAGCACCGCGATCAGGCGGGCGCGGTAGGCGGCGAGGAAGGCCGCCTGGCCCGGCTCGTCGAGGCGCGCGAGGTAGGGGGTGAGCAGGGTGCCCTTCACCCACTCGACGACGTCGCCGGTGCAGGCGAGCTCGTGGCCGTAGATCTTCTCGATGCAGGTCTGCTCGCGCAGGCCGTGGTGGTGCAGCAGCTCGGCGTAGCGCTCCAGCAAGAGAGCGTGGCTCCGCCCCACGAAGCCGCCCAGCGCGGCGCGAAACGGCTCCTCCGCGGCCACCTCGTGGGCGATGGCGTGCGACGGGTGATCCCCGTTCCGGGGGAGCTGGACCGCGATCTGCGCGCCCGCCTTCAGTCCGAAAAGGATCCGCTCCATCAGCCGCTCGTTGTCAGGCACCCACTGGAAGGCCGCGTGGGAGAACACCAGGTCGTACGCCGCGTAGTCGCTGATCTCGAGGATACCGGCGCGACGGAAGGTGACCCGCGCGCTCGCCCGCGGCGCCGCCCGCGCGAGCATCTCGTCCGACGAGTCGATCCCCTCCACCGACGCGCCCGGGAGCCGCTCGGCGAGCAGCGCGGTGAGCTCCCCCGTGCCGCACCCGAGGTCGATCACCTTCATGCCGGGGCGCGGTCGCACCCAGGCGACGAGGTCGAAAAAAGGCTCCATCCGCTGCGCGCGGAACTTCTCGTACTGCGCCGGATCCCAGCTCACGAACCGACCCGCGTCATCGGAAGAACATCCAGCCGATCAGCATCATCGCGACGATCGGCGCGGCGAAGACGATCATCACCAGGAGGGCCGTGCCACCGACGATGAACCAGTCCCGGCGGGTCGACTTCCCGCCCCCGGCGTGCTGCTCGATCAGCTTCAGGTTGGCCAGGTTCGACTGGAAGAACACGTCGACGAGGTCGCCCACCGCGGGCACGAGACCGAGCACACCGTCGAGCGCGATATTGAGGAGCATCCGCGCGATCACGATCGCCGGCACCTTCGCCTTCATTGCCAGCGCCACCAGGTAGAGCGACGCGGCGCCACCGATCACGTCACCCCCGACGGGGATCAGCCCGATCACCGCGTCCAGCCCGATCCCCACGTCGCTCCCGGGCACGCCGATCAGCCGGTCCATCCAGCGCGCGAACGCCCGCGCCCGCTCGATCTCCGCCGCGTAGGGAGAGGGCGGTTCCGCTGCGTGCTCTCTCTGAACAGGTTCAGTCATCGCGTGTCCGCTTGACTCCGACGGAGCGCCATTATAGACGAATCGCGGAGGTGGTCCCTGTCGATGAGCCCCGAAGAGATCTGTCGCCGCCTGGGTGAAGAGAAGGTGAAGGTGATCTTCCACGAGTTGACCACCGACACGATGAAGAAGGTGCTCCGGGAGGCGAAGATCCCGACCACGCGCCTCGCGTCGCACACCTCCTCGCGAAAGCGCAACGACGACTGGGCGGCCCGGCTGTGGCGCGCGGTCGCGGAGAAGCCGCTCACCACCACCGCCGCGACGCTGCTCTTCGAGTGGCTGACCCGCGGTCGGCGCCCGATGCTGGCCGAGTTCCTGACCGCGATCGACGTCAAGCACGAGGGCGGCCTCACCGACGCGGACTTCATGACCACGGTGGCGAAGGAGAAGCTCTGCGAGGCGGGCCAGGCGCTCCTCGACGGGGGGCACCACGACCGCCGCGAGGTGGCGGCCTACCTGCTCTTCCTCGACGCCTCGAACAAGAGCGAAGGGTTCGCCCCGCTCGACCTCGAGGGCGTGCTCGGCGCCTCGCCGCTGCCGGTCGCTCAAGCCACCTGACGCCCGGTTGACGCCGCGCTGCACGTCGCCGGACGAGCTCGCCTCCGCGCTCCCCGAGGGAGACCCGGCTCGCCTCGCGTCGGCCCGCTCGCGCGTCGCTGAGCGCGCGATCGACTACCCCTTCGGCAGCGGCCAGGCCGAGGAGATCGCCCTCTTCGGTGGCTGGAAACCGCTCTACCGGCAGCTCCTCGACCCGGGCGATCTGCCGCGGGCGCGTGCGCGCTGCACGGCGCACGGCCTCAGCGCCGTGGAGGAGGCGCCCCACGCCCACGGCCACGCGGGGCGGACGGCGCTCTTCGTGGGACGCGATCCTGACCTCCTGCGCGCGGCCGCAGACTGCGAGCGCAGCGACGACGCTGTCGGCCTGGGCAGCTTGCTCGGCTACCCCGCCTGCTGCGTTGCAGCATTTGCCGCGACGCCGGTCGGGATCCGCGTGAACCCTGTGCTTCACGCGCGCGCCCTGGCAGCCACCGCGGGGCCGCCTGCCCCGCGCCTGAACGTGATCGATCTCGCGGTGTTCCACTACCTGCCCTGGCTGCCCTGCTCGTTCGCCTGCGCCCCGTCGCTGGCGTTCGCCGATCGCGTGGCGGCACGGATCGCCGAGCACCACGGTGCGAGCGCCGGCGAGGCGCCCGCCGATCGCCCGCCGATCGCCTGCACCGCCGGCTGCGAGCACCAGCGCTTCGTGGACCGGATCGACGCCGCGCTCGCCGCGCACCGCCTGCTGCTCTTCGAGGAGGTGCAGCTCTCGCTGACCGGTCGGTTCGACGGGCGCCGCGTCCACATCGAGCGCGCCTGGCCGACCGCGCGGGATCGCCACCCCCGCGCTCTCCTCGCGCCCGCGGCCCGCGAAGCGGTCGCCCGCCTGCTCGTGGCGGTGGAGTCCGCCAGCACCGTCACCGTCGACGGCGAGGCCCTGCTGCTCGACGACCGACCGCTCCTCCACGCCCCGCACGCGCTCCTCCTTCCCTTCGGCGCCCCGCGCCGATCTTGCTTCAGCGACGGCAACCCCTCAGAATGAAAGGCGATGCGTCGTTCGCTCCCCGCTCTCTTCCTGTGCTGTAGCCTCGGCACCGCGCTCGCCGCTCCCCGGCCGGCCGCGAGGGAACCGCCGCGCGCGCGGGTCGCGGTCCGGCGTGCCCTACCGGCGAAGGCATCCGGAAAGGCGGGGCGCGCCGTCGCCGCCCTCTCGCGAAAGGTCCTCGCGAAGTCGCGCGGGCCCGCGCCGAAGCCGCCCCCGCCAGCGACGACCACCCCGCGCGATGCGGTGGATCCTTCCTCCCCGCACGAGCAGCGGATCCAGGTCCTCCGCGAGCGCCTCGAGGCCGCCCTCCGCGACTCGCCGCTCCGCCGCAGCCGGGTGGGGGTCGAGGTGCGCACCGCCAGCGATGGGGATGTCCTCTACGCCCACAACGCCGACCGGCTCTTCAACCCGGCCTCCAACACCAAGATCCTCACCACTGCCGCCGCGCTCACCCTCCTCGGCGGCGACTACCGCTACCCGACCACGCTCCACGGCCCGCTGCCCGATCCGGAGGGCGTGGTCCACGGCGACGTCGAGCTGCGCGGCTCCGGAGACCCGTCGCTGTCGAGCGCCGATCTGGCCGACCTCGCGCGCTCCGTCTCCGACCTCGGGATCACCCGGATCGAGGGCGCGATCCTCGCCAGCGGGAAGTTCCGCGATCCCGCCCACCCCGACGTCCCGGTCGGTGAGCACGCGCTGATCTTGAACCGCAACACCTACGGCGTGCGCGTGCGCCCGACCGAGCCGGGCCGCCCCGCGGTGGTCGACGTCCAGCCCTACCTCTCCGACTACTTCACCGTCGAGAACGGGGTCACCACCGTCGCCAACAAGCGCACCCGCCTCCAGTTCGACATGCGGCGCGACTCGGCCGATCGGATGGTGGTGATCGTGAAAGGCCGGGTGAACCCACGCCGCGACGCGGTGGTGCGGCGCCGCCTCTCCGACGGATCACTCTTCGCCGCCGCGACGCTGCGCGGGGCGCTGATTGACTTCGGGGTCTCGATCGCCGGCGGGATCCGCCAGGGCGGCCTCTCCGGCGACGCGCCGGTGCTCGGCGAGCACGCCTCGTCGCCGCTGGCGGAGATCTGCCGGATCTCGAACAAGGACTCGAACAACTTCGTCGCCGACACGATCTTCAAGACCATGGGCGGCGAGCTGTTCGGTGTCCCCGGCACCCTGGCCAAGGGCATCCGCGCCGTCGACCGGCTGCTCGAGCCGCTGGGGGTCGAGCGCAGCGCCTACACCATCGTCAACGGCTCCGGGCTGACCCACGCCAACCGCCTCCAGCCGACCGCGCTGACCCGCCTCCTCCGCCACCTGTACTTCGATCTCTCGGTCGCGCCGGAGTTCCTCTCGTCGCTGGCGGTGGGAGGGATCGACGGCACGATCCGCAACCGCTTCCGCGGCACCGACGCCGTCGGCCTGGTGCGCGCCAAGACCGGCACCCTCTCCGGCGTCTCGGCCCTCTCGGGCTACGTCGGCGACGACGGCGAGGTGCTGATCTTCTCGATCTTCGTCGAGGGCTTCCGCCACCGCGCGCTGCACGCGGTCCGCCAGGCGCAGGTGCGGATGGTCCAGTCGATGCTCGGCTACCTGCGCGCCGATCGGCCGCGTCCGCGTCCCGCGGATCCCGATCCGGCGATCCCCGGCGCGCCGCTGGACGACTCCGAGTCCGACGGCGATCTGGTCGGCGGCGAGTAGCAGAGGAGCGCCGCCCCGATCACCCCCTCCGCCCGGTAGGGACCGGGGCGCTCGCGCGCCATCGCCCGGTGCGCCGCCGGGAGCCGCGCGGCGAAGCGACGGAGCGCGCGCGCCACGGGCGGTTCATCGCCGGCGAGCGTATCGGCGAGCCGATCGATCGCGCTCCCGAGGTCGCGCAAGAGCTCATCCATGGCGGGACGCCGCACGATCGGCGAGCGCCCGGGCCGCGCGCGCCCGCGCCACCATCACCACGTCGAACCGCCGCGCATCGATCACCCCGTCGACGAGCGCGCGCCAGAGGAGCGGCTCGATCGCGCTCGGGTCGCGCGGCACGAGCGGCCTCCGCGCCGACGTCGGGCGCGCCTCCGGGAGCGCGTTGGCGAGGCTCCGCAGGGTGAGCGCGACAGGCGGTCGATCGACCACCGCGTCGGCGAGACGCTCGATCGCCTCGTGCAGTTCGGAGAGCAGTGCTTGATTTTCCATGCCGCGCCTCTTGAGCAAGTCGCGTGCCCCCGTCGCTGCCGCGCCCACCGCGGCGATCGGTGAGCCTGTCCGGCGTCCCTGTCCGGCAGCCGGACGATGTCCGGATCTCGGCCGGACAGCCGGCGGTTCCGCGCTAAGCTCGCCGGATGTCCATCTCCGGCCTCGCCCGCCTGCGCCCCCTCGCGCTCCAGCTCGGCGACGAGGAGTCGCTGCTGATCCAGGCGCTCGAGCGGCTGCACGATCTCGACGAGGGAGAGATCGGCGTGCTGCCGGAGCTGGTGGCGTGGACCAATCACCACTCCGCGATCGCCTTCGGCACGCTGCTCACCTTCGCACGCGATCACGGCATCGGGGTGATCACCACGCTCAACCTGCCGCCCGACCTGACCGAGGACCTCCCCGGGCGCGACCCCGCCGCGCGCCACAACGCGGTGGTGGTGATGACCCGCCACGGGGACGTGCACGTCCCCCAGGCCAAGCTCACTCCGCAGGCGTTCGAGCGCTCGCAGGCGCCCTTTGGCCCCGGGATCGGCGTCGCTCCCTACGCTCGCCTGAACCGGGTCCGCCTCGACCTCGGCGACGAGGTGGTGAGCGCCCATTTCCTCGTCTGCTCCGATCTGTGGGTGCTGACCCGGCTGCCTCCCCCGTCGCTGCGCTGCGACCTCCTGGTCGTGCCGGCGAACTTCGCCCGCGGCGCCGAGGTCCACGCCGGGCGCCTGCTGGCGGCGGCGCGCGCCCGCGGGATCGCCGGCGCGACGATCCTCGTCAACCCCGGGCACCAGCCGCGCGACCCTTCCCGCGCGCCGCTCGCGATCGCGGTCGAGACGCTGCTCGACGACGGGGCGGGCGCGGTCGCGGCCGCGTGGGACGACCGCGCCCTGCTCGACGACTGCTTCCGGATCTGCGACGATGATCGCGTGCCGAACTTCGTGGCGATGGTGGAGCTGCCCGAGCGCGAGGGACGGATCGCGGTGCCGCGCTCCCTGGCCGATGCCCCGATCGCACCGGGCGAGTACCCGGTGACGATCGTCCTCTAGCGTCCTGTGCTAGCGTTCGCGCCGTGGAAACGCTGCGCGTCCTCACCCTCAACATCTGGAACCGGCAGGGCCCGTGGGAGGAGCGGCTCGCCATCATCCGCCGCGAGATCGCCGCGCTCTCCCCCGATCTGATCGGCCTCCAGGAGGTCCTCCACCACGAGTCCTCCGCCGAGGATCAGGCCACCGCGATCGCCCTGGGGCTCGGTTACCACGTCGCGTTCGGCGCGGCCTGGCACATCGGCGGCGGCCTCCAGTTCGGCAACGCCGTGCTCTCGCGCTTCCCGATCCTCGTCCGGAACTGCTGGATCCTCCCCGCCGAGCCGGGCGACGATGCCGAGACCCGCGCGCTCTTGCACGTCGACGTCGAGGCCCCCTGCGGCAAGGTGCCGTTCTTCGTCACCCACCTCAACTGGAAGCTCCACCACGGCTTCGTGCGGCTGCGCCAGGTCGAGGCGATCGCCGGGCACATCCGCGACACCGCGCCCACCTCCGGCTTCCCGCCGATCCTCCTCGGCGACTTCAACGCCGAGCCCGAATCGGATGAAATTCGCTTCTTTCGCGGATGGCACGTCTTGAACGGAAAGAGCGTCTACTTCGCCGACTGCTTCCACGTCGCCGGCGACGGCGGTCCGGGCTACACGTTTGCCCGCGCCAACCCCTACGCCGCGCTGGTCCACGAGCCGAACCGGCGCCTCGACTACGTCTTCGTGCGCGGCCCCGATCGCGCCTTGCGCGGCGAGCCGCTGGCGGCGCGGGTGGTGCTCGATCGGCCGGAGAACGGCGTCTTCCCGTCGGACCACTTCGGGGTGTACGCCGAGATCCAGGCCGCTCCGCGCGCCGCGGGCTGAGCCAGATGGCCCGCGCCTGGCCGGTCCCGGGGATCGCGGCGGAGACGCCGGTCGACGTCGCCGCGCCGCGGATCCTCGCGGTGCGCCTCGACGAGGTGGCCCACCACCGCGAGCGCGCTCTCCTCCGCACCGACCCGGAGGACCTGCACGATCTCCGCGTCGCCACCCGCAGGCTGCGCGCCGCTCTCCGGCTGCTCGGCGGCCCGCTCGCCCAGGCGGAGCCGGGGGTGAAGGCCCTCGGCGATGCGCTCGGCTGGGTGCGCGACATCGACGTGCAGGTCGCCTGGCTGGAGCGGGTGCGCGCGGTCGCCGATCGCGACGAGCGCCCCGGGATCGCGTGGCTGCTCGATGAGCGCCGCGCCCTCCTCCCGCCCCTCGAAGCGGCCGCCCGCGCCGCGGCCGATCGGTACCACCAGCATCTCGAGCCGCCGCTGCGGATCTACCTCCGTGAGGGGGGCTACCCCGAGCCCCTCGGCGGCTCCCGGGTGCGCCGCGCCGTGGCCCGTCGCCTGCGACGGGTCGGCCGCCGCGCCGTGGCGCTCCTCACCACCGACGATGTCGCCGGCGTCCACGCGCTCCGCATCGCGGGCAAGAAGGCGCGCTACGACCTCGAGCTGGTGGAGTCGGCCCTCGGCGCTCCCGCCACCGACGCGTTGGCGCGTCTCAAGCAACTCCAGGAGCTCACCGGCGAGGTGCACGACCGCGACGTCCACCTCGCGCTCCTGCCCGAGTGGATCGCGCGCGCCCCCCGTCCCGAACAGCCCGGCGCGGTCCGCCTGCTCCGCGACGCCCTCGCCGAGCGTCGCCACAGCGCCGCTCTCCTCGACGGGGAGCTGGTACTCTGGCGCACGCGCGAGGAGGCCGCCGCGCTCGCCCACGCCATCGCCGCGGGCTGATGCCCGGGAGAGGCCCGCCGCGCGCACTCTGCCGCCGTCCCTGACCGCCGCGTTCAGTCCTTTCGCGGCAGGCGGATCCAGACGTAGCCGTCGTCGAGCGGCGGCAGGCGGGCGCGGTAGACCTCGGGGCCGGCGTGCGCGCTCCAGGAGTGGCCACCCGGGACACCAGGCGGCGCCGCCGGACCCCCTCTGGCCGTCGCTGCGGTCCGTTTTTCCAGAGGTCCGCTCCCGCCGCCGAACGACTTCTGCTCCTCGTTCAGCCCCTCCAGCGCCTCCCCGGGCGCCGCTTTGGTCTTTGGGCCGCGCTTCGCCCGCACCGCCTCCGCGTGGGCCTCCACCGCTGCATGGGCCACCGGCGCGTGCAGCTCGGCTGCCGCTCCTCCGCCCGCTCCCCCGTCGCCGGTGCGCTCCGCGAGCTCGCTGTCACCGCGCTGGAGCCGCTCGATCTCGCCGTTCGACTCCGTGTCTCTCTTTCCGCTCATCGCTCGACGGTCGACGAGGAGAACACCCGGCCCATCGCGATGTACTCGAGATCCGCGGCGCGGCGCAGGTGGTCCATGGTCAGCGACTCGCCCTCGCCGGCCGCGAGGAAGGCGGCGCGCAAGACCGCGTTGCGGATGTTGCCGCCGGACATTTCGTAGGTGCGCGACATCTCCTCGAAGTCCATCTCCTCGCCGACCTCGGCCTCCGCGGGGATCATCGCGCCCCACAGCTTGAGCCGCTCGTCCTCCTCGGGCGCCGGGAAGTCGATCCGGAACGAGAGGCGCCGCTTGAACGCGGTGTCCATCGACGATTCGAGGTTGGTGGTGAGGATGGTCACCCCGTCGAAGCGCTCCATCCGCTGGAGGAGGTAGTTCACCTCGAGGTTGGCGTAGCGATCGACCGACGATTTCACCTCCGTCCGCTTGGCGAACAGCGAATCGGCCTCGTCGAAGAGCAGGATGGCGTGCCCGGCCTCCGCGGCGTCGAACACCTGGGCGAGGTTCTTCTCGGTCTCGCCGACGAACTTGGAGACGATCCGCGAGAGATCGATCTGGTAGAGATCGAGGCCGAGCTCGGTCGAGATGAGGCCTGCGACCATCGTCTTGCCGGTGCCGGGCGGGCCGGCAAAGAGCGCGCTCACCCCGAGGCCCTTGGCGAGCTTGCGCGCGAAGCCCCACTGCTCGTAGACCTGCTTGCGGTGCTTCAAGCGCGCCATGAACTCGCGGATCCCGTCGAGGGTCTCGGGCGTCACGACGAGATCCTCCCAGGCCTGGCGGCGCGTCACGCGGCTGCCGAGCGCGCTCATCTTCTCGTCGAGGACGCCGCGCAGGCCGGCGTGGGTGTCGGCCTCGGTGATCTTTCCTTCGGGGCTCGTCCCGCCGTTCCCTCCGCCTCGCCCCCTGGCGATCGCGGCCGCGGCGGCGGTGGCGCGCTCGATCAGGCCGCCGGTGATCGGGTAGCGCGCGGCGATCCGATCGACGTCGACCTGATCGTCGACCGGACAGCCCGAGGCGGCGAGGGTGCGGAGCCAGATCTGCACCCGATCGGTCTCGCTCGGCAGCTCGAGATCGAGGCGGATCGCCCCGCGGGCCAGCGACGGCAATCGCACATCGCGCGCCCCGGTGGTGGCCACCAGTGGCCCGAGGTAGTCGGCGAGCGCCGCGTCGAGGACGGAGAGCTTCGGCAGCGCGCGCGGATCCTCGGCCACCGACTCGAAGCCGGTCAGGACCGGGATCGCCCGGAACAGCACCGCCTCGCGGGCGATCGCGCGCCCGAGCCGGTGAAGCTCCTCCCGCTCCTCGGGCAGCGAGCGAAGCGGTACCACCAGGAGCTGGCAGCCGAGCTCCTGCGCCACCGCGCCGCACAGCGAGCGCTTGCCCACACCCTCGGGGCCGACCAGCACCAGCGTCGCCGGCGCCGCCCCTTTGCGCCCCGCGCTCGCCGCCTCGCGGAGCAGGCCGCGGATCTCCTCGACGATCGCGCGTGGTCCGATCCAGTCGTCGGTGGGGCGCGCCGAGTCGTCGAGCATGGCGTACTGCGCCACCTCGCGGTCGAGCGACATCCGCCCGTGGGCGAGCTCGATCACCCGGGTCGCCACGCGCAGCGGACGGAGCAGGAACGGGTAGTCGTCGGCGCTCCTCTTGCCGCCCACCGGCTCGAGAATGCGGTTGCGGAACAGCGGCGCATCGGCGGCCAGCTCCTCGATCAACAGCTCGCGCGTCGACGGGGCGCTGTAGACGCAGTTCTCCACCAGCCCGACGTCGGAGTGGACGCGCGCCGCGTCGTTGGTCAGGTAGCGCGCGAGCTGGCGGTGGCGCGAGCTGATCTCGACGGCGATCAGCACCCACAGCGCCTGCTGCTCCGTCGCGGAGAGGCGAAACGCCGAGCGCAGCGCGTCCCACGGCAGCGGCGCCCCCTCGGCGCGCGAGGCCGCCAGGCGATCCTCGATCCGCTCGCCCCACGTCGCGAGGGCGGCGTCGATCAAGGCAATCCGCGACTGTCCGTCCGCCGAGACCGGGAGGCCGCCCACGAGCAGCGCTCCCACCTCGCCTCCCGAGACGAACGTGCCCGAGAACTCGTCCTTGATCCGCGGCAGGATCCCCTGCTCCCACGCCGCCTGGATCTGTCGGTTCAGGATCAGCGCGACGCGCTGCAGCTCGTCGTCGATGTGGTCGCGGGCCCCTCGATAGGCATCGGGCATCGGCGGAAGAATCGGCGATTTCCCCGGGCGACGCAACCCGAGCGACCGTCGGCAGCTTCCGAGCAGCAGCCGGAGGACGGGCCACGGGGCACTCCATGGCGTGATAGATTCTCCTCGTGATCGAACGCGACACGCGCCCCGAGGCACACAGCGCACGGATCGCCATCTACCGCCGGATCGGCGGGCCGCGAAGGCTGGCACTCGCCCTCGAGATGTCCGACGACGCGCGCGCAATTGCCCTCGCGGGAGTGCGCGCCCGTCACCCTGACTACGACGAGGCGCAGGCGGCCTCGGCGCTCCTCCATCTCCTCCTCGGCGACGCCGTCTTTCGCACCGCCTGGCCGGATCGCGAGCTTCTCGCGCCGTGAGCGCGCGCGACCTCCTCGGCCGGATCGTGGCGCTGCTCGATCGGGCCGGCATCCCCTACATGCTGGTCGGCTCCTTCGCCAGCACCTTCCATGGCGTACCGCGGACAACCCACGACATCGATCTCGTGATCGCGCCGACGACCGCCTCGCTGCGCGCCCTGCTCGACCTGTTTCCCGAGGACGAGTACTACGTGAGCGAGGAGGCCGCGGAGGACGCCCTCCGCCGCCGCTCGATGTTCAACGTCATCGACCTCGCCACCGGGTGGAAGGCCGATCTGATCGTCCGCAAGGAGCGGCCATTCAGCCGCGAGGAGTTCGCGCGCCGCGCGCCAGCTCGCCTGCTCGACCTCGAGGTCTTCATCGCCAGCGCCGAGGACACGATCCTCGCCAAGCTGGAATGGGCCAAGGCCGGCGAGTCCGATCTGCAACTCAGGGACGCGAGCGGCGTGGTCGACGTTCAGGGCGAGGCGCTCGATCGCGCCTACGTCGAGCGCTGGGCTGCCGAACTCGGGATCGCCGACCTGTGGCGCGATCTGCCGAAGCAGCGTTGACGCGAGCGCCCCGGCCTCTTCACGGCGCTGCGAACAACGCTTCACAGGCGCACGCCGCTTCGCACCGCTCAGCGACGGAAAGTGAACACATCGGGCGCGCGGCACGCCGGCTGCCAAGCGGCGCTGGACCGACCGACGAGGTGGCCGATGCCGGTACGGCTTCTCCTGATCGCCTGTTTCCTCACCGCGCTTCTCGATGGCGCAGCGCGCGGAAGGCAACCCGACGGTCACCCGCACAGCGCCCGCCCTGTCCCCCGTCCCCGACGGTGGGCTCTACCTCGGCGGCGGCGGGGGCTATGCCTCGGCCGGCAACGCCCACGACGGCGGCAACGGCGCGCAAGTCGGCTATACGATGGGCTCGCTGGTCATCGACCGCCACCTCTTCTGGCGGATCGGAGCGTGGCTGAGCGGCGAGTGGAACGACCAGTTCCGGGAGGCCGACGCCGACTTCGCGATCCGCCTCTGCTTCGGCGCGCGGATCGATCTCTACCGCTCCCCGTCGCGCAAGGTGCGCGTGATCGCCAACCTCGCGTTCGCCCACATGCACGAAGCGCCGACGAGCACCTGGATCGCGCACCCCCTCGAGAGTGCGCTCGGCAGCAGCGACTTCGGCCTCCATCACCGCTTCGGCGCCGAGCTTGGCGGCGGCCTCCTGCTCACGCCGTGGATCGACTCGCGCAACTGGATGGCCCGTCGCACGCGCGTGCTGGTGCGCGCCTCCGCGCAGTGGATGCCCGACGACCACGGCCGCCAGTGGTACCTCTCGATGCTCACCTCCGTCGGGGTTGGCCTTTAGACCTCGCGCGGGCCCGATCGGTTCGATCTTCACCACCCTCCGCCCGGCCCCTCCCTTGCTACCCACTCCCGTCCACCGACGCTTCGATCGCGTGAGCGCCGCCGGGCTTTGCCTGGCGGTGCTCTTCGCGGGAGGCAAGGAACCCTCTCAGGGTTCCTTATCTGTTGATCTCGCGGCACTTGCGGGCCTAAGGTGCGCGCCGCGCGATGCACTTTGCTGCGCAGCGCAGGAGGAGCCAATGTCCACGAAGAAGGGTACCGATATCCGACCGGCGAACGGCAAGCTCGGGGTGCTGCTCCCCGGGATGGGGGCGGTCGCCACCACGTTCATCGCGGGCGTCGAAGCGATCCGCCGTGGCCACGCCAAGCCGATCGGGTCGCTCACCCAGATGGGCACGATCCGCCTCGGCAAGCGCACCGAGAACCGCTCGCCGAAGGTCACCGACTTCGTCCCCCTCGCCGGGCTCGACGATCTCGTCTTCGGCGGCTGGGACATCTTCGAGGAGAACGCCTTCGAGTCGGCCAAGCACGCCGGCGTCCTCACCCGCGACGACCTCGATCGCGAGAAGGGCTTCCTCGAGTCGGTGAAGCCGATGCGCGGCGTCTTCGAGCAGTCGTACGTGAAGAAGCTCTCGGGCACCTACATCAAGACCGGCACGTCGAAGATGGACTACGCCGAGCAGCTTTGCGCTGACATCGCCGAGTTCAAGCGCGCGCACGGTCTCGACCGGGTGGTCGCCGTGTGGTGCGGCTCGACCGAGGTCTACCGCGAGCCGAGCGAGGTCCACTCGACGCTGGCGAAGTTCGAGGCGGGCCTCGCGAAGAGCGACGAGAACATCGCTCCGTCGGCGATCTACGCCTACGCCTGCCTGAAGTCGGGCGTCCCCTACGCCAACGGCGCGCCCAACCTCTCGGTCGATTTTCCCGCGATCCACGAGCTGGCGAAGCAGCGCCAGATCCCGATCTGCGGCAAGGACTTCAAGACCGGCCAGACGCTGATGAAGACCATCCTCGCGCCCGGCTTCAAGGCGCGCTACCTCGGCGTCGAGGGCTGGTACTCCACCAACATCCTCGGCAACCGCGACGGCGAGGTGCTCGACGATCCCGAGTCGTTCAAGTCGAAGGAGGTCTCGAAGCTGGGCGTGCTCGAGCACATCCTCCAGCCCGACCTCTACCCCGACCTCTACAAGGACATGTGCCACGTCGTGCGGATCAACTACTACCCGCCGCGCGGTGACAACAAGGAGGGCTGGGACAACATCGATATCTTCGGATGGCTCGGCTACAAGATGCAGATCAAGATCGACTTCCTGTGCCGGGATTCGATCCTCGCCGCGCCGATCGTCCTCGATCTCGCCCTCTTCATGGACCTCGCCCAGCGCTGCGGGATGCACGGGATCCAGGAGTGGCTCTCGTTCTACTTCAAGAGCCCGATGACCGCGCCCGGCCTCTACCCCGAGCACGACCTCTTCATCCAGCTCATGAAGCTCAAGAACACGCTGCGCCACCTGCGGGGCGAGGAGCTCATCACCCACCTCGGCACCGAGTACTACGACTGAGCCCTTGAAGCGGACGCTCCTCCTCCTCGCGCTCGCGGCGCTGATCGCCTCTCCCGCTTCGGGAAAGAAAAAGAAGAAGCGTCGCGCGCCCCCGCAAAAAGCCCTGGTCAAGCCGCAGGGCTCACCCGCGCTCATCCTCGAATCGCTCGATCTCGCCACGGCGCAAGCGGTGGTTCTCGTCGCTGGCGTGGCCCATGCGCCGGACGCTCGCCTGTTCACCTTCCACGATCAGCGCGACCGCCACTTCATCGCGCTGGCCGCCCGCTGCGAGCCCGCCGGCCGCGCCATCCGGTGCGTGCTCGATCTCCCGAAGCCCTACCTCGCCGCCCCGCTCCAGGGCTTCACGCTGAAGCTCCGCCGCGGCGAGATCGTCGCCCCTCCGGACCAGGTCGCCTCCCTTTTTGCTGCGGCGCAGCAAGCCGCCGCGACCGCGCCTCCGCGCCCGCCCGATCCGCGCATGCCGCTCCGTCCGCACCACGCGCCGCCCGACGGAGGCATGCCCCCGCAGAGCGACGACGAACAGGAGGGTGAAGAGTCGGAAGCGATGGACTAGCACTAGCCTCCCGACACCGAAGTTCGTTGCATAATTCGGAGGCCCTTCCCGTGAACTTCACCGTCGAGCGAGGACTCCAAGAGCGGGCCGTTGTTGTCCAAGCTTTTTCTGTGTCGGGACACTAGCCTCACCCGCCCAGGATCGCCTCCACGTCCAGGTTCGCCCCGCAGACCAGCACCCCCACGTGCTGCGCTGCAGCAAGCTTCACCCGGCCACTCACCAGCGCCGCCAGCGCCGCCGCCCCCGCCGGCTCCACCAGCAGCCGGAGCTCATCCCACAGCAGCCGCATCGCCGCCCGCATCTCGTCGTCGCTGACCAGCACCACCTCGTCGACCAGCGCCTGCGCGAAGGCGAGCGTGGTCGGCCCGATCGCGCGCGGGGCGAGGGTCCCCGCGATGGTCCGCACCTCCGCCAGCTCCACCACCCTTCCCGCGTCGAGCGACACGCTGAGCGACGGCGCCCCGATCGGCTCCACCGCCACCAGCCGCAGCGACGGGCGGAGCGCCTTGGCCGCGAGCCCCGCCCCCGCGATCAGCCCGCCCCCACCGACTGCCACGAACAAGACGTCCAGGTCGGGCGCGTCCTCGCAGAGTTCGAGTCCCACCGTCCCCTGCCCGGCGATCACCGCCGGATCCTCGAACGGGTGAACCAGCAGCCCGCCACTCTCCACCGCCGCCTGCTCGGCGAGCCGCCACGCATCGTCCCACGCCGCGCCGCGCCGCACCGTCTCGGCGCCCATCGCCTGCAGCCGCCGCTCCGTCGACGCCGGGGCGCGCTCGGGCAAGAAAACCGAAGCCCGCGCCCCGAACCGCGAGGCCGCCCACGCCACCCCGAGCCCGTGATTGCCTCCCGAGGCGGTGATCACCCCGCGCGCGAGCGCATCAGGTCCCGCCAGCGCGAGTCGATTGACCGCACCCCGCGCCTTGAACGACCCGCCGACCTGGAGGTGCTCGAGCTTCAAGGTCACCCGCCGCCTGTCGAGAACCGGCCCAACCGACGCGATGCGACAGGTCCAGGGGAGCGAAGGCGTGCGCCGCACATGCGGGGCAATCCGCGTCGCCGCGGCGCGCACATCATCGAGGGAGACCGACAGGTCAGAGAGCATCGCGCCACTGTAGCGCCATTCCGACCCGTCCAACCCCACCCCACGCCGGGGGTGCTTAACAGCGGAGGGGGCCCTCTTGCTGGCTCTTGCTCGTCACGTAGTCGTAGTCGTAGTCGTAGTCGTAGTCGTCCCGTCCGCAGCGACGGCGATCGAACTTCCTCCCGCAACAAATTCCTCCTGCCAACCGACCCCCCTGGCCCCACAGGAGGATGCCCCTGCTGGCCGACCAGAAGCTCGACGTCTATCGCCGCGCCATCGAGCTCCTCGCCCTTGCGTCGCAGATCGCGACGAGCGCCCCCAGGGGGAACTCGTTTCTCACCGAAGAGCTCAACCGTGCGG
>SHYY01000252.1 GCA_009692555.1 Myxococcales bacterium
GGCGCGACGCCGATGTCACCGTCTCGGTGTCCTCGCACGTCCCGAAGCCGCACACGCCGTTCCAGTGGTGCGCGATGGACACCGTCGACGAGATCCGCAGGAAGCAGAAGATCTTGAAGGAGACCTCGCGCGCCGAGCGGGTCGACCTCAAGTGGCACGAGCCGACCTCCTCGTGGGTGGAGGGGATCTTCGCGCGCGGCGATCGCCGGCTGTGCGACGTCCTCGAGGACGCCTGGCGCGGCGGCGCCCGCTTCGATGGCTGGGACGAGCACCTCAAGATCGCGATCTGGCAGGAGGCGCTGGCGAAGCACCGCATCGACACCACGCTCTACCTCGGCACGATCCCCGTCGACGCGCGCCTCCCGTGGGACCACATCGACGTCGGCCTCGCCGAGGGCTTCCTGGCCTGGGAATACCGCCGCGCACTGAAGGATCGCCTCTCACACCCCTGTGGGAAGCCCTACAAGACCCTCCTCCATCACACCACGATCGAGGACGCGCTGGCCGACGGGCGAAAGCTGGTCTGCTACGACTGCGGCGTGGCCTGCGATCTGACCAAGATGCGCGAGGAGCGCCTGGTCTATCTCCGCAAGCTCGACGCCCACAAGCCCGACGCGGGCGGCCTTTCGCCGTCCGGTGAGGCGCCCGAGCCGCCGCGCTTCATCGCGCCCGCGATTCCCAAGGAGCGCCGTCGCTGCCACCCCAAGCCGGCGTTCGTGCAGGGGGCGGGCACGCGCTACCGGGTGCGCTACACCAAGCTCGCCCGCGCCGCCTACACCTCGCACCTCGACACCTCGCGCATGCTCCAGCGCCTCCTCCGACGGGCGGAGCTGCCGGTGATCTACTCGCGCGGCTTCCACCCGCACCCCGACCTGATCTTCGGCCCGGCGCTCGGCCTCGGCATCGCCGCGCTGGCTGAGCTGGTCGATGTGCGCCTCGACGGCGATCCCGGCGAGGCCGCGGTGCTCTCGCGCATGCGCGCCGCGTCGCCCGAGGGGATCCGGATCGAGCAGGTGGCCCGCCTCGACGAGCACGATCCCGGGATCGCTCGCGTCCTCTGCGCCGGGGACTACGCCGCCCTGCTCCCGGCCGGTCTCGCGATCGATCCGACGCGCGTACCAGCGACGGTGGAGCGCATGCACAAGGGCGAGGTCAAGATCATCGATGTCGCGCGCTTCCTCGTCACCTGCCGGTTCGCCGAGGAGCCCGAGGCCGCCTTGCTCCGCACCCAGCTCGACTGGCCCGCAGGCGCCATCCTCCTCAGCCGCGTCCGCATCCTCGGCGACGGCAGCGCCAAGGCCAGCGAAGTGATCGAGTCCCTCCTCGGCGGCCCTCCGCCGTCGGAGATCCGCCACGCGCGCCTCGCCCTGTGGGCCGCCGAAGACACCGATCTCTTCGACCTCCCATCGCTGCGCACCCTCAAACGCCCGGCCGCGCGAACCGCGGCGGAGTCTCCCATCGATGCCCCGCTCGTCGCCGAGCCCCTTCCGGACACCGAGGCAGCAGCGGTCTGAACGGCCCAACCGCTGCTTCGCCCCGTGCGACGCGCAAGAGATTGCCCCGGACGGCGCGAGCTCCGGCCGGCCCGAGATCGGTCAGCGCGCGGGTCTCGCAGCGCCGCGGCCCGCGCCGCCGCCGTGACGGTTGGGCCGCCCTCGGACGCCCCTCGCCCCCTGCGCCGGGCTCCTCGCTCCCTCGAACTCCTGCCCCCCTTCGCGACCCGCGGGCGCCGACGGCGCGCACAGCCCGATCGCGCCATCGCAGCCCAGGCCGAAGTCGCCGCAATCGGCGCTGGTCCGGCAGACGCGCTCGCAGCGGCCGAAGTCGCCGGGGTCGCGATCGCGCGGACGGGCGCCCGCCACGCCCTCCCAGGAGCAGCGCGTGAGCGTCGGACAATCGCCGTCCGATTCGCACAGGACGGTCCAGCGCCCGCCGTGGCAAAGGGTCATGCCGCGCTGCGGGTGGCAGGCGTCCCAGTCGATCGTCGGGGTCGCGCATTCACCGTGGAGCAATTCGTCGCGCGCACGTCGGCGCGGGAGCGTGCGGCGATCGCCCAGTCCGCCGGGAGCGCGAGCGGCTGGGTGTGGAGCGCGTCGCAGCCATGGTCGGGCACGTCCTGGATCTCGGTGCGCAGCTCCCGCGGGGTCGCCAGCGGCTCGCCGATCGCCTTCGCGGTGGCCGCTGCGACGGGCGCCTTCTCGACGGTGGCGGCGGTCGGCACGACATGGGAGTCGGGCGGGCCGCCCGCGCAGGCGCAGAGGAGCAGGAGCGACGTCAGGAGCATGCGCGTCATGGGATCACCTGTGTGGTCATCGGAATGAAGTTCCAGTTCGTGCCATCGGGCGTCACGCACGAGATGCACGACGAGGTGGTGGGAATGCCCTGCATCCACATCGGATAGAGGTTCCCATCGGGCGAGCCGTAGAGAGCGCCATTCTGGTATTCGCCCATGCCGCGATTGTTGTAGTTCTGGACGGGAAAGCGATTCGGGCCGACCTGGCCGAGCGCGCTCAAGTTGGTGATCGCACCCGCGCCGTCCTTGGATCCCTCGAACACCGTCTGGCAGGCGCCGAAGACGTCGCTGTACCAGAACAGGCCGACGGCGTTGTGACGTCAGGCCCCGGGCGATCTAGACTGCCGGCAGGAGGGTGCCGGAATGAACAAGAGCGGCGAGGGCGGGCAGGGAGCCGGACCGACCGGCGACGAGTCCCCGAACACCCAGGGGACGCTGTGGAGCCGCCTTCGGCGGGTCGTTGAGGTTCAGCCGACCCTCGCCCGGCCGTGGCCCGAGACCCTTCCGGCCGGCGGCGCGCCGATCGACCTCGCCACCGAAGGCGGGCCGTTCCGCGCCGGCGGGCCCACCCTTGGGCGCTACGCGATCGGCGAGGAGATCGGCCGCGGCGGCATGGGCGTGGTTTTCCGCGCCTACGACCCGGACCTGCGGCGCTGCGTGGCGCTCAAGATCATCCGCGCCGAGCTGGCCGCGGGTCGCGAGGTGATCGATCGGTTTGTCGTCGAGGCGCAGGTCACCGCCCAGCTCCAGCATCCCGCGATCATCCCGGTCTATGACGTCGGGGTCACGCCGGAGGGAACCCCCTACTACGCGATGAAGCTGGTCCGCGGCCGCACCCTCGCCGCGATCATCGACCAGCGCCCCGCGGAGTGGACTCCGTTCCGGCTCCTCCAGGTGTTCGTCCAGATCTGCCGGGCGGTCGCCTACGCGCACGAGCGCGGAGTGATCCATCGCGATCTGAAGCCAATGAACGTGATGGTCGGCCGCTTCGGCGAGGTCCACCTCATGGACTGGGGCCTGGCCAAGCGGGTCGATGGCGTCGACCTTTCACACCATCCGCCGGACCCGGAGCCGCCGATCGCGCTCGCGGGAGGCGGCGAAACGGTCAGCGGGCTGCTCCTCGGCACACCGATGTATATGGCTCCCGAGCAGGCGGCCGGCGGCCCGATCGGTCCACCCGCGGATGTCCACGCGCTCGGGGCGATCCTCTACGAGCTTCTGACCGGGCGCCGCGCCCGCGTCGGGTCGACGCAGACGATCGTCTCGCAGCTCCAGCGGGGCGTCGCCGTGCTTCCACCGCTTCTCCTCGACGGTGCGATCGCGCCCCGTCTGAGCGAGATCTGCGTGATGGCGCTCGCGATCGACCCGGCAGCGCGCCAGGCCTCGGCCGAGGTGCTCGCCGACCAGGTCGAGGGGCACCTCGAGGGCCGGCCCACGGGTCCGGTGCGCCAGGAGGACGCGCCGTTCCTCGACAGCTACCACCCGGCCGCCTACGCGAGGCCCTCCGTCACCGTCGACGTGGTGCTGCTCGCGACCGGCCCCACGGCGCGGCCGCGCGTGCTGCTGCTGCGGCGACCGAACCCGCCCTTCGCCGGCTTCTGGGCGCTCCCCGGCGGCTTCCTCGGCCTCGACGAAGGGCTGGAGGATGCCGCGCGCCGCGTGCTGCGCGAGAAGACCGGGATCGAAGCGCCGATCCCGTTCGCGCAGCTGGGCGCCTTCGGCGAGCCGGGCCGCGACCCGCGCATGCGAGTGATCGGCGTCGCCTTTCTCGCCCGGATCGAGAGGTCGCTCCCACCGCCGGGGGCGCGGTCGGGGCCGGCCCTCGAGCTCGCCTGGCTCGAGGTGGAACAGGAGGAAGGTGCCGCGGTGGCCCTCCTCCCGGCCGCGGGTGAATCCGGCGCCGCGCCGCAGCTCGCCTTCGACCACGCCACGATCCTCGCCGCCGCGCTGCAACGGATCGCGGCGCCCTGATTGGGCTACGCCTCCTGCCGCTTCGCCGTCCCTTTGCGCGAGGCCGCCTGCAGCCGCGCCACCAGCGACGGGGCGAAGATCGCCGCCAGCGTCACAGCCTGCGCGATGAGCCCCTGCAGGCTCGGGTAGAGCCCGATCACCGACAGGTCCGGCAGCCCCACCGGAGTGAGCGTCACGAAGCCGCCCTCCTGCAGCGCGCGCACCCCGCGTCCCACCAGCGCCACCGCCAGCGCCGCCAGGAGCACGCTCGACGCGAGCATCACCGGCCGGGGATTGAGCCGCCGCCCGAGCCGACCGACGATCAGCACCACCGCAGCGATCGCCACCACGCCGACGGCAGCTCCGGCCGCCACCGCCCTCGCCTCGCCCACCGCGTCGAGCAGCAGGGCGCGATAGAACAGCACCACCTCGAACGCCTCGCGCCCGGCGGCGATGAAGGCCAGCCCGAACAGCGGCCACCCGCTCTGCCCGGGGGCGAGCGCCATCACGCGCCGCCCGAGGAAGCCGACCCACTGCTTCGCCTCGTGCCGCCCCAGCACCCAGTGGCTCACCAGCAGGATCATCAGCGCGGCGAGCAGGGTGATCACCGCCTCCACCAGCTCGCGGCGCGCGCCACCGACGAGCGCTCCCGCGATCCACCACGACCCGAGGCCGAGCGGGATCGCCGCCAGCCACCCGAGATGCACCAGCCGCGCGCGCTCGGCCTGGCCGCTCTTGCGCAGGAACGCGAGCAGCGCGGCGATCAGCAGCGCCGCCTCGAGCCCCTCCCGGAGCGCGATGGTCAGCGCGGCGACGAACGCCACCGACGGTCCGGCCGGCCGCTCCTCGGCGCGATCGAGCAGCAGGAGGATCGACGCCGTGCGATGGCGGACGTCCTCCTCGCCCGCGCCGTCGTCGATCGCGCGCCGCAGATCGAGGAAGGCCAGCTCGACCCGCTGCGCCAGGGCCCGGTCGCGCGCCCGCAGCGACGCCTCGTGCGGCTCGAACCCCTCCAGGTAGGCGCCGACCGAGACATCGTGCCAGCGCGCACGCTCGCTCCCGGTCAGGCCGGCCAGCTGCCGCCGCGCCTCGCCGTACATCCCGCCCGGCGCCGCCGCGAAGCTCGCGCCCCGCCGCAGCCAGGCGATCGCCGACGCCCGATCCGCCGCCGCCCCCAGCGACGGCGACAGCAGCGCCTCGATCTCCCCGTCGGAGAGCGCGGCGAGGCGCGAGGCGGTGGGGGTGAGCGCCACCCGCGCGGCGGCGAAGGCCCGCGCTCCCGCGGCGCCATCGGCCCGATCGTGGCGCAGCGCGACGACGTGAAACGCGAGGCTCCACCGATCGGACGCGGGGAGGCTGTCGAAGGAGGCCATCCCGGTGCCCTTCACACCGAAGGTGAGCGCGTGGTAGGCGAGCTGCGGGGACACGCGCGCCATCCGCTCCCCGTCGCGGAACGAGGCCGGGCGCGGGTCGAGCTTGCGCGCCTCCTCGGTGTCGGCGTCGCCATTCTCCCCGTGGCACTTCGCGCACGCCTGGCCGTACAGGAGCCGCGCCCGCTGCTCCGACGGGGGCGCCGTCGGGGCCATCACCAGCCCGAGCTCCTCCACCAGCCGCCCGCGCACCTCGCGACAGGCCGCGGTGACCTCCTCGGCCGGCCCCTTCGCGTTCACGGTGCGCTCGATCCGCCCGATCGCGTCGATCACCGCCGGCGCCGAGAGCCCCTCGGCCAGCTTGCGCGCATCCCCGAGCAGCGCGCGCTGCTCCTCGTACTCCGTCGCCGCGATCACCCTCCCGGCCTGCACCGCGCCCGGGTAGTCGGCGGCGATGTAGTCGACCAGCGAGGCGAGCCGCTGGAGGTCGTCGGCAGCGGCTCCGGCGCGCCCTTCAGCGACGAGCAACACCCCCAGGATGAAATTGATAACGGTTTTCAAGATGAGGGATCAGGTACGATCCCGCGCGCCGCTTGTCAACCCGTGGCCCGCCCCCGCGCGCGCAAATCGCAGCGCCCGAACCTGCTCACGGGCTCTCAGCTCTCGTTCGGGCAGTAGCCGCCCTTCTGACCCATCGCCTTCGGACACAGCCCGTACAGCTCCAGCTTGTGCCGCACCACCTTGAAGCCGCCCAGGTTCGCCGCCACCTCGTCCTGCAGCTGCTCGATCTCCGCGTTCTCGAACTCGAGGATCAGGCTGCACTGCACGCAGATCAGGTGGTCGTGGTGGTGCGCGATGTCGTCGGCCACCTCGTAGCGCGTCTGCCCGTCGCCGAACTGGCGCGTCGCCGCGAGGCCGCACTCGGTGAGCAGCTTGAGCGTGCGGTAGACCGTCGCGTAGCCCACTTTCGGGTTGCGCTTCCGCACCCGCGCCAGCAGCTCTTCGATCGCGATGTGCCCGGTGAGCTTGAGGAACTGCTCGACGATCAGCTCGCGCTGCTGGGTCGTCTTCAGCCCGTGCCGACGGAGATAGTCCGACCAGCGCCCCTTGAGCCGCTCCATGTCGGGCTGCGCGTGCGCGTGCAACACAGGCCGGTCGGTCACGGCTCCATCAATGGCCCGTTCTTCCGCGCTGTCAAGCCTTTCGGTGCCGGTGGGTGCTTAACGGAGAAGGGGGTCCCTCCGCTCACGGAGTCGTAGTCGTAGTCGTAGTCGTAGTCGTAGTCGATTCAGGGGCACTCGCGCGCGGGGGATCAGCTCTCCGGCACAAGCGCGTGAGCATCTCCACGATGCGGGTCAGTAACTCCATGGCCTGTCGCGGAGTGTCTTCCTCGGCGAGTTGCAGGACCGCAAAGGCATCCACGATCGCCTTGCACTCCATCGCGGAGCCCCGGGCGATGCTGTAGAAGCGGGCGCCATCCGGCGCTCCGAACCGGCCCGCTCCCTCGGCGATGTAGGGGGCATC
>SHYY01000041.1 GCA_009692555.1 Myxococcales bacterium
CATCCCCCAGCCGTGCCGATCCAAACTCCTGCTCAGCCCGGAACGCGCATGGTGGGGTGTTCATCCACACCTTAGATCACGTCCTACCGTCGCTGGCCAGAAATGTGGCTAGTGCTCAGCAACGGGAACGGAAACGGAAACGGGAACGGGAACGGGAACGGGAACGGGAACGGGAACGGGAACGGAAACGGGAACGGAAACGAAATCAGCGGTGCGAGAAGATCCAGATCGCCGCGCCGCCGCCTGCGAGCACCGCGACGATCAGCAGGATCAGAACCGCCCGCCCGAGGCTGACGCCGGTGAGCGAGCCCGGCTCCTCGAGATCCGGATCGAAACCGGGCGGCGGCGGGTCGGAGATGATCGGATGGAGCACCGTCGCTGCGCTCCCGGAGGACGGCGCCTGCGGCGGCACGTAGGGCTGCGGTTGCGGCTGCGGTTGCGCCTGCGGACGCGCGGTGATCGCGGTCGGCTCGGGACGAAAGAGCCCGCCCTCCCCGGCGACGACCACCTGCTGCGGCTGAGGCTGGGCCTGCGGCCTCGGCTGCGGCTGGGCTTGTGACTGCGCTCCCGGTGCCTGCGCCCGCGCGATCTGGAACATCGGGTCTTCGCGCTGGGCCGGGGCGACCGCCTCCACCTGCGCCGTCGCGTCGTCCCAGTCGAGGTCCGGCGTCGGCAGACCCTCCCTCGCCGCCGTGCCCGGCCCCATCGCCCAGCCGCTCACCGGGGAGGGCTGGTCGATGGTCGAATCGGGATCATCGACGATCACCCGGGCCGCCTTGCGATCGTCCTCCCCGGTCAACATCGGCGGCGGCGTCTTGTCGGTGATCTGCGACTTGCGCCACCGCCACGGCGGCTCCGCCACCTGGTCGTCGGGATCCTCGTCGCCGGAGGCCATCGTCGGGGCCGGCGTCGGCCGGGTGATCGACGTCGCCTCGCCCGGCAGCTCGGGCAGCCCGTCGTCGTCGACCGCCACTTCCGGCACCACCGCCCCGCGCTCCGACGCCGCCGCGATGATCTCCTTCAGGAACGCATCCACCGACGGGAAGCGCTCGTCCGCCTTCTTGCTGAAGGCGCGCGTGAGCGCCCGGTTGACCGCCTCGGGCACACCCTCGATTTGCGGGGGATGGTGGTGCGCCACCCGCGCCGCCGCCGCCGGCACATTGGTCGCGCCGAAGGCCATCTCGCCGGTCAGCATCTCGTAGGTGATCGACGCCAGCGCGAACTGATCGGTCCGCGCATCGATCGGCCCGCCCATCAGCTGCTCGGGCGCCATGTAGGGCACCGTCCCGAGGATCGTGTTGACCCCGGTCAGCTCCATCCCGCCGCGGATCTTGGCGATCCCGAAGTCGACCACCTTCACCGAGTCGCTCTTGAGGAGCAGGATGTTCTCGGGCTTGAGGTCGCGGTGGACGATCTCGCGGGTGTGGGCGAAGTGCAGCGCCTGCGCCACCGGCACCAGGATCCGCATCGCTCCCGAGACGCCCAGCTTGCCGCGCGCGATCCGCTTCCCGAGGTGCTCGCCGTCGAGGTACTCGAGCACCACGTACGGCACGCCATCGTCGGTGAGGTTGTAATCGAACAGGGTGACGATGTTCGGGTGCTCGAGCGTGGCGACGATCTCCGCCTCGCGCCGGAAGCGCAAGAGCGCCTCCAGGTTGCCGAGCATCGAGACGTTCAGCATCTTCACCGCGAAGCGCTTCGGCAGGCGCAGGTGCGTCGCCTCGTACACCCTGCCCATCCCGCCTTCGCCGATCAGGCGATCGATGCGATAGGTCTCGACGAGCACGGCACCGAGATGCTCGTCCATACCTAGACCCCCACCGGGGCGCCCTGACGGATCACGCGCGCATTGTAGGTCAAGGCCGGGGCCATGGCGAATTCTGGTATCGTGCCATCATGCGCAGGACCTTGGCCTTCCTCTTTCTCGCCCTCGCCGCCTGTCCCGGCAACCCGACCCCACCTGGCCCCATCGCGGTGGCCGATCTCGCGGCGCCTCCGGGCGACTTCGCAGCGACGGTTGTCGACCTCGCCGTCCGGCCAGCCGACCTGGCCCCGTCCGCCGACCTGACCGGATTCTGCAACGGCATGAGTTGCAAGGATCCCACCCCGGCCTGCGACCCGATGACCGGCCTGTGCGTCCCCTGCCTCCCCAAGAACGACACCTGCCCGAAGAACAGCTACTGCCTCGCCACCAACGGCAGCTACGACTGCTTTCCCGGCTGCAAGCTGAACGGAGACTGCCCCGGGATGGTCTGCTGCGGCCACGTCTGCATCGACGTCAAGACCGACGCGAACAACTGCGGGATGTGCAACACGGCGTGCGGCATCAGCAGCACCTGCTGCGGCGGCACCTGCGTCGACCCGGCCAAGAACCCGGCCCACTGCGGCGCGTGCGGCAAGGCCTGCCCGAACGGCGTCCTGGTCCACGCCAACATCGCCTGCGTCATGTCGATGTGCACCGTCGCCAGCTGCATCGGCAACTACTTCGACTGCAACACCGATCCCTCCGACGGCTGCGAGGCGGCGCTGCAGAACGACCCCAGCAACTGCGGGATGTGCGGCAAGTTCTGCGACGTCGCCAACGGCGAGGGTGCCTGCCAGGGCGGCTGCACCGTCAAGTCCTGCTACGCCGGATTCGCCGACTGCAACAAGCAGTACGCCGACGGCTGCGAGACCGCCACCACCAAGGACGGCAAGAACTGCGGCGCCTGCGGCAACGTCTGCGCTGCCCTGCCCAACGCCACCGCGGGCTGCGCCGGCGGCAAGTGCGTCCCAGGCACCTGCACGATGGGCTTCGGCGACTGCGACATGCAGGCGCTCAACGGCTGCGAGACCACCCTCGCCGCGGACGCCAAGAACTGTGGCGCCTGCGGCAACGCCTGCAACGTCGCCAACGGCCTCGGCGCGTGCATCGGCGGAGCCTGCTCGATCGCCTCCTGCGGCGGCGTTTTCAAGGACTGCAACATGAGCTTCGCCGACGGCTGCGAGTCGGATCCCGCCAAGGACGGCCTCCATTGCGGCGGCTGCGGCAAGAAGTGCGCGGCGCTCCCCAACGCCTCCTCGGGCTGCCAGAACAGCGTCTGCGCCCTCGGCGCCTGCACCATGGGCTTCGGCGACTGCAACCTGATGCCGGCTGACGGCTGCGAGGTGACGCTCGCCACCAACGCCAAGAACTGCGGGATGTGCGGCAAGGTCTGCCCCAACAACATGCCAGCCTGCGTCGCCGGCGTCTGCATCGCCCAGCTCACGAGCTGCCAGGACATCATGGCCGCCGGGCTCTCGGTGGGCGACGGGCTCTACTCGATCGACACCGACGGCCCGGGAGGCAACGCGCCGTTCCAGGTGTTCTGCGAGATGTCCACCGACGGGGGCGGCTGGCAGGTGATGGCCTACCTCCGCGCCCCCGGCCAGTGGAGCACGCCGATCTTCACCGACCTGAACACCGTCGGCGACGTCGCGAAGGGCTTCACGAGCGGCCTGCTCCTCAAGAACAACACCGGAAAGTTCAAGGAGAAGATCATCATCTACTTGAACCTGGTGGAGGCCAAGGTGTCGGTCGGCAAGCAGTGGATGGTCAACGCGCGAGTCGACGGCGTGGCCATCCCCTTCACGATGATCAACACACCGAACGGCTGGAACTACCGCGACAGCTTCAAGTTCGCCGAAGTGAACGCCGGCAACGTCTGCTCGCACGACTGCGCCACCTATCGCGGCTTCGGGATGTTCCACGACGGAACCGGCGTCCTCAGATACTGCGGCACGCAGACCGGCGACAACGGCTGCCGCGACGGCAACAACATCTGCTGGATGCCGCGGATCATCAACGGCGGCAACAACGGCTGCAACGTGGCCGACTTCCGCTGCTCCTACCTGACCGGCCCCGGCGAAGGCGTCATCTACGGCGCCCGCTGAAGCGCCCGCTGAAGGTCCTTGACCTCGCGCCACCGACGAGCTTACGCTCCCGCCTGGGGGTAGTTCGTAACCCTCAACTTAGCCGGCAAGGAGCTTGACAATGACCAGGCGGTGGATGGGAATTTTGGCGTTGTGCGCCGGGGGATGCACCGAGACCCCGGTCGGTGGCGGAGGGTCGCCCGACCTCGTGATGGCGGCCAAGGTCGACATGGCGAAGCCGCTGGTCGAGATGGACATGGCCAGCACGGACCTGGCGCAGCCGGACAGCGGCTGCGGGATCGATCCCTGCGGGCAGGACATGGCGAAGACGGTCGACATCGCGACGCCGCCCGATCTCACCGTGGTGCTGGACTTCACGCTCCCGCCCGACCTGATCGTGATCCCGCCCGACCTGATCCCGCCCCCCGATCTCGTTCCGCAGCCGAGCTGCTTCGATCAGATCAAGAACCAGGACGAATCGGACGTGGACTGCGGCGGCAAGATCTGCGGCGGCTGCGTCGCCGGCAAGATCTGCGGCCTCGACTCCGACTGCGGCGTCAAGAGCTGCATTGGCGGCAAGTGCACCGTCCCCGACTGCAAGGACGCGGTGAAGAACCAGGATGAGGTCGACGTCGACTGCGGCGGCATGAGCTGTCCGAAGTGCGGCGACGGCAAGAAGTGCGCGGGCAACGGCGACTGCGCCTCCGCGAACTGCCTCAACAACCTGTGCGCGATGCCGACCTGCATCGACAAGATCAAGAACGGCAGCGAGGCGGACGTCGACTGCGGCGGCACCTGCCCGGACTGCGCCGTCGGCAAGGCGTGCATCAACAACAGCGACTGCGCCACCAAGACCTGCATCAACAACGTCTGCGTCTCGCCCGGCTGCAACGACGGGATCAAGAACCAGGACGAGACCGACGTCGACTGCGGCGGCGCCACCTGCGGCGTGTGCGCCGTCGGCAAGAGCTGCGGGAAGGGCTCCGACTGCCAGTCGCTGCTGTGCGTCGGCGGGAAGTGCGCAATGGCCACCTGCAACGACGGCCTGAAGAACCAGGCCGAGCCGGACATCGACTGCGGCGGCCCCTGCCCGCCGTGCGCTCTCGGCAAGGTGTGCCTCGGCGCCAACGACTGCGGGAGCTTCCTGTGCGTCAACAACCAGTGCCACGACTTCGTCAACTTCATCCCGCGCTGCAAGGACGGGATCAAGGACGGCGACGAGACCGAGATGGACTGCGGCGGCACCTGCGCCCCCTGCGACGTGGCGAGCGCCTGCGGCAAGGCCACCGACTGCGACTCGCTGGTCTGCAAGTTCAACATGTGCGCCGCCTCCACCTGCATGGACGGCGTGAAGGGCGGCCTGGAGAGCGACATCGACTGCGGCGGCCCCAAGTGCAGCCCCTGCGCCGACGGCCTGCTGTGCAGGCTCACCACCGACTGCAAGAGCGGCCTCTGCCTGGCGGGCAAGTGCGTCGCCAAGGAGTGCAACGACGGCAAGAAAAACGGCGACGAGACCGACGTCGACTGCGGCGGCTCGTGCGCCAAGTGCGCCGTCGGGAACAACTGCAACAGCCCCAAGGACTGCGTCTCCGTGAACTGCGCGAACAACGTGTGCGCCCCCTCCAGCTGCGTCGACGGGCTGAAGAGCGGCACCGAGACCGACATCGACTGCGGCGGCTCGTGCCCGAAGTGCAACATCGGGAAGGGCTGCCTGAGCCTCAACGACTGCGTGACCAAGTTCTGCGGCAACGGTCTCTGCCTGCGCTACATGCCGTCGTGCAAGGGCACCAAGAACGCCTTCCCGAAATCGGTGGACGGCATCTACACGCTCGATCCCGAGAACAGCGGTTCCAACCAGCCGTTCAGCGCGGTCTGCGACATGACCCGCGACGGCGGGGGCTGGACCTACGGGATCAAGGCCTGGTACTGCGACGACGCCCACGGCCGCTCGTCCAACGTCGGCAATATCGCCGACGCGCTGACCCGCAAGGGCAACAGCTACAAGCTCGCCGACGACTACATCCGCGCGGTGATCGGACCGAAGCAGCACTTCGACGTCCTGTTCGATCAGAACGGCTTCAACTCGGCCTACTCGACCGGCAACTTCGAGCACGTCATCCTGAGGAACTTCACCGGCAGCTTCAAGTACAACGGCCCGATGCCCGAGTCCTCCACAATGACCACCATGCAGTCCTACCGCGCGGCGGACAACGCGCTGGCGTGGACCGGCCGCCTCTCCTGCGGCTACAACGCGGGCTGGAACGGCGACGGCTGCTCGCACGGCCAGAACTACCTCGCGGGGATCAACTGCGTGGGCGTGGCGAGCGGGCCGAATCCGGCGGGTGGCAACGGCTGCATCATCAACATGGGCAAGCAGTCCGATGGTGGCTGGAACCACTTCTTCATGGGCCACATGAACTCCGACACCTACCTCTACATCTGCAACGGCGCGCAGCACACCTCCAGCTACGACCTGAACCACCGCTACTGGTTCCGGTAGGCGCCCGCTTTCGCCCCTCTCCCGTCGTTCGCGCCTCTTGCGAGAGAGAGAGGGGCTTCATTCGACTCTCCGACCGTGCTCATCCCAGATCGCAGCGCCTCTCACGTCGCCCTGGCGGCGCTCCTCGCCATCGCGAGCGGGTGCAAGCGTGGCGCCCCCGCCGTCGACGCCGCCCCATCCTCCACCTGCTCGCTCGAGAAGGCCGAGCTTCTCCGCGCGGGCGACCCTCGCATCGACGCGCTGCGCGGCGGCTTCTTCTTCGTCGCCCGCTCCCGCGAGGCGAGCGTGCGCTGGGACGAGCACGACGAAGGGGCGGAAGACCTCGCCCAGGAGGCCTACCACGCCGATTTCCGGGGCGGCGCGTGCACCCGCCTCACCGACACCGGCGGCCGCGTCCAGGCGATCGGCGCCGATCCATCGCACCGCTTCCTCTCGTTCGTTCTCGCCGCACGGATCACCCGGGGCGGCGAGCGAAGCCACTTCATCGAACCCCGGATCGGCTGGATCGATCTCCGCACCCTGGTCACCGCCGGCCCGTTCCCGGTCCCCGGGCGGCGCTCGATCGTCGATCTCGTCTTCTCCTACGCCGGCGATCCGATCCTCGTCACCGACGGCGATCAGTGGACCTGGGACGGGACGAAGCGAGTCTTCGTGGCCGGCCGTCTCGAGCCCACCCAGATCGATCCCGCCCGCGGGCGCACCCTGGCGCTGCCGGAGCGCGTCCACCACTACGGCGCACCGACGGTGGCCACCCGGATCGGCGCGGACGGCCGCTCGATCGCGATCGACGGCCAGGGCGCGGTGGCGCGGGTCGAGCGGGAGATCGAGACCACCACCGTCGAGTGGTCGCCGGGCCGCAAGCGGCTCGCCTTCGCCGGCGTGTTCGCCACCTGTCCCAAGAAGCGCGACAGCGCGCCCGAAGACAACCAGCTCTTCCTCTACGACGCCGCCACTCGCGCCGCCGCGCCGATCGCACGGGCGCGATCCGCCTTCGACAGCCTCTGGCTGGACGACGACCGGCTGGTCTACGAGGCGGGGACGGGCGCCGCCGGCCGGCTACACCTCCTCCACGTGCCCACGGGCGCCGATCGGATCCTCGACACGCCCTTCGGCGCCGGCCTGTTCGGACTCGCCGCCCCCTGCGACTAGTCCGACGCTCTAATACTTCCGCGGGTCCACCGCCGGCCGGATCTGGGTCACCTCGTCGCCCGCCTCGTCGGCGATCTCGGTGATCCGTCCGTCTGCCTTGCGCAGCCGCCGGCACAGCTCGCGGTTCATGTTCTGCAGCACCATCACGTAGGCATGGATGTCCTCCTTGTACAGCCGGTAGAGATCCATGTTCGTCAGCTCGAGCAGCAGCGAGTGGCCCTCGGCCGTCGCCGTCGCCGAGCGCGGCGCGATCTCGATCAGCGTCGTCTCGCCGAAGAAGTCCCCCGTCGAGAGGCGCACCAGCTTCACATGGAAGCCCGACTCGCCCTGCCGGGTCATCACCAGCATCCCGGTGCGAATGATGTACATCGAGCGCCCCGACTCGCCCTCGCGGAACACCACCTGCCCGCGCTCGTAGCGCCGCTCCACCAGCATTCCGATGATCCGCTCGAGCGCGTCATCGAGGAGTCCGCCGAAGAACGGGGTGCGAGCCAGGGACTCCTTGAGCGCCGCGATGTCACCGGTCATGGGCGCAAGGAGAGCACAAAACCCACAGGGCCCGCGAACAAACAAGTCGATCGCCCTGGCGGCCGATCCATCCCGGCTGGCTTCGGGGGGCTTGCCCCCCTTCTGTAGTCTTGAGGGGAAGCTCCTCGGTCAAATACAGAGAGTATTCTTCCTCGTCGGCAATAGCCGACGTGCAGCAAGCTCTGAAAGCAACGTCGCGCCTCGCCATCCGGGCGCCTCGGCCGCGATCATCGATCGACCTGTTCCTTCGCGGGCCCTTACTCGATCGAGATCGCCCCGAACCACTGGTTGCGGCCACCCTTCTGGGCCTGCACCGCGAGGCTGAAGATGAACGCTCCGAACTCCGCGTCCGGGGTGGCGGTCACCACCATCGGGATGGTGTCGCCGGCGCGCGCGTTGCCCTTCATGGGCGAGACCTCCACCCCCGGCGCGGTCCGACCGACCTGCCAGGAGATCGTGCCCACGTCGCCGAAGGCGTAGGGCAAAAGCCGCGCCTTCGTCGTCCCCTTGCCCTGGCCGTCGAGCACCACCGGGATCACCAGCGGATCGACCGCGACGTTGAAGTAGGGGAGATCCTTCGGCGCGGGCACGCAGGGATCGACGTTGCCCGCCTTGGCCGCCTTGTTCGACCAGTTGCGCGTCACGTAGTAGCTCTCGGCGCCGGACGGCCCCTGGACGTTGGTCGGGTAGATCTCGGAGAGCCCGATGCACAGATCCGAGACCTCGCCCGAGAGCTCGAGCTCGTCGTCGTACCAGCCCGGATTCTTGCGCGGGTGCGGATCGGTGGCGGCCTCGGCGGCCTCGTGGCTGAGCACGTAGGTGAGGTCGTCGAAGGCGCCGTTGCCCTGGCCTGCGCACTGGAGGTTCACCTCGTAGACCGTCCCGTTCGCGGTCTCGGTGTGGTAGCCGCCGTAGTTGAAGCAGCCCTCCCGGCCCGCGCCGCCGGTCACCTGCGTCGTCAGCGGCACGACGAAGGCGAAGGCGGTGTTCGCGTTCGGCGCGTATTTCGGCTGGCTCTCCAGGGACGCCACGAGGCCGCCGAATGCGCTCACGCTGAGCACCGGCGGCGCCGCCTGCGGGAGCACGACCACCCCCTTCGCCACGCCCGGGCCCACCCCGTACTCCGAGAGCGACTCGCTCCAGTAGGCGCTCTTCAGCATCCAGTCGTGAAAGGCGTTCACGCGCGCGCCGAGCGCCTCGTTGCCCGGCCAGACCACGGTCCAGATCTCCATCGCCTTGAGCACCGGACCCTTGTGCTTCTCCATCAACGGCAAGGGCGGGTGATCGGTGGGAGGGCGTCCCGGCAGCGAGAAGTCCACCGGCGGCGGCGCGAGATCGGCGCCCGCATCGACGGCGCCTTGCAGATCATCGCTCGCCGGCAGATCGCCCGCGCCGCACCCGGCGGCGAGCAGCGACCAGGCGACCATGGCGGCGAGGGGGCAGAGCGAGGGGCGGCGCATCGGATCCTCCGGACAGGGTGAAACGACTACAGCCAGGAGCGCAGTCGGTAGGCCAGCGCCGAGAGGATCCGCTGGAGCAGCGTCCGCGCCTTCAGCGTCGAGAGATAGATCTCCGACGCGCGCTCGAAGTCCGCCGCGAGGTGCGCCTCGAGCTCCCCCGCCACGCTCCGGTCGAACACGTTGGCGGTCACCTCGAGGTTGTAGCGCAGGCTGCGCCGGTCGAGGTTGTAGCTGCCGACGGTGGCAAAGCACCCGTCGACGGAAGCGGCCTTGGCGTGCATCATCCCGAAACCCCACTCGGCGATCCGCACCCCGGCGCGGAGCAGGCGCGGGAAGGCGTGGCGCGCGGCGAGGTCGCACAGGAGCACGTCGCTCCGCGCGGGGACCAGCACCCGCACCTCGATTCCGCGCCGCGCCGCGCGGCAAAGCGCGCGGGCGATCGCCCGGTCGGGGATGAAGTAGGGATTGGCGATCCACACCGAGCGATGGGCGCGCCCGACGGCGTGGAGGAACGAGCGGCGGATCATGGTGCGGTGGCGGTTCTCGTGGTTGCCGACAATTTGAACCGCGGCGGTCTCGGGCCCGGCGGCGCGGCTCCAGATCTGATCCATCGGCGGTCGCCACTTCATCCGCTCGGCCGCCGGGGCTTCGCGGTTCCAGGTGCTCACGAACAGCCCGGCGAGCGACCCCACCGCCGGCCCTTCGAGGCTGAGGTGCAGATCGCGCCAGAACTCGCCGGCCCTGGCGTAGCCGTCGTACTCGTCGGAGAGGTTCAAGCCGCCGAGGAAGCCGAGCCGGCGGTCGATCACCAGCAGCTTGCGGTGATCGCGCCGGAGGAGGCCCCAGCGACGGCGCCACGGGGCGACCGGCCGGTAGACCAGGGTCTTGCCTCCGGCCGCCTCGACCGCCGCCAGCCGGCTCGCCGGCAGCCCGATCGAGCCGAACCCGTCGCAGATCAGCCAGACCTCGACCCCGCGCCGGGCGCACGCGGACAGGGCGTCCAGAAACGCGCGCCCGATCGCATCGTCGGCGATCGCATAGCTCTCGAGCAGCACCTCGTGCTCGGCCGCGTCGATCGCGGCCAGCATGGCGGGGAAGGCCTCGGCGCCCCCGGGCAACAGCCGCGTGATATTGCCCTCGGTGACGCCCTGCCTGGTAAGCGCGTACTCGATCGGGCCGCCGTCCCCCGTCAGCCGTCCCGTTGCCAGTTCCCTTGCCGTTGCCGTTGCCGTCGCCGTCGCCGTTGCCGTTGCCGTTGCCGTTGCCGTCGCCGTTTCCGTCGCCGTTTCCGTCGCCGTCGCCGCCACGCTTTCCGTCGTCCTCGTCGTCACGCTCACCGCGCCACTCCTGCGGTACACCGGAACGGCCGCGGCGCCGGCAGCCCCACCCGCGGCCGCGCGGGATCGAAGATCACGCGATCGTCTGCTCGCAGCGTCTTTTTCCGCGCCAGCAGCGCGGCCACCTGGTCGCGCAGCACCGGCGCCGTTTCGTCGATCACCACCGCCCCCGACGCGAGCTTCGGCCCGAGCGCCGCGAAGTCATCGCCCCCGTTGGCGAGGAAATCGCTGGTCGCGACGACATAGGTCGCCGCGTCATCGAGCGGCCGCCCGTCGTCGAGCGTGATCACCACCGCGAGCGCATCGCCCCGGCAGGTCGCCTGGGCGCGCACTCCCGACAGCGAGAGGATGCCCTTCTCGCCCGCCAGGTTGGCCCCGATCAGCCGCCGCAGGGTGGCGCCTTGCATCCGCACCACCGCCACCCGGTTATCGAACGGCAGGGCCTCGAACAGCGCGCCGTAGGTCAGGTCCCCCGACGGGAGATCGGCCCGCAGCCCGCCCCCGTTGGTGATCCCGAGATGGGCGCCGGGCACCGCCGCGCGCAGCAGATCGGCCACCAGATTCCCGAGCGCCGACTCGGCCCTGTGCGACCGCAGGAACGGCGTTTCGAGGCGCACCCCCACCCGCTCGGCGCGAAGCAAGGCCGCCCGCGCGATATCCCCCGCGAAGGCCGCCGCCACCTTCGGATCCGCCGCCACCGCGCGCCCCTCGTAGACCTCGGGCACGATCCGCTTCCCGCGCGCCCGCCTCGGATCGCACGAAGGAACGCCGTCGGTGCGGGCCGCGCAGACCTCGGTCGGCGGGTGGATCCGCGCGCCGCCCGCGATCACCTTCCCGGTCGCGCCGTCAACGGTGAGATCGATCCGCGCGAAGTGACTCCCGTAGGAGAACGCCTGGGCAATCGGGATGCCGTTGACCACCGAGGACACGCCCTGATGGGTATGCCCGGCGAAGATCGCGTCGACCGTCCCTCGTGGCAGCGCCCGGGCCAGTTCGAACACCTCGCTCGCCGCGACGCAGGAGGAGAGATCCTCCGGCTTCTCGAAGCGCGCGCACTCGCCCCCGGCGTGAACCGCCAGCACCACCACCGTCGCCCCCGCCGCCCGCGCCGCCGCCGCGGCCTTGATCACCGACGGAGCGATCGGGTCCACCCGCAGCCCGACCAGGTTCGCGGCGTGCGTCGTGCGCGGCGTATCCTCGCTGGTCGCGCCCAAAAGCCCCACCTTGACCCCCGCGACATCGATCACCACGAACGCCCGCACCGAGGGTGCGCCGGCGGGCAGGCCGGTCCCGGCGTCACGGACGTTGGCTGTCAGCCACGCGTGGCGCGATTCGGCCGCACGCGCCCTCAGGGCACCGAGCGGATCGTCGCTCTTCTCCTTCGGCGTCGCGCGCGCCCCCACCGGCCCGAAGTCGAACTCGTGATTGCCCACCGCCACCGCCGCGTAGCCGAGCGCGTTCATCGCCCGCACCGTCGCCGCGCCCTCGCCGAGGTTCGACACCAGCGTCCCCTGCAACATATCGCCCGCGTCGAGCAGCACCACCCGCCCGGGATGCGCCCGCCGCGCGTTCTCCAAGTAGCCCGCGAAAAGCGGCAGACCGCCCCGATCCACCACCGCCTTCGCGCCCCCGTCGAGCGTGAGCTCGGCGTGGATCGGCTCGAGGTGCCCGTGGATATCGGTGGTCCCGAGGAACACCAGCGTCACCGGTGCCGCTTGCGCCGCCCAAGCCGCAGCCATCAGGGCGAGCGAAAGAGCGACGATCCGGGCGGTCGGCATGGCCCAGTTGTGCCACTTCCGGATGGCCCCTCGCAAGCCGCCGCCCGCCACCGGAAACGGAGAACGATGACCGTTCGGTAATTATCGGCGGGAGGGGCCTCGTTGTTGCGCGGTGGCGTTGACTTCCCCCCCCTTTGCGCCGACAATTTCCCCAAAATGGCTGCGCCAGACCCGTTGATCGGGACCCACATCAGCAGCTACAGGGTGGTGGCCCGGGTCGGCGTGGGTGGGATGGGGGCGGTCTACCTCGCGGAGCACCCCCTGATCGGCAAGCGGGTAGCGATCAAGGTGCTGCACGCCGAGTTCGCCGAGAGAAAGGACGTGGTGCAGCGCTTCTTCCAGGAGGCGCGCGCGGTTTCGTCGCTCAAGCACCCCAACATCGTCGACGTGATCGACTTCGGCGTGCTCAAGGCAGCGACCGGCGAGCTTCACTACTGCGTCATGGAGCTGCTCGAGGGCGAGACGCTGCGCGACAAGATGAAGGGCGGGCCGCTCCCGGAGGCGGTCGCCGCCACGCTCGCCGGTCAGATCGCGGACGCGGTCGCCGCCGCCCATGGCAAGGCGATCATCCACCGTGACCTGAAGCCCGAAAACGTCTTCCTGATCGGCGCCCACCGCGACGTGGTGAAGATCCTCGACTTCGGGATCGCCAAGCTGATCGGCGACACGGCGTCGATGCAGACCCAGGCCGGCATCCTCCTCGGGACGCCCTCGTACATGAGTCCCGAGCAGTGCATGGCGCGCCCGGTGGACAGCCGCACCGACGTCTATGCCCTCGGGGTAATGCTGTTCGAGATGTGCACCGGCCGGGTGCCCTTCATCGGCCAGAGCTACGCCGATCTCCTGATCAAGCAGATCGAGGGCGAACTGCCGCCGCCACGGTCGATCAACCCGGCGCTCAGCGAATCGATCGAGCGGGTGATCATCCGGGCGATGGAGAAGGATCCCAACGCCCGCTTCCAGACGATGGAGGAGTTCCAGGCGGCGCTCGCCACGCCGGGAGGACTGCAGAGCCCCACCAAGGCGATGCCAAGCGCGACGCCGATCCAGGACACGACGGTGATCATGGGCGGCGGGGCGTCGACCACCCTCCAGGCCGCCGCCTCGGAGGCGCACGCGCGGGCCGCGGCGGGACGGCGGAGCAGCACCGGGCTGGTGCTCGGCGTCGTGATCGGCCTGCTCGCGGCGGGCGGCGCGGGGGCGTTCCTTCTCCTCCGCGAGGACCCCACACCTTCGCTCACTCCCGGAGCTCCGGTCCCATCGCCCGAGGGCGACCCGAAGCCGCCCGCGGAGAGGCCCGAGGCGCCCGCTGGAGAGCTCGCCAAGGTGGTGCTCCACGTCGCCTCCGAGCCCTCCCAGGCGACGGTCAAGCGCGACGACGGAACGCTGCTCGGCACCACCCCCCTCGACACCGAGGTCGTCCCTGGCACGAGGCTCCTGCTCACGATCCACAAGGACGGATTCAAGGACGAGGTGCGCGCGGTCGTCGTCGGTGACCGCGACAAGACGATCTCCATCCAGCTCGCCGCCGAGGCTGGCAAGCCCGCGCCCCACCACGACCGCAAGCCCTCGCAAAAGCCCGATAGGCCCAGGAAGCCGCTCCGCCTCGGCGACGACATCCTCGCTCCCAGCCTCTGAGCCTCATCGACCCGCCGAAGGCGGCTCCAATGCGTCCCCTGGGGCCGGGGATTAGGACCCCGCCTGCACCGGGACAACCCCGGCCGCTCCCCGGGCGTCCAACCTCTTCCAATCCACCCACTGCCTTGACACTCCAGGGACCCCGCGGTATTCGGGAGCCCCTTTTCCCCGGCGGAGACCTCGATGATCCGGCGCCTCGCACCGCTCTTCCTGCTCGCCAGCTTGCTCGCCGCGGCGCCGGCGCGGGGCGAGGAGATCCAGCTCCTCGACAACACCCGGGTCTCGGGGAAGATCCTGCACTTCTACGACGGCGTGTTCCAGATCGAGGCGGCGGGCGGCCAGAAGATCGATCTCCCGCGCGAGAAGATCAAGAGCATCACGTTCAAGCTGCCGCCTCCGCGGGTCGATTTCTCGTCGCCCGAGAAGACCTTCGCGAGGTGGCGGGATGCCCTCGCCAAGGGGGAGCAGGGCAAGGTGATCGACTGCTACGCCCTGATGTACCAGGGGATGCTGGCGGCCCAGCTCGGCCAGTCGCCGGACGACTTCAAGAAGATGCAGAAGGACATCGAGGGCACGCGCTTCGACGTCAAGGGCACCAAGGTCACCGGCGACACGGCGAACATCAAGGTCCAGCGCACCAAGGGCGAGGACGTCATGACCGCCGAGATCCACCTCGTGCAAGAGAACGGCGAGTGGAAGATGACGCCCTGACCGACGGATGGCCCCCCGCCTTTTCCTAGCGCCGCTCTTCGCGCTGTGCGTCCTTGCCGGCAGCGCGAGCGCCGATGCCCCGCCCGCGGCCGGGCCGGCGGCGCCATCGCCCATCGATCCCATCGGCGCGCGCGCGCGCATCCATCTCCGCGGCCCGTTCCACGCCGACGCGGTGCCCGTTCCCGTTGCCGTTCCCGTTCCCGTTGCCGTTCCCGTTGCCGTTGCCGTTCCCGTTCCCGTTCCCGTTGCCGTTCCCGTTGCCGTTCCCGTTGCCGTTCCCGTTCCCGGGTCGGTCGCCGTCGGTGGCGCCTGCACCAGCGACGCGCAATGCCAAGGCCGCTCCTACTGCGACGGCGGCCGCTGCACCCCGGTGCGGAGCCGCATCAGCGCGCTCATCTACTACCACCAGCCCGGCGACGACGGCTACCGCTACTTCGTGCCGATCTACTGGCACTGGTGGAGCAAGGAGGGCAAGGGACGGATCGTCTTCCCCTTCTTCTGGCACTTCCACGACTACCAGACCGCGTCGCAGGACAGCTTCGTCTTCCCGCTCTATCAGCATCACCGCGACCCCGACAAGGTCGTCCACCGCCTCTGGCCGCTCTTCTTCTACGAGCGCTACGGCAAGGACGGCGCGGCGGGCTCCGGGGTCGGCCTGCTTCCCTTCTTCTGGGCCTCCCGGCGCGAGACCCGCACCACCGGCATCGCCCCACTCCTCCTCAGCGGCTGGTGGTCGGACAGCGCCACCGGCGACTACCGCGCCCTGGTGCTCGGCCTGGGCTGGTTCTCGCGCGCGAAGAACAACCGGACCGCGGTGATCTTTCCGCTGCTCTGGACCCATCGCACGCCCGAGCACAACCGGGCCGTCTTCTTCCCGCTGGTGTGGCACTTCGGCACCCCCACCGGCTCGACGACGGTGGTGCCGCCCCTCGGCGTGTTCGGCACCGACAGCGCGCGCGGCCTCTCCCACGGCACCCTGGTGCCCTTCTTCCACTTCCGCCTCGAGGACCACGGGCGGCGCAAGCTCGCGATCACCCCGCTCGGGGCCTACCACGAGGACGCCGACCAGAAGGTCTCGCAGTTCATCGGCTTTGCGCCTCCGATCTACCACCGCAGCGACGCGCGCCGCACCATCGACGTGGTGTTCCCGATCGCCCTCCGCTGGCACGATCGCGAGAACGACAGCACCACCGAGGTGATCGGACCCTTCCTCCACCACGCCGATCCCGCGGGCAGCACCAATGCGCTCCTGCCGCTCCTGTGGGTGTTCCACGATCGTGCCAGCGAGGCCACCACCGGGCTGGTCTTCCCGATCGCGCTGTGGCGGACCTCCCCGTCGCTGAAGACCGGATTCTTCGGTCCGCTCTACTGGTACCAGCGGCCCGCCGCGGGCTGGTCCGGCGGCCTCTTCCCGCTGGTCCACCTGCAGAACCTCGAAGGGCGCTCGCACCAGATGGTGCTGCCGCTGTTCATCCACAAGAAGGACCAGGGCGCAGGGACCGAGACCACCGCGGTGCTGCTCGGCTACCACCGCCGCTCGCGCGAGGGCTGGGACGCCGGCCTCTTCCCGCTGTTCTTCGCCGGCCGCAGGAGCGATGTGCGCTGGGGGACGATCGCCGGCCTCTACTCGTGGCGCAGCGACGACAACGGATCCACCCACGTCCTCGGTCCGCTCTACGCCTCGAAGAGCAAGACCGGCCACGCCTACGGCCTCGCCCCGTTGATCAACTTCAGCGCCTCCAACGGCGCGCAGTCTCGCTGGGTGCTGCCGCCGCTCTACCTGCACGTCAGCGATCCGAAGGACAAGAGCGCGTTCACGATGTTCGGTCCGCTGTTCCGCGCGCGCTCGGGGGACGACGTCACGCAGGGCCTCTTCCCGCTCCTGTGGGGCATCGACCGCGGCTCACGCCACTACGACATCGTCTTTCCGATCGCCGCCCGGGTGCGCGACGGCGCGCAGAAGCGCGATCACCTGTGGATCGGCCCCTACCTGCGGCTCCACGACGGCGAGCGCCCGTCGACCACCCACATTCTCCTCCCGCTCGCGGTCAAGCACGACGCCCCGAACTACCACGTGTTCGTTCAGTTCCCCTTCTTCTGGCGGGTGCAGGAGGGCGACGAGACCGACACCGTCGTCTTCCCGTTCTACGGCCGCGTCCGCAAGCCCGGCCTGTCGGTGGACATCGCCTTCCCGCTGGTGTGGCGCTTCGCCGGCGAGGACTGGTCGACCACCGTCGTCGGGCCGGCCTTCGCGAGGCGGCGCGGCCTGGCGCGCGATCGCGGCCTCCTGCCGCTCTTTGGCTGGGGTTCTGGCCGGGATTCTGGCCGTGGCGAGGGCGGCGGCAAGAGCTACGCATGGGCGCTGCCGCTCCTGTTCTGGCACGACGCCGACGCCAAAGCGGGCACCTCGCGCACCGTCCTCGCGACCTTCCTCTGGGAGCGCAAGAGCGACGGGTACACCAGCGCCCTCGTGCCGCTGTGGGTCGGCTGGCGCCGGGGCTCCGCCAGCCACCTCTTCGGCCCGCTCTTCTACCACGGCGCCGACACCGCGAAGGGCACCACGCTGAACGTGATCGGCCCGTTCTACTACGGCTCCGATCCGCACGGAACGACCTCCGGCCTCGCCCCCTTCGTCTTCACCCGCACCCACGACGACGGGCGCTGGTCGGTCACCATCCCGCCGCTCCTCCACGCCGCGCAGAAGAGCGACGGCCTCCGCCTGATCACCCCGCTGTTCGGCTTCTCGAGCTCTCCCACCGGCGAGCGTGGCTTCGTCGGGCCGGTCTACTTCCGGAAGGAGATCGGCGGCTACACCGCGTCGCTGATCCCGATCTTCTACCACTCGCGCGATGACCTGACCCAGACCACCACCACCGCCGTGGTCCCGCTGTTCTTCCGCAGCGCCTCGCCGGAACGGTCGATCACCATGGTCACGCCGCTCATCTGGCGCTACCGCACCATCGAGTCGTCCACTACGCTCGCGATCCCGCTGTTCTTCGACCAGCACTTCTTCCACGAGTCGCGGACCACCGGCGTCCCGCCGTTCTTCATCCGCCACAAGAGCTACGCCGACGGTGCCTCGACGCAGATCATCCCGCCGCTGCTGATGTACCTCCGCACCGCGCCGCAGGGCACCGACTTCGTCCTCTTCCCGCTGGTGTGGCGGCTGGCGGGCGCGGAGGGCGCGCGCTCCACCGTGGTGTTCCCGCTGTTCTGGGACATCCGACGCGGCACGTCGACCACCCAGGTCATGTTCCCGCTCTACGCGCGCTGGAGCCGCGACAACACCCGCGACTCGCTGCTGGTGCTGAACATGTACTACTGGCGCGGGCGTGGGACCGCGGCGGGCACCTACTACCTCAATGTTTTCCCGCTGTTCGACGTCGGCCGCGCGCGCCCGCAGGACCTCGAGTGGAACCTGCTCGGGGGAGCGGTCGGCTACTCGCGGATCGGCCGCACCCGCACCCTCAAGCTGCTCTACGCGATCGATGTGCCGCTCGATCCGGCGAAGCTCTCGGCCGCCACCACCGGGACGTTCTTCACGTCGACCCCGTCGCTGCGCAACGATCTGTTTTAAGGGGGACGTTCCCCGGCGATCGCCGGGACGCCTCGCGCTGCGCGCGCAAGGGAAGGCAGCCGTCCCCCCTCCGTCGAGGTCGATGAGAGCCTGCGGCGCTGGTCGCCGGAGCCTCCCCCCACCGCGCGCGAACCGCGCGAGTTTTGGATCGCGACTCGTTAGATTTCGAAGGGCGGAGGGAGCCCTGGGGGAGCCTAGCTAGGGGAGGAAGTACGGCTCGTCGGGGTTCGGGTAGGGCGACCGCTCGATGCCGGTGTTGAGCTTGACCTTGGACCGGCATTCGGTGTTGTTGACCTTCTTGTTTCCGTCGAGCGTGCCGGTGCAGTGGGGGAACTTGTTGAAGTCGATCGACACGCCGGACTTGTGCTTGCGGTAGCCCTTCCCATCGCAGGTGCCCTTCCCGAACCTGTCGATGCACACCCGGATCGGCCGCGAGACGTTGCGGTTGCCGGCCCGGTCGCGCGCCCGCACCGCCACGCAGCTCGGCCCGTCGGGCATCTTGTTCAGCAGATCGAGCTGATACCCGGTGCAGAACTTGCCATTGATCGGCGGCACCACCCACACCGACGGTTCCTTCAGATCGGCGCTGTGCCCGATCGAATAGGTCATCGTGGTCGGGCAGCCCTTCGCCAGGTTCTCGGGCCACAGCGCCATGTCCTCGCCGATCTCATCGCAGCCCTTGGTGAAGATGTTGGTCATGTCGGAGACGAAGTTGGGGTTGCCGCCGGGCGCGAGCGGGATGAGCCCGATGGCGAGCGCCTGCTTGAGCCCTTGCTGCAGCACCTGGGTGGTCGGCTTCAGCTCGGGGTTGAAGTCGTCGCACACGCCATCGCCGTTGGTGTCGACCACGATCGGCCCGTCGCCCGCGGGGATGACGTACATCTCGAGCGAGGCCGGGTCGATGTTGGAGGTCAGGGGCGCCGCCTGGCCGAGGGCGACGTTGCCGCTATCCTCGACGCGCACGCGCAGCCAGACCAGCTGATTCTGGATGTCGCCGTCGTCGGTGGATTCATCGCCGACTGGATCGAAGATGTGGGTGCAGATCGCCCCCTTCATCGGGTCGAACTTCCGCACCCTCGTCAGCGGCGGATCCATGTCGATCGCCGGGGCGACGTTGTCGACCACAACCTGCTCGCTCACGTCGGAGTCGTTGCCGATGGAGTCCTTGGCGCGGATCGAGATGTGCGAGAAGACGAAGAAGGGGTTGAGCGTACGGGTGTCGAACATCCCGGTGAACACGTCGCTCATCGGGTTCTCCTGGGCCAGCGGCACGACGTGCTCGGAGTTCTTCATCAGCAGCTGATCGAAATCCTGGATCACCGCGACCACCGACTTCACGGCGACGCCCGAGGGATCCGAGATTCTCGCCTTGATCGTGATGAAGCCGCCGACGAACGAGCCCGGCTTGGGCGTGTCGATCATGATTGCAGGGCCCTCCTCATCGACGACAAAGGGCATATCGAGCTCGGTGGTGGTCTTGTTGATGTTGGAGGCGGTGACGTGCAGGACCTGGATGAGGTTGAGTGACATCTTGAACTTCGGGGAGTGGAAGTCGATCACGCCGGTCCACTTGTTGGCGCCCAGTTTCTGGGCGAAGTTCTCGGGCACGATATCCTGCACCGCCGCGGTGACGCTCTTCGGGTCGACCCCGTAGAAATCGGCCACGTCGAACTCCATCGGCGCCGAGCCGCGGTAGGTCTGGTTCTTCGGGCTGATCGGCGTGATGACCGGGCCGGCGTCGCGCTGGCACGCGATCTTGGCGGCGCCCTGGCCCTTCATCAGATCGGTGGCCGTCACCTGGATCTCGATCTTCCCCGACGGGTGGCTGCTCACGTCGATCGAGCCCTCGTATTCGTCCGGCCCCTTGGTCTTCGACATCGGCGCGGTCGGCTCGTTCCCCATCGGCACAGCCTTGGAGATCTTGAGCTGGACGGTGTCGATCGTCTGGTCCTGCTTGGGGGTCACCCGCGCGTTCACGATCAGCGTCTGGCCGACGACGAAGCAGTTCGGCTGGGGCGTGAGGATGACAACCGCAGGACCCGTCAGGGTCATCGCCAGATCGTCGGTGAGGCCGGGCAGATCGACGCCCATGAAATCGACGTTTCCCCCGGGGCCACCGACGCCCGCGAAGTCGAGCACCTCGAGCGGTTGCCGGTCGGGAGCCCCGCAGCCCAGCACGGAAGAGAGCACCACACCGGTCACGAGATGAACTACTCGCATCGTTCCTCCTCGAATGTCCACGGGTGTCCGCCGCGTGGGGCGGACGCCTTGTTCTACGGCCGGATCGGCAACTCGACTACCAGGAGCTTGAAGCCCCCGGCCGCGTCCTCGGTGCGCTCGCGGTGCCCGACGTTCTGCTTCACCTGGATGGTGACCTGGACGTCGCGTCCCTTCGGGCGGGCGTCGATGTCCTTCACCGCGGTGCCGAACTCGCCGGCACGAAGCGGCCGCCGGTTGTTCTTGAGCGGCACCGTGGTGTCCTTGAGTGTGTAGACGATCCGTCCCGGATGCTCCGCGACGCTCCACTCGACCGGGCCGGTGAGCTGCAGGAACACCGTGGGAATGCCCTCCCGCACCTGGAAGCCTGGCCAGGTCATGCGCTGCTGCTTCCCCTTGATCGGAAGACGCGGGGGATGGGGCGGCAGGTTGGGGGCGCCGGGGGTCACGCCGCCGTAGGTGGTCGGAAGGCGCGGCTCCTCCGCGGCAGCCGGCGCCTCCTTGCCGCCCTCGGGAGTGCCGGTGAGCTTCAGCCGCGGGCGGTTGGGATCGTTGCGGATCACGTCCGGTGCATCGCCGGACTCGTCGGGCAGGTAGGCGGTGGCGGGCGGATCGGCGCGCACCAGCGACGCCCCGAGCGAGGCGCTGACCACGAACGCGGCGACGGCGATACGGCGCATGAGTCCATGCTATCACCTCCCGCCGAGGCCACAACTTTTCGGCCGTTCCGGACGCCCTGGCACGGCTACCGGCGAGGCGGCAGCGGGTCGGCGACCGTCACCGGATCGGACTCCTCACCGGTGACGAGGCGGCGCAGCTCACCCACGAGGAGCAGCGAGCCGCAGGCCACCACCAGACCGCCGCCACGGCGGGCGCAGGCGAGCGCTTCGGCCGGCGCCTGCACCGACTCCACCGGGAGCGCCGGGGCGAGGGCGGCCACCTGCGCCGCGAGCTCGGACGCCGCGAGCGCGCGCGGCGAGTCGGGACGCGTGCACACCACCCGCGCCGCGAGCGGCAGCAGCGGCGCGAGCAGGCCGCGGGCATCCTTGTCGGCGAGCGCTCCCACGAGCAGGACCAGGCGCCGTCCACCCCGCGGGCCGACCTCTGCCACCAGCGCCGCGGCCAGGGCCACCGCACCATCTGGGTTGTGCGCACCGTCGAGGATCAGGTCGGGCGCGACGCGCTCGAGGCGCCCGGGCCAGCGGACATTGCCGAGCCCCTCCCGGCGCGCCGCCTCGTCGGGCGCAAACCGCGGCGCAAAGGAGGTGGCAGCGAGGGCGAGCGCCGCGTTCCTCGCCTGGTGCGCTCCCGGGAGCGCGATCCGCGCGTCGGCGAGCGGGCCGCCGGGGCCAAGGTAGGCGATGCGATCGGACTCCGCGGCGACGGTGAAGTCCACGCCGAATCGGTAGAGCGGCGCGCCGATCGTGCGGGCCCCCTCCTCCACCACCGCCCCCGCCGCCTGGTCGAGCGGACCCGCGCAGAGCGGTACGCCTGGCCGCGCGATCCCAACCTTCTCGACGGCGATCGCCGCGGTGGTGGCCCCGAGCTGGGCGGTGTGATCAAGGCCGATGCCGGTCACCACCGTCGCGAAGGGCGCACAGCACGAGGTGGCGTCGTACCGCCCGCCGAGCCCGACCTCGATCACCGCGAGATCGACCCGCTCCTCGGCAAAGCAGGCGAAGGCGGCCGCCGTGGCGACCTCGAAGAAGGTCAGCTGGTCGCCGCCGGGCGCGGCCAGCACCCGCTCGATCAGGTCGGCGGTGTGGCCCGGGCCGACCTCCGTGCCGCCGATGCGAATGCGCTCGGTGAAGCGCGACAGGTGAGGTGAGGTATAGAGGCCGGTTCTGGCCCCGGCGGCGCGCAGCAGCGCCTCGGCGAACGCCGCCGTCGAGCCCTTGCCGTTGGTGCCGGCGATGTGCAGCGCCGGCACTCCGCGCTCGGGATGGCCGAGCGCCGCCAACACCCGCGCGATCGCCGCGAGGCCCGGACGTACCCCGAACCGCGCCAGCGCCTGGAGTCGGCCGAGGGCACGCGCGTAACGAGCCCGGTCGCCGCCTTCGCCACCGCCGCTCTCGGTGGCCCCGCTCATACTCCGCGGTTGTGAGCCCCGTTGCCGCGCCCCTCGGCCAGAGCAGCCTCGCGGACACCGCTCCCGCTCCCGACCTGCACGCCCGGCACCGTCGGTCCGAGGAGACGGCAGAGCTGCCCGAGCCGCTGCTTCAGCTCGCGGCGGTCGACGATCGCGTCGAGCATCCCGTGCTGCAGCAGGAACTCCGAGCGCTGGAAGCCCGCCGGCAGCTTCTGCCGGATCGTCTGCTCGATCACCCGCGGTCCGGCAAAGCCGATCAGCGCCTTCGGCTCGGCGAGGATCACGTCACCAAGCATCGCGAACGAGGCCGCCACACCGCCGGTGGTGGGGTGGAGGAGCACCGAGAAGTAGGGCACGCCCGCCGCCCGCAGCCGCGAGAGCGCCGCGGTGGTCTTGGCCATCTGCATCAGCGAGAGGATCCCCTCCTGCATCCGCGCTCCCCCCGAGGCCGAGCAGATGATCGCCGGCACCCGCCGCAGGAGCGCCCGCTCGAACAGCCGCGCGATCTTCTCGCCCACCACCGAGCCCATCGACCCGCCCATGAACTCGAACACGAAGAAGCCGATCGCCACCTCGTGCCCGTCGATGCGCGCCAGCCCCTCGCGAAACGCGTCGGGCACACCGGAGCTCTTCTGGGCCGACTTCAGGCGATCGACGTAGCGCTTCGAGTCGCGAAAGCCGAGGCGATCCTGGGGACGCACTTCGAGGTCGCTCTCGACGAAGCTCCCCTCATCGGTGAGCAGCCGGATGCGCTCCTCGGTCGGGAGGATGAAATGGAAGCCGCACTTCGGGCAGACGCGCAGCCCCGACTCCACCCTCTGCGACTCGAGGATCTCGCCGCACTCGTCGCACTTCTGCCACAGCCCCGACGGAACGCTGCGCTTCTCGGCCAGCGCGGCCGAGGGCTCCCGCTTCTCCTTCTTGCGGCTCCACCAGGCCATCAGGTCGTATCGCCGAAGCGCTCCTTCATCTCGAGGAACTGGAGGAACTCGTCGAGTCGGCCGACCTCGGAGATCGAGATCGTCCCGCCCGCGCGATCGTGGTCGATCAGGCGCGCCTTGGCGAGGCGGTCGAGCGCCTCCTCGCACTGCACGCGATCGGCATCGATGCGATTGGACAGATCGGTGGCGGTGATCGCCACGCGCAGCCCGGCGCCGTCGGGCACGCCCATCGTCTCGGCGATCCGGCGGAGGTAGTGCGCGACGCGGTGGTTCAGGTCGCGCATCAGCAGAACCTCGATCTGCGCGTTGGCCTGATCGAGGCGATTGGCCAGCTTGCGGACCAGCCGGACGGCGATCTCGGTGTTGCGGCGGATCATCACCTCGAAGGTGCGCTGATCGATCACCAGCGCGGTGGTGTCCGCGAGGGCGAGGGCGGTGGCCGAGCGCGGGCGGTTGTTGACGATCGCCATCTCGCCGAAGAACTCGCCCGGGCCGAGGTTGGCGAGCAGCGAGTCATTGCCGCGGAGCTTGCGGGTGAGCTGCACCAGGCCGGAGTGGACGACGTACATGTCGTGACCCGGATCGCCTTCGTTGAAGAGCACGCTGCCCGCCGGGAACAGGCGCCCGAAGCGCTCGTGAAGGGGGCCTTCGCTGCTCATCGCGGGCGACGATACCACAGAATTTTTCGGTAGCCGCGGCGCAGAAATGGTACCAACAGTCCTCAGAGATTGCCCGCGTACGCCACCTCACCACGGACGCCTGATGACCACACCGGACGAGAGCGCGAAACCTGCCCCGATTTCCGACGCCGATCGCAGCCGCCTCGGTGCGGCGGCCCAGGAGGCGCTCGAGCAGGCCTCGCTCGGACACCTGAGCACGATGCTCGACGTCTGCCTGAAGGCCAAGAGCGCGTGGCAGACCGTGGAGGGCGGCATGGACCTCACCGCGGTGCTCAACGCGCTGGTGAGCGCGCCCGCCGAGCAGGCCGGCCAGACGCTGGCGCTGATCGCCCTCTACATCGAGCACGAGCTGCACGCCCGGGCCGCCATCCCCGCGCGCCTGACCGCGGAGACGGCGACGGCCACCGCGCGCCTCGGTGACCCCAGGGAGGCGGTGGCCGCCTTCCTCCCCGCGGTCGCCCAGCGGCTGCGCGAAGCCGCCCTCGCCCCTCGGACGAGCACCCCTTCGGGCGCATACGCCAGGGTATCGGCACAGCGCACAGCGACGGGGAACGCCACCCCATCGCGGGGAACGCCCTCTCCCAAGGCGGCGCCGCAAGGCCAGCGCAACCTGCTCCTCGCCCTGGCCGGGCTGACCCTCGCCGCCCTGCTCTTCTACGTCTTCACGGCCTGATCGCGCGCCTCGCCCAGCCAGTCCTGCGGCTTCAGCCAGTCGCCGAGCGCGGCCTCGGGCGTCCCCGGCGCGAACTGCGCGTCGTATTCCCAGCGCACCAGCGGCGGCAGCGACATCAGGATCGACTCCACCCGTCCGTCGGTCTTCAGCCCGAAGGTGGTCCCCCGATCGTGGAGCAGGTTGAACTCGACGTAGCGCCCGCGCCGGAGCAGCTGGAACTGGCGCTCGCGCTCGCCGAACGGGTCGCCCCGCCGCCGCTGCACGATCGGCCGATAGGCCGGAAGGAACCCCTCGCCGAGGTCGCGCACGAAGGCGAGGTCGCGCACCGGATCGCGCATCAGGTGATCGAAAAAAATCCCCCCGACGCCACGTGCCTCCCGTCGGTGAGGGAGGTAGAAATACTCGTCGCACCACTTCTTGAAGCGATTATAGAAGTCCCGGTCATGGCGGTCGCAGCGCTCCTTCCAGACGCGATGGAAGTGCACCGCGTCCTCGCGCTGCGGGTAGTAGGGCGTCAGGTCCGCGCCGCCGCCGAACCAGAGCGCCGCGCCGCGCCGGATGCAGCGGAAGTTGGCGTGCACCGTCGGCACCATCGGGCTCTTCGGATGCAGCACCAGCGACACCCCGGCGGCGAAGAAGGTCAGCCCATCGCCCGGGAGGTGCGCCGCGAACTCCGGCTGCAGGTCCCCGTGCACCGTCGAGGTGTTCACCCCCGCCTTCTCGAACACCGTGCCGTCCACCAGCACCCGCGTGAGGCCGCCGCCGCCGCCCGGCCGCTCCCACGCGTCGGTGCGAAAGCGCGCCGTGCCATCCTCCTCCTCGAGTCCGGCGCAGATGGAGTCCTGGATCGATCGGAAGAACTCCGCAGCCTCGTTCTCGACGGTCATCGACCGGAAGTCTACAGGAGTCGCATAGGCGCCGCCGGGCTCTGCCTGGCGGCGCTATACCGCGGGGGATCAAAAGGACCCTCCCAGGGTCCTTTTTTTAATAGACTCGCGACCCGATGATCGATCTCCTCACCGGCGTAGTGCTGCTCAACATGGGCGGCCCGGACTCCCTCGACGCCGTCGAACCGTTCCTCTTCAACCTCTTCAATGACAACGACATCATCCCGCTCCCCCTCGGCGGCCTGCTCATCGGCCAGCGCCTCCTCGCGCGCCGCATCTCGTCGCGCCGCGCCGAGTTCGTGCGCGGCTACTATCGCCTGATCGGCGGGCGATCGCCGATCGCCGATATCACCTCGGCGCAGGCCGCCGCCCTCGAGGAGCGGCTGAATTCAGGCGCGAGGGGACGCTACCGCTGCTACGTGGCGATGCGCTACTGGCACCCCTTCACCGACGAGACCCTGGCCGCGATGCAGAAGGACGGCGTGCGCCGCGTCGTCGCCCTCACCCTCTACCCGCACTACACCACCGCCACCACCGGCTCGTCGCTGAACGAGCTCCGCCGCAGGATCGCCGGCAAGCCCCCGGGACTCGGCGCGATCGACGTGATCGAGATCGACCGCTTCTACGACGACCCGGGCTACCTGGACGCCCTCACCGCGCAGCTCCGCGCCGGGCTGTCCGGTTTCCCCGAGGCTGTGCGCCCCGGCGTGATGGTCCTCTTCAGCGCTCACGGCCTCCCGCGATCGTTCATCCGCAAGGGCGATCCCTACGTCGAGCACCTCCTCGCCACCATCGCCGGGGTCACCGCGCGCCTCGCCGCCACCGAGGGGCGCGTCCAGCCCTGGCGCCTCGCCTACCAGAGCCGCGTCGGCAAGGGCTGGCTCGAGCCGGGCACCGACGACATGCTGCGCACGCTGGCCGCGGAGGGCCACCGCGAGGTCCTGGTGGTGCCGCTCTCGTTCGTCTCCGATCACATCGAGACGCTCTACGAGATCGATCTCCTGTTCGGCGAACAGGCCCAAAAGCTCGGCCTCGACATGCGCCGCGCACCGTCGCTGAACACCGATCCCGGGTTCATCCAGGCGCTGGCATCGCTGGTCGAGCGGCGCCTCACCGCGCAGAACGCCGCGCGCGGTCTGTGATCGGGCGCACTGCGAAGATCCTTCCGGCCGCGCCCGCCCCGCGCTAAGTTTCGCTTGCGGTGGCCAAACCGATGGAGGAAGCGACATGAACGCACGTCGACACGCGATGCACATCTCCCTGGCGGCAGGCCTGCTTCTGGCCCCGTTGTTCGGCTGCGGCGGCGGCCTCCCCGGCCGCATGCGCTACGCCGCGCCCCCGCAGGCGATGCTCCAGGGCGGCGTCAGCGTCACCTTCCAGCTCGCCCACTCCGAGGACGAGGTCTTCAAGTTCCGCTGCCTCGTGACCAACCTGTCGAACCAGCAGATGCTGGTCAACCGCGACGGCTGGGCGCTCCGCCTCGCCGACGGGCGGGTCCTCCAGCGGCGGGGCGATCGCCACATGCCCTACGTCCTGAATCCCGGCCAGATGCACAAGGTGTACGTCGACTTCAAGGAGCGCGGCCTCGACATGCGCACCATCCAGCAGGCCTCGGTGATCATCGGCGGGATCTCCTACGCCACCGATCCGATGCCCCGCGTCGTCGGCGAGATCCCGGTCACGCTGGCCGGCGAAGCGGACTGAGCCTCGCACCAACTACCGTCCCCAAGTCCCCTTCCCTCCGCTATATTCCCCCGACCCGAATGAACAAAAGCGACCAGAACGCGCCGACGGCGCAGCCGGAGAACCACGAACAGCAGCGGGCCCTGCTCGGCGACCTGTACCGCCAGATGCTGCTCATCCGTCGCGTCGAGGAGGCGTCGGCCAAGGCCTACGCGCAGGGCAAGATCGGCGGCTTCCTGCACCTTGGCATCGGCCAGGAGTCGGTCTGCGTCGGAGCGATCGCCGCGGCGCGCAAGACCGACTACGTCGTCGGCACCTACCGCGAGCACGGCCACTACATCGCCAAGGGCGGCAGCCCGAAGGAGGTGCTCGCCGAGCTGTACGGCAAGGCCACCGGCAGCTCGGGCGGCCTCGGCGGATCGATGCATCTCTTCTCGCAGAAGAACCGCTTCCTCGGCGGCTACGGGATCGTCGGCGGCCACGTCCCGCTCGCAGCCGGCGTGGCCTTCGCATCGAAGTACCGCGACGAGGACGATGTCACGCTGTGCTTCTTCGGCGACGGCAGCGTGCCCCAGGGCGCGCTCCACGAGGGGCTCTCGCTGGCGGGCCTGTGGAAGCTGCCGATCGTTTTCATTTGCGAGAACAATCAGTATTCGATGGGCACGCCGCTCTACCGCACCCTCGCCGTCGAGGACGTCACCGAGCGCGCCTCCGGCTACGCGCTGGCCCGCGATCGCTTCAAGGGCGAGGACGTGCTGCGCGTCCGCGAGCGGGTCGGCGTGGCGATCGAGCGCGCCCGCAAGGAGCGCCAGCCGACGCTGATCGAGGTGATCACCTACCGATTTCGCGGCCACTCGATGTCCGATCCCGCGACCTACCGGACCAAGGAGGAGGTCGAGGAGTGGAAGCTCCGCGACCCGGTGCCGCTCGCGCGCCAGCGGCTGCTCGCCGAGTTCGCGATGCCCGAGGATCAGCTGGTCTCGCTCGAGGCGGCGGTGAAGGCCGAGGTGCAGGAGGCGGTGCGCTTCGCCGAGAGCTCGCCGCCCGCCGAGCAGGAGTCGGTGTGGAAGCACGTCTACGCCGATCCCGCGCTCGATCCGAGGAGCACCTGACTATGCGTCTCAGCTATCGCGAAGCCCTCAACCAGGCGATGTGCGAGGAGATGGAGCGCGACCCGAACGTGCTGCTCCTCGGCGAGGAGGTCGGGCACTACCAGGGCGCCTACAAGGTGTCGCAGGGGATGCTCCAGAAGTTCGGTGAGAAGCGGGTGATCGACACCCCGATCGCCGAGGCGGGCTTCGTCGGTGTCGGCGTCGGCGCCGCGATGGTCGGCCTCCGTCCGATCGTCGAGCTGATGACCTTCAACTTCTCGCTGGTTGCAATCGACCAGATCATCAACAACGCGGCGAAGATCCGGCAGATGAGCGGCGGGCAGTTCAAGGTGCCGATGGTGATCCGGGGCGCGGGCGGGGCGGCGCACCAGCTGGGCGCGCAGCACTCGCAGAGCCTGGAGGCGATGTTCTGCCACGTCCCGGGGCTGAAGGTGGTGATGCCGTCGACGCCGGCGGACGCCAAGGGGCTCCTCAAGACCGCCATCCGCGACGACGATCCGGTGATCTTCATCGAGGGCGAGCTGCTCTACGGGAACCAGGGCGAGGTGCCGGAGGGCGAGCACCCCATCCCGCTCGGCAAGGGCGACATCAAGCGCGCGGGCAGCGACTGCACCATCGTCTGCTGGTCGAAGATGGTCCACCTCGCGCTCGCCGCGGCGGAGGTGCTGGCGAAGGAGGGGATCTCCGTCGAGGTGGTCGATCCGCGGACCCTGAAGCCGCTCGACACCGAGCTGATCTTCTCGTCGGTGGCGAAGACCCATCGCTGCGTGATCGTCGAGGAGGGCTGGCCGTTCTCGGGAGTGGGGGCGGAGATCGCCCACCGGATCCAGCACGCGGTGTTCGACGAGCTCGACGCGCCGATCGAGCGGGTCACTGCAATGGACGTCCCGATGCCCTACGCGCTCCACCTCGAGGAGCTGGTGGTACCGACGGCGCCCAAGGTGGTGGCGGCGGTACGGCGCGCGCTCTACCTCGCGGCCCCGACGGCCTGAAGGAGACCATGGCCACCACGATCGTCATGCCGCAGCTCTCACCGACGATGGAGGAGGGGGTCCTTCTGAAATGGACCAAGAAGGTCGGCGACAAGATCAACCCCGGCGACGTGATCGCCGAGGTGGAGACCGACAAGGCGAACATGGACTTCACCCTCGAGGACGAGGGGACGCTGCTGGAGCTGCTGGTGAAGGAGGGCGACACGGTGAAGCTCGGGGCGCCGGTGGCGATCCTCGGCGAGCCGGGGGAAGTGGCGGCGACGGCGACGCCCGGCGTCCGTCTCCCCCTCCCGCTGGCGGGAGAGGGTCGGGGTGAGGGTGGTGCACCCACGGAGATCAAGCCCGAGGTCACCACCAAGATCGAGCGGACCACCGCGCAGGCCGAGGACACCGGGCGCGTCCGCAGCTCGCCCCTGGCCCGGAAGATCGCTGCCGAGCGCGGGGTCGATCTACGTTCGGTCGCCGGAAGCGGACCGGGCGGGCGGATCGTGCAGCGCGACGTCGTTTCCGTTCCCCTCGGCTCCCGCCGAGACAACTCCGCTGACGCGGTAAAGGAAGTTAGCGTTGCCGTTCCCGTTGCCGCGCAACCCTCACCCCTACCCTCTCCCGCCAGCGGGAGAGGGGGAGAAGGCGACCAAAAGATCCCGCTCTCGTTGATGCGCAAGACCATCGCGCGCCGCCTCGTCGAGGCCAAGACCACCATCCCGCACTTCTACCTCACGATGGAGGCCGACGCCGAGCCGCTGTGGGCTTTTCATCGGCAGATCAAGGCCGCCACCGACGAGAAGATCACGTTGAACGACCTGTGCATCAAGGCGCTCGCGGTCGCGCTCGCACGGGTGCCGGCAGCCAACTCGTCCTGGAGCGCCGACGGACTTCTCCGCTACGGCCGGGTCGATATCGGGGTCGCGGTCTCCGTCGAGGACGGCCTGATCACCCCGGTGGTGCGCAACGCCCATCTGAAGTCGATCGGTGCGATCGCCCGCGAGACCCGCGACCTCGTCGTGCGCGCCCGCGCCCGCAAGCTCAAGCCCGAGGAGTTCTCCGGCGGCACCTTCAGCATCTCCAACATGGGGATGTACGGCGTGCGCGAGTTCTCGGCGATCATCAACCCGCCCGAGGCCGGCATCCTCGCCATCGGCGCGATCGACAAGCGCGCCACGGTGATCACCGACGGCGCCAGCGAGACGATCGCCATCCGCCGCCGGATGAACCTCACGCTCTCGTGCGATCACCGGGTGATCGACGGCGCGCTCGGCGCGGAGCTCCTGCGCGAGATCGTGCGGGTGATCGAGAAGCCGATCGGGATGGTGCTGTGACCCTTCGACAGGCTCAGGGCGGGTCGGGTGACAAATATGACCTGGCGGTGATCGGCTCCGGGCCGGGCGGCTACGTCGCTGCGATCCGCGGAGCGCAGCTCGGAATGAAGGTGGCCGTCATCGAGCGGGCGGAGCTGGGCGGGATCTGCGGCAACTGGGGCTGCATCCCCACCAAGGCGCTCCTCCGCAGCGCCGAGGTGCTCGATCAGCTCCATCACCTCGACGAGCTCGGCCTCCGCGCCGACAACATCGGCTTCGACTTCGCCCGGGTCATCGCGCGCAGCCGGGCGGTCGCCGCGCAGCAGGCCAAGGGCATCGCCTTCCTCTTCAAGAAGAACAAGATCGACCACCTCGCCGGCACCGCGAGGCTCGCGCCCCCGCGCACCCTCCTCGTCGACGGCAAGGAGGTCGCGGCGAAGCGGGTGGTGATTGCCACCGGCGCGCGTCCGAAGGGGCTCCCCGGGATCTCCCACGACGGCGACCGCGTGCTCTCCTACCGCGAGGCGATGATCCTCCCCGAGCGGCCCGCATCGCTGGTGATCATCGGCGCCGGCGCGATCGGCGTCGAGTTCGCCTACTTCTACGCCGCCCTCGGAACCAAGGTGGTGATCGTCGAGGCGCTCCCTCGCCTTCTCCCCGTCGAGGACGAGGAGGTCTCGGAGGCGCTCACCCGCAGCTTCGTCAAGCGCGGGATCGAGGTGATCACCGGCTTCGGCGTCGAGCGGATCGACACCAGCCCATCGGGAGTCGAGGTGATCATCGCCCGCCAAGGAGCGGACCGCCGCACGCTCGCAGCCGATCGCGCGCTGCTCGCCGTCGGCGTGCGCGGCAACGTCGAGGACCTGGGCCTCGAGGCGATCGGGGTCAAGCTCGAGCGCGGCTTCATCGTCGCCGACCGCACCCACTACCGCACCAGCGTCGACGGGATCCACGCCATCGGCGACGTGATCGGACCTCCGCTCCTGGCCCACAAGGCCTCTGCCGAGGCGATCGCCTGCGTCGAGCGGATCGCCGGCGTGAAGGACGTTCACGCGGTCGACTACACCACCATCCCCGGCTGCACCTACTGCCGGCCCGAGGTCGCTTCCGTGGGGCTGACCGAGCGCCAGGCGCGCGAGTCCGGCCGCGAGGTGAAGGTCGGCCGCTTCCCGTGGCGCGCGTCGGGCAAGGCCCGCACCGCCGGCGAGACCGAAGGGTTCGTGAAGGTGATCCTCGACGCCAAGCACGGCGAGCTGCTCGGCGCGCACCTCATCGGCGGCGCCGCCACCGAGCTGATCGGAGAGCTCGGCCTCGCTCGCAGCGGGGAGCTCACCGCCGACGAGATCCTCGGCACCGTGCACGCCCACCCGACCTTCGCCGAGGCGATCAAGAGCGCGGTGGAGGATGCGTACGGCGAGGCGATCGACCAGTGACCGCCCTCCGCAAGCTGCCCGTTGTCACCGAAGGTGGCGCCAGCGACGGGAGCGAGCCACCTCGCGCCCGCCATCCCCCCTGGATCAAGGCGCGCATCCCCTCGGGCGAGGTCTACTTCGATGTGCGCGAGCGCGTCCACCGCCTCGGCCTGCACACCGTCTGCGAGAGCGCCTCCTGCCCGAACATCGGCGAGTGCTGGAGCCGCCGCGCGCTGACGATCATGATCCTCGGCAACATCTGCACGCGATCGTGCCAGTTCTGCGACGTGCCGACCGGGCGTCCGCTACCGCCCGATCCCGACGAGCCGCGCCGCGTCGCCGAGATGCTCGCCGGCCTCGACCTTCGCCACACCGTGATCACCTGCGTCGACCGCGACGACCTCGCCGACGGTGGCGCGGCGCACTGGGCGGCCACCCTCGACGCCGTGCACGCCCGCTGCCCGTCACTGACCGTCGAGGTGCTGACCGGCGACTTCCAGGGCGACCTCGCCGCCGTCGACGTGGTGCTGGCCGCCCGCCCCGACGTGTTCGCCCACAACCTCGAAACTGTACCCCGCCTCTCACGCGAAGTCCGGGTGCAGGCGAGCTACCCCCGGAGCTACCAGGTGCTGGCCCACGCCCGCGCGCGCGGCGCCGTCACCAAGACCGGCCTCATGCTCGGCCTCGGCGAGACCCGCGACGAGATCCACGCCGTGCTCGGCGAGCTGGCCGCGCTGGGCGTCGACATCCTCACCCTCGGGCAATACCTCCGCCCGTCGCTGAAGCACCTCCCGATCGCGCGCTACCTCCACCCGGACGAATTCGTGGCGCTCCGCGAGCAGGCCCTCACCCTCGGGATCCGCCACGTCGAGGCCGGCCCGCTGGTCCGCTCCTCCTACCACGCCGACGGCCAGGCCGAGCTCATCCGCGCCCTCCAGCAGCGAAGCTGAACACGCGCAGATCCTGGCGTCGAGGATCCCTCACAGCCCCCGGACAACCTGCCGCCCGACTGCCGGGAGCTGCCGGGAGCCTACCAGGAGGGGACGGGAGGGGGGGCGGGAGGGGGTGTGACCGTCGCAGTCCCCAGCCCTCACCAGTTCGTCGTAGGCGGCGGCGTGATGAGCATGGATGGTCTGCTAGTCGTCCACTTTACCGTCGCCGCCGCAGAAGCCATGCCGGCAGCGCGAGCCCACACGCGGCGAGCGCGAGCAGCACCGGGTAGACCTCCACGAGGTGGCGCTGCGAGAGCCCCATCGGGATGGTCTGCGACATCAGGGCGCAGCGCCCGGCCACCGCCAGCCCGAGCAGGGTCGCCGTCGAGCCCGCCATTGAGCCGGCAGGGTACCCCTTCTTATCGCGGGCGCGCTCCCGCCACCACAGCCCGAGTGCGCCGAGGAGGGCGAGCGCGTACGTCGCGTAGTCGAAGAAGCGGACCCACGCCCGGCGCGCCGGCAGCTTGAGCCAGGTAGATGTCATCGACAGCTCGGAGTTGGGCACCGGATCGAACATCGTCCCCATTCGCCGCAGCGGCAGGGTGACGAAGGTGCGGAACGGCGCCCTTCGCGTCCGCTCCTCGGCCAGTTCGCGAAAGCCGGCGTCGACGGCGGGGCTCAAGCGCTCGCGGTTGTAGCGGTCGATCAGGGCGACGAGACGCGCGCGTTCCGCCGGGTCATCGAACATCGCCGGAAGGACGCTGGCCGGGCTGAAGGGCTGCTCGAATGCAAAGATCGGATCGAGGAAGAACTCGTTGCGCGCGCCGGTGGTCCAGGTGCGCGCCCAGGCGATCGCTCCCGTCGGCAGCGGCCGCCCGCCCCACGCCGTGCGCCAGTAGGCGGAGGCAAAGTAGGGCTGACCGAAGCGGGCGAGGTTCCGCGCCGGCCAGGGCGCGAAGACCACCGCCGCCGCGATCCCGCAGGCGGCGATGGCGATGCACCGCTGCCGTCGCGGTGCCGCTGCCGACCCCAGGGCAAGGAGGACCGCCGGGATCAGGGTCACCGAGTCGGCGCGCACCAGTTGCGTGAATCCCGCGACCACCCCGCACAACACCGCGAAGAGCAGGAGGCGGTCGCGCATGGCCCGCACCGCGAGGTAGAGCTCCAGCGTCGCCAGGAAGGTCGACAACGACTCGGTGAGCGCATGGCTGGCGAGGACGAAGAGGATCGGGCAGACGAGCACCAGCACCAGGCCGCAAAGCGACGCGCCGAGCCCGCTGCGCCGCTCGCGCAGGAGGAGGAAGACGAGCAGCGCCGTGGCGACGTCGAGCAGCGCGTTGGCGCGGGTCGCGCGCAGGAGATGGGTCGCCAGATCGACCGGCGCCTCGCGCACCACCACGTGGGCGAGGAACAGCGCGTAGCCCGGCATCCGTGACCAGGCGAGCGGCGCCGGCGGCGGCGAGTAGGCGAAGCGCCCGTCCTTCACCAGCTGCTGCGACAGCGCGTAGTACTGCCTACCGTCGACGGCGGGCACGCGATAGCCGGCGACGAGCGAGAGCCGGAACGCGATCCCGGCGACGAGCAATCCGGCCACCGCGATCCAGACCAACCAGCGAGGGGTCGGACGGGCGGAGTCGAGGGGAGAGGCGGCCGGGCACAAGCGCCAGCGATCGTGCACCAACCAGCGCGGGAGGTCTACCTCCGCCACTCCATGACGCGACTCCTACCCTGGGATGTTAGATGGAGCAAATACGTTTACGCATCGCGCAGCCCCTGCTGGCCCAACTCCCAGGCTGCCGCGTGAGAGGACCAGCCCGCAGCTCAGGGCTTCGTCCTCCCGGCCGCGATCTGGCGCGCGAGCTCGCGGAGCGCCGGGAGCGCCGCCAGATCCTTGGGCCGGTTCGAGGCGGTTTTTGAAAGAATGATGTCCTCGATCGACGCGACCGGAACGTCGATATCGTCGATGCGAATCACGATTTGCCGCCGCGCGAGGTCTGGGTAGCCTCCTGTCCCGCTCGGGGTTCCCCACCATGCTACCGTGCCGCCCGATGCGGAGACCCGGGCTCGTGGCACTGCTCGCGCTGCTGGCCTCCGGTGACGCGGGCGCCGGGACCCCACCGACCCCGCTCGCCGCGCTCCCCGAGGCCCCTTCCCGCACCACGCGCCCGACCCCGGTTGCTGCCGTGCTTGCCCTCGCTCCGCGGCTGATCGTCGATCTCCGCGCCGACGAAGCCGGTCCCGCGCGACCGGCCACCCTGGTCCCGCCGGCGTGGCGGCAGGCGGCGCGCAGCGACGGTGGGATCACCCTCGAGAGCGAGCTCGACGATCCTGCGCTCGGTTTGCACGCGCGCCTGCGAATCGAGCGCGATCCGGCCGACGCCGCGGCCACGCTCACCGTCGACGTCGAGCATCGGCAAGCCCACTGGGCACACCGGGTCGTGCTCGATCTCGACCTGCCCGGGCCGGCGACGGTCCTCGACCGAGCCCTGCAAAAGCGCCCGGTCACCGCGATCGCCTTTCTCGACCGCTTCGCCGCCAAGGAGCTCCGCGCCGGCGATCTCACCCTGCTGGTAGACGACGGCATCGACGGGGTCGTGATCACACCGGGCGCCACCCGATCCACCGCCCGCGTCGAGCTCTTCGCCGTCGAGGAGCGGCCCTTCAGCCACAACACGCGCTGCACCCTCGCGTGGCGCACCCCGAATGGCCGGATCGATTCGCAGGTGCGCCTGCGCCTGCCCGGCGACCGCGATCACGCACGGATCCAGGTAGCGCTCGGGACCGGCCCCGCCCTCGCAAAGGCCCGCTATCCCGACGGCCGGAGCGCTGCGCTGGTGATCTCCGATCACGCCGATCAGACCTCGCCCACCACCCTCGCCGCGCTCGCCCGCGGCCGCAGCAATGCCGCAAAGCCCGAGGGTGGGCTGCTCGGCCACCGGCTCACGATCACCAAGAGCCTGTTCTTCCACGGCGACGATCGA
>SHYY01000253.1 GCA_009692555.1 Myxococcales bacterium
ACGGTTGAGCTCTTCGGTGAGAAACGAGTTCCCCCTGGGGGCGCTCGTCGCGATCTGCGACGCCAGGGCGAGGAGCTCGATGGCGCGGCGATAGACGTCGAGCTTCTGGTCGGCCAGCAGGGGCATCCTCCTTGGAGGCCAGGGGGGTCGGTTGGCAGGGGGAATTTGTTGCGGGAGGAAGTTCGATTGCCGTCGCTGCGGACGGGACGACTACGACTACGACTACGACTACGACTACGTGACGAGCAACAGCCAGCAAGAGGGCCCCCTCCGCTGTTAAGCACCCGTCAACGTGGCTCGCCTGGCAGGGGAGGCCCGCTTCTGCTTCAATGCGGCCATGCGTGCATCCTGGATCGCAGTTTTGCTCATCGCGGGTTGCGGCGAGGACGCGGCTCCTCTCGACGGTGGAGACGATCAGGCGGCGGCCCTCCCGCGCGACGCCGCCACCGCGAAGGACAGCGCCGCCGACTCGCTCACCGCCGATGGGTCCCGGCCCACCGATGCCTCCTTGCTCGACGCGGACGGCCGCCCGGATGCCGCCGATGCCTCCGCGATCGTCGACGGCGCCAAGGCCACCGACGGCCCGCTCGCGAAGGACGGCGCGCTCGCCACCGACGGCGCGCAGAAGGACGGCGCACTGGTCGACGCCGGCGGCAGCGACGCCAAGCCGGTCAAGTCGTGCTTCATGGGCCTTGGCGGCAACGGTCCCGTTCCCGACTACGATCAGTTCCACCCCACTCTCGGCACCCACTGCGAGGGCACCAACCACCAGGCGATCCAGGGCGTGCAGAAGGTGGTCTTCCTGGGCGACTCCGTCACCGTCGGCACGCCGCCCTACCTGCCGAGCCAGTACTACCGCACGCTGCTCGGCAACGCGGTGGCCAAGAAGTACAACCTGAACGCGCTCCTCGATGTCTCCTCCTGCGCCGCCTGGGGCGCCCGCACCGACGACCTCCTCCTGCCGCCCAACGAGCAGATCAAGAAGTGCCTCAAGGCCGGCGAAAAGAAGAAGACCCTGGTGGTGATGACCGTCGGTGGGAACGACTTCAACAACATCGTCAAGAAAGGGCAGGGCGGCACCCCGCTGAAGCCGCTCTTGATGCAGGCCGACGAGATGATCAACTACCTCCGCGACGCCATCAAGTACCTCCAGGATCCGAAGGTGTTCCCCGGCGGCGTGTACATCGTGTTCGCCAACGTCTACGAGTTCACCGACGGTACCGGCGACGCGCTCTCCTGCCCGAGCGCCGCGCTCGCCGGCTACATGAACGTGCCCTGGCCCGACGGTCCGAAGGTCTTCATCTACCTCGACGAGCAGATGGTGAAGCTCGCCGTCGAGACCAAGACCGATATCGTGTTCATGGAGGAGCTGTTCTGCGGCCACGGCTTCCGCCGCGACGACAAGGCCGCGCCCTGCTACCGCGGTCCGGGCCAGGACCTGTGGTACGACCCGCTCACCTGCATCCACCCGAACGACAAGGGCCACAAGGCCCTCGCCAGCTTCTTCCTCGACGTGATCAACGAGTAGCGCCGGTCCCTACGGCGCGAGCAATTCGCCGTCGCGGTTGCGGAGCTCGATCGTCTTGCCGAAGGGCAGGCCACGCAGCGCCGGCTCGATCGTCTTGCGATCGCCCACCACGACGACGGTCAACCCGTCGGGACGGTAGAGGCGCGCCGCCGCCTCGACCAGCGCCGGCGCCTTCAACCCCTCGAGCGCGGCCGGGAGCTTCGCCCAGGCGTCGAGCGGGAGGCCGTGGATCAGCAGATCGCCCATCCCCTGCGCCGCGCCCCGCCCGTCGCCGAAGTTCTCGACCAGCGCGCTCAGCACCAGCGCCCGCCCCTTGCCCACCTCCTCCGCGCTGAGCGGCAGACGGATCGCCCGCAGCTCCGCGACGATCTCCTGAAGCGCGGGCGCCGTGACATCGGTGCGGATGGCGGTGCGGACCGCGAACGGCCCGGGCGCGTCGAAGAGGCCGAAGCGCGCCGCGATGCCGTAGGTGTAGCCGCGCTTCTCGCGCAGGTTCTGGACCAGCCGGCTGGTGAAGCTCTCGCCGAGGACCGTGTTGAGGATCCGGCTGGCAGCGAAGTCGGCGCTCGAGCGCGCGAGTCCGACGTGGCCGACGCGCACCTCCGACTGCGGCGCACCCGGGCGATCGACCAGCACGAAGCGCGCGGGCGGCTGCTTCGCCACGGACGGCGAGGCGGCGGGAGCGGCGGTCGAGGTCCACCCATCGAGCGCCCCCCCGACCAGCTTGGCCGCGCGATCCGGCGCCACGTCACCGACGAGCAGCACCGCGGTGGTGCGCGGCCCGTAGTGTCCCTGGTAGAACGCGCGGAGATCGGCCACGGTGAGCTTCTCGATGCTCTCCGGCGTCCCGATCAGCGGCGACCCGTAGACGTGATCGCCGAACACCACCCGATCGAAGACCGCGTCGGCGATGAAGCGCGGCTCGTCGCGCCGATGCACCAGCTCCGCGATCCGCTTCGCGCGCGCCCGCACCCACTCCGACTCCTCGAAGCGCGGCCGCGCCAGCACGTCACCGAGCAGCGCCAGCGCCCGCTCGAGGTGGCGCGTCATCACCGTCATCTGCAGCCGCACGCCGTCGCGGTCGCACTCCACCTGCAACTCGTCGCCGAGCGCCTCGAACGCCGCCGCCAGCGCGGGCGCCGAGAGCGTCCCCGCGCCGCCCTCCTGGAGCATCGTCGAGACCATCGCTGCCAGCCCCGGCTTCCCCGGTGGATCGAGGCTCGCGCCGGCGTGGATCGTCACCAGGAGGTGCACCAGCGGCAGCTCGTGCCGCTCCAGCACCGCGACCTTCATCCCCGAGGGTGTGGTGGTCAGCTTCGGCACCGGCGCCAGCCACGCCGGCGGCGGCCCGAGCTTCGGCCGCGGAGCGGGACCCGCCTCTCCCGCGCGCGCCGAGGTGACCGGCAGGAGCCCGAGCCCGAGCCCGAGCCCGAGCCCGAGGACGACAGCCTGCATCCCGGTGCGGCTCATCGCTGCACCCCCTTCGCTGCCGCTTTCTTTCCCGTCTTGCCCTTTTCCAGCGTCTCCCCCGTCTTCTTCATTGGCACCACGTGAATGCTCACCCGCGGCGCGTCGAGCAGCTTGCACTGGGCCCTCACACCGTCGGTGGTCGCCGCTTCGTAGCGGAGGAGCAGTCGCTTCTCGAGCTGCCCGGGATCGCCAAAGAAGAACTCGAACGAGTTGAGCTGATCGGCCATCGTGAAGGTCCGCTCCACCGCCCGGAGCGTCTGCGTCTCCACCAGCGTCCGCGCCCGCTCGACCTCCTCCGCCGTCGCTGGCGCCGCCTTCAGGCGCGCGAGCTCGCCGCCGATCGCCTTCTCCAGCTCCGCCGCGGTATGCCCCGGCACCGCGGTCGCGGTGATCACGAACAGGCTCCCATGCCGCTGCGTGCGCTGCTCCACCGACACGGACGCCGCGATCTTCTTCTCGTACACCAGCGCCCTGTGAAGCCGCGACGACTTGCCCGACCCGAGCACCGCCGCGAGCAGGTCGCACTCCCCGTCTCCGGGCGCGAACGCCGCGGGCGAGTGCCACGCCAGGATCGCCCGCTCGAGCTCCACCGCGTCCTCCAGCACCACCTTCTCGGACCTCGCGAGCTTCGCCGGCGCCGGCGCCGCGTGGGGCGGCTCGGGCTGCTTCGGCAGCGGGGCGAAGTAGCGCTCCACCATCCGCTTCGCCTCGTCGCTGCGGAAGTCCCCGCCGATTACCAGCGACGCGTTGGAGGGCACGTAGAAGGTGCGAAAGAACTGGGTGACGTCGGCGACGCTCGCGGCCGTCAGGTCCTCGTGCGAGCCGATCACCGGGTGGTGGTAGGGATGCTCCACCTTGTACATGTGCTCCGAGAGCGCCAGGTCCGCCTTCCCGTAGGGGCGGTTCTCGTAGCTCTGCCGCCGCTCGTTCTTCACCACGTCGCGCTGGAGATCGAGCTTCTCCTTCGTCATGTCGTCGGGGAGCGACGCCAGGCGATCGGCCTCCAGCCAGAGGAACGTCTCGAGGAGATGGGCCGGACCGGTCTCGAAGTAGTTGGTGCGATCCTCGCTGGTGCTGGCGTTGTTCGAGCCGCCCGCTGCCTCCATGATCCCGTCGTACTGCCCGTTCGGCACCGCCTTGGTCCCCATGAACATGAGGTGCTCGAAGAGGTGCGCGAAGCCGCTCCGCCCGGTCCGCTCGTCCTTCGATCCGACGCGGAACCAGAGATCGACCACCACCGTCGGCGCGCGGTGGTCCTCATGGAGGATGACCACCAGGCCGTTCGGGAGCTGGTAGCGCTCGAAGGGCACCTTCAACTGCGGCGTCTCGGCGCGCGCCGCCGCACTCCACAGGAGCAACGACGCGAGGAAAATTTCAAGGGGTCCGCGCATGGCGGCGGAAGGTAGCACAGCCGCCACGCGCCGCGCCGTTCGAGGTACTCTCCGCACATCCAAAGGAGCGACGATGCTGGAGATCCTGTTCCTTATCTGGTTTGGGCGGAAGCTCTCGACGATCGCGCAGTCCAAGGGGCGCTCCGGCGGATGGGCCGCGCTCGGTGTGCTGTTCTGGATCGGTGGCGAGATCCTCGGCTTCGTGATCGGCTCGCTCCTGAACCTCGACGCGGGCGCCTATCTCATCGCGATCCTCATCGCGGTCGGCTGCGCCGTCGTGGCCTGGGTGATCGTCAATCAGCTCTCCGATGTGGCGGGCGGTGGCGAGGGCACCGTCTGGCCCAAGAACTGATCGGGGGAAGCTATTCTTCCGAGCAGGCGACCTGCAGCGCGCGCAGGCCGGCGGCGAGATCCTCCTCGGTGGCCGGGCGGGGCAGCTCGAGGGTGATCACCTCCCGTCGCTGGTCGATCCCGTAGCGCGAGCCGAACGATCCCGGCGTCGGGTAGCCGATCTCCGGGGCCACTGGCCAGCCGCACGCCATCGCCATCCGCTCCGCGAGCGCGCGCGCCGGTCCGTCGAAGTTGATGCACCGGAAGGGCTGATGGACCGCCACCAGCCGCGCCGGGCTCTCCGCCTCGATCAGCGCGGCGAGGGCGGCGGTCTCCGGCTCCGAGAGCGGCGCGGCTCCGGGGAAATACCCCGGCCGGTGCTCGGGCCGCCAGGAGCGCGCGTCGAAGTTGCGATTGAGATCGACTCCGGCCGCGTTGTCCTTGCTTCCGACGTGGAGCCCATCCGGATTCAGCGACGGCACCGCGATCATCCGCCGGCGCGGGGCTTCGATCGAGAGCAGCGCGCACAGCCGCTCCACCAGCACCACCGCCCCCGGCTCGTCGCCATGGATTCCGCCGTGGACCAGCAGGATCGCCTCGCCCGTACCGAACACGCGCGCCTCGATCTCCCGGCCGAGCCGCGACCGGCCTATGACCAAGGTCACGCCGCGCGGGGCGACGGGTCGAGCAGCTCCGCCACGCCCGTCGCTGCGGTCGCCCCCGCGGCGAGCAGCGCGACCCCGATGTGGACCAGCGAGGTCTCATCGTCGGCCACGCCTGCGGCGATGATCGCCCCCGGCCCGAGCAAAAGCACCAGCGCTGCCCACAGCGCCCCGAAACCGGTCGAATCACGCCCCGCGAAGGCGGTCAGCGCCGCCGCGGCGAGCAGCAGCGGCGCCCCGAAGATCGCTCCGGTCAAGACCCCGGCGAACGAGCTCGAGACGAGCAGCGACCAGACCGCCGAGAAGGGCACCACCCCGTCGACCGGCACGACATAGAGGAGCGCCACCAGCGCCACGCCGCCCGCTACCAGCCCGCGCGCGAGTTTCGATTCGGTGGCGCGCGATCGCAGGAGCAGCGCCCCCGGAAGCAGGCAAAAAACCATCGCTGCCGCCAGGCCGCGCCACCCGCCGAACCCACCCACCGACGGGCCCACCACGAACAGCGGGATGACCCCGACCGCCGCCGCCAGGCCCGCACGAAAGCGCGTCGGCAGGGTCATCAAGCCGCCCGCGATCAGCACCAGACCCGCCACCAAGGCGTAGTGTTGCAACACCAGCTGCGGCCCGGCCAGCGCTACCATCAACGGATAGCTGGTCGCGTACAGGCCAAGCAGCACCACGCCGGCCATCGCCATCACCGCGCGCCCGACCAGCTCCCACGCCACCGCCGGCCCCTCTTCGTCAAAGTCCTCGTCCGGATCAGCGGGCGTGGGCTCGACGACAACGGCAGGCTCCGGCGCAGGCTTCGCCCCCGGGGGGGGCTTCGCCAGGGAAACGTACGCGGCCTTCGCCTCCGCGTTCTTCGCCTCCGCGGCCGCCGCCTCCGCGGCCGCCGCCTCCGCGGCCTTTGCCTGGGCAGCCCGCGACGCGGCCACCAGCGCGTCGGTATCCACCTGGACCCCGAACAGGGTCTCGCCCGTCTGCGACAATCGCTTGCCCGCCACCGCCGCAACATCCCGCGGGGTCAGGTGAACGGTCCGCGGCGGCTCCACCGCCGTCGGCATCGGCGCAGTGACCGTGTGAACCCGCTCGCCCGGCTTCGGCGCCGGCTTCGCGACGTCCACCTTCAGTCCCCGAAGACCCAGGGGACGCTGTGGAGCCGCCTGCGGCGGGTCGTTGAGGCTCAGAACCTCCGGTTTTGGAGTCGACACCGCCAGGGCCGGCAACTGCGCCGTCTCCCTTGCCGTGCGGGGCGCCGGGATCTCCTGCTTCAGCGCCTCCGGCTTCCCTGTCGGCGGTGACGCGATCGCCTTCGTCTCGACCGGGGCCGGCGGACCCGCTCCTCCCGCTGCCTCGGCGGGCGTTCCCATCGCTGCGATCGCCTGGATCGCCGCCGTATCAAGCGACGCCACCACCTGCTTCACGCCGCAAAACGCGCAGTTGTGCGCCGCGCGCGGGATGCTCTTCCCGCAGCTCGAGCAGCTCTTCTTCTGCTTTGGCCTGGACAACCCGGCGATTATTGCCGCCGCCGCGCACCGCGTCAACAGGGTGCTTAACAGCGGAGGGGGCCCTCTTGCTGGCTCTTGCTCGTCACGTAGTCGTAGTCGTAGTCGTAGTCGTAGTCGTCCCGTCCGCAGCGACGGCAATCGAACTTCCTCCCGCAACAAATTCCTGCTGCCAACCGACCACCCT
>SHYY01000042.1 GCA_009692555.1 Myxococcales bacterium
GGGTGCTTAACGGAGAAGGGGGCCCCCTCCGCTCACGTAGTCGTAGTCGTAGTCGTAGTCGATTCAGGGGCACTCTCGCGCGGGGGATCACCTCTCCGGCACATGCGCGTGAGCATCTCCACGATGCGGGTCAGCAACTCCATGGCCTGTCGCCGAGTGTCTTCCAAGGCGAGTTGCAGGACCGCAAAGGCATCCACGATAGACGTCGAGCTTCTGGTAGGCCAGCAGGGGCATCCTCCTGTGAGGCCAGGGTGGTCGGTTGGCAGTCGGTTGGCAGGAGGAATTTGTTGCGAAAGGAAGTTCGATTGCCGTCGCTGCGGACGGGACGACTACGACTACGACTACGACTACGACTACGACTACGACTACGACTACGACTACGTGACGAGCAAGAGCCAGCAAGAGGGCCCCCTCCGCTGTTAAGCACCCGCGCCGGCCCCGCATCTTGCGTCCCGGAGCCCACTTGCGCTACCACTCCCCCATGACGCTGGCCGAGCCCCTGCTCTCGCTCTCGCACACCCCGCCACCCGTGAAAGGGCACAAGCTCCTCTCGGCCTACGACATCGCCAAGCTCGGCTTCTTCCTGTTCGGCTTCCCGCGCAACGGCTTCGGCTCGATCGACGTCTCCAAGGAGTGCAACCTCCGCTGCAAGCACTGTTATTTCTTCGAGCAGGACTACGAGAGCGAGTTCTCCGTCGAGCAGTGGGTCGCCAAGCTCGAAGATCTCAAGCGCACCAGGTCGCGCCTCGAGTTCCCGTTCTTCCAGTGCACCTGGGTCGGCGGCGAGCCGCTGATCCGCAAGGACCTGATCGAGCGCGGCCGCAAGTACTTCCGCTACAACACCGTCGTCACCAACGGCACCATCCCGCTCCCCGAGTGGCCCGACGTCAACTGGTACATCTCCATCGACGGCGACGAGGAGACCCACGAGCGGATCCGCAACAAGAAGGGCATCTACAAGCGCGCGATGCGCAACATCGCCGAGCACCCCGATCTCAACGTCACCATCGCCTACTGCATCACCCGCGGCAACGTCCACTGCCTGGAGCAGGCGATCATCGACTGGGCGGCGGCCGGCGCCACAAGGATGACCTTCGACTTCTACACCCCGATCGAGACGATCGAGGAGCGCGAGCAGTCGTGCGGCGACAGCGAGGGCCTCTTCCTCCCCCTCCACGAGCGCGACCGGGTGCTCGATCAGCTGATCGCGCTGAAGAAGATCTACGGCGACTTCTTCGTCCTCCCCGAGCGCGTCTTCCGCATGATGAAGTCCGACGTGGCGAAGCAGGTCACCGACAACTGCCTGTTCGCCACCAAATCCTTCGCCTTCGGCCCGACCGGCGTCCAGAAGGAGAAGTGCATGATGGGCCCCAAGGCGGACTGCGATCGCTGCGGCTGCGTGGTGCCCTTCTACATGGCCTCGCTGACCGATCGGCGCCGGATCGTCGAGGACGTCAGCAGCGAGCTCCGCCACGCCGCCCGCCGCGCCGCCCGCGGCGCCGTCACCGCGATCCTCGGCTAACTATGGTCCTGGCGCGGCTGGTGGGCGTCTCCGCGCTCCTGCTGATCGCGGGCCGTGCCGTCGCTGAGCCGGCGAAGCGGACGCTCCCCGAGCTGCTCAAGATGGCGCGCGAGCGGGCGCCCCAGGTGGCGATCGCCGAGGCGAGCGTCGCGGTGCGGCGGGCGCAGAAGATCGAGGCGCTCGGCTACTTTTTTCCGAGCGGGGAGCTGACCTACGGCATGTACCCGGCACCGGAGCTGCGCTGCTTCGACGGAGCGGGCGCGCGGTCGACCGCCGACTGCCAGACCACCAACGTCACGCTCCCCAACTCCTTCAACAACATCAGCAGCGTCGGGATGCAGCTCGAGGCGCGGCTCACCCAGCCGCTGTTCACCTTCGGCAAGATCCGCAACGCCTCGCGGGCCGCCGAGCACGGCGTCTCGTCGGCCCGGGCGCAGCTGGAGATGGCGAAGCTGGACGTGGAGCTGCTGGTGGCGCGCGCCTACTGGGGCTGGAAGGCGGCGCGCACGTCGCTCGCGACGCTCCGCGCAGGAAGGGACGAGCTGCTCCCGTGGGTCGAGAAGATCGAGCGCGATCTCGACGAGGCGAAGCCGCAGTTCACGGTCAACGACCTGCAGCGGATCAAGGTCGCGCTGGCTCAAGTGGACATCTTCGTCGCCGATCTGGAGCGCAATGAGCTCATCGCGCGCGCCGGGATGCGCGCGCTTTTGCACGAGGAGGTGGAGATCGACGACGCGGAGCTCGATCCGGTGGCGATCGTCGACCAGCCGATCGACTACTACCGCGCGGCGCTGCGCGATCGCCGCCCCGAGGTGCGCGCCCTCGACGAGGGAGTGAAGGCGCTCCAGGCCCTGGCGCGGGTGCGGCGCGCGGAGATGCTGCCCGACGTCGGCCTGGTGTCGAGCATCACCTGGCGCTACGCCCCCTCGATCGACAGCCCGCAGAACGCCTTCCTCTCCCAGGCCAACGGGCTCGGCTTCGGGCTCTCGCTCGGGATCCGCCAGCCGCTCGATCTGGTGCTGCGCTATGGCGTCTTCAGCCACGCCGGCGCCGACGTGGCCCTCCTCGAGGCCCAGCGCAGCGGGGCGCTCCTGCAGTTCGAGTTCGAGGTCGCGCAGGGCCACGCCAACCTGGTCGAGGCCCGCCGCCGCCTTGACGCCGCCGAGCGCGGCCAGAAGTACGCGCGCGGCTGGCTCACCGCGATCCAGCAGAACCTCGACCTCGGCACCGGCGAGTCGCGCGATCTGATCGACGCCGCCCGCGGCTACTTCGAGCTGCGCCTGCGCTACTATCAGGCCATCCATGATGTCAACGTCGCGACCGCGCAGCTCCGCCGCTCCTCGGGAATCGAGGTCGCCAGCCCCCAAGCCACCACGCCGTGAAGGGAACCCCCAGAAGGGACGTCCAAGCCGCATGAGAACCGCCGCCACCCTCCTCCTGAGCCTCGTCGTCGTGATCGCGCCGCTGTCCGCCCGCGCCCTCCCGACCCCCGTGGGACCGGTCGCGCAGCTGAAGGAGCAGAACGGCCGGATCGACAAGATCCTCAAGCGCAAACCGGCGGCCGGCTCCCCCGACGAGAAGGCGGCCAAGGAGGAGCTGAAGACCGTCGTCAACAACCTCCTCGACTACAACGAGCTGGCGAAGCGCGCCCTCGGCCCGCACTGGGACAAGGTCACCCCGGTCCAGCAGGGCGAGTTCGTGTCGACGCTGCGCGAGCTGATCGAGAAGAACTACGTCAAGCACCTCCGCACCAGCGTCGACTACCAGGTGACCTACAACGCCGAGAAGGTCACCGACGGGGAGGCCACGGTCGCCACGGTGCTGAAGGTGCGCACCAGCGGCAAGTCGACCGACTCGAGCATCGACTACAAGCTGCACAAGGTCGCGGCCCGGTGGCTGGTCTACGACGTCATCACCGACGAGGTGAGCATGGTCCGCAACTACCGCACGACCTTCAACAAGATCATCACCACCGACGGCTACGACGCGCTCCTGAAAAAAATGAGGAAGAAGATCGAAGCGCTCGACGAGGTGAACCCTAAAGCCACCGCCGCGGCGAAGTGACCCGGCCGGCGGCGCTCCTGCTGCTGGTCGTGGCGGGCTGCAACAGCCCCCTCACGGCCGTCTCGGAGGCGCCGATCCCGGTCTCGCTGGCCCCTGGCAACGGCCTGTGGGCGCAGGGTGCGTTCGAGGGTGGCGCGCCCTTCCCGCTGCTGCTCGACACCGGCACGGTGCTCACCGCGCGCTCCGCCACAGGCCAGTCCAAGGTGGTGCGGGGGCGCCTCCGCCTCTCCGACCGCGACGGCGTGCCGCGCGCCGACTTCCGCGATGTGCCGGTGCTCGCCAGCGCGCTCGCGGCGAGCGGCCTCGACGACGCGATCCTCGACCTCTCGGCCGGCGGCATCCTGGGCGGGGATCTCCTCCAGCGCTTCTCCGTGCGCCTCGACTACGGCGCGAACGGCCCGTCGGTGGCGCTGCTCCCGGGCGAGCTCGCCTGCTCGTGCGCCCTGGCCGACGGCTGCCGCGCGGTGCTTCCGTTCACCCTCGCCGGCGGCGGCACCTACAAGCTCGGCGACGACGTCCTCACCTACCCGCCCACCCGCGTCACCCTCGACGCCTGCCTCCAGCCGGTGAGCGATCCGATGACCCGCGGCAAGCCCTGCGTCGAGACCGCCTCCGGAAAGCCGGTGTTCAATCAGGCCGACTACGACGTCACCGGCCAGCCGGGCGTCGATGTGCGGCTGCTCGTCGCCACCGGCTTCCCCGGCATCCTCCTCGGCGCGGGCGCCTGGGACCGCCTCGACGTGCGCGACGCGGCCGGCCAGCCGGTGCCGGCCAGGGACCTGCCGCGCGATCACCGCCTCTACTTTCCCGGGCGCGCCGCTCCCGTGATGGCCGCCCGCGCCACCCTCGGGAGCCCCGCCGGAGCGCGCGCGGCGCTGGCCCTGGTCGACCGCCTCGGCCTCCTCGGTGCGTGCGCCGAGCTGTCGCGCAGCCGCCGGATCCGCGCCTACCACGCGACACCGAAGGAGGAGCGCATCGGCTCCGACCACTCCTGCGACTACGGCGCCTCCGACTGTCCGGCACCTGGCCAGGTGTCGTGCCTCCAGTGCCTCCAGGGCCAGTGCAACGACGCGCGCGGCCGCGAGCGCTGCAACGACCGCAACCAGCCGGCCGCCGCCTACATCGAGCTGGCCGGCCCGATCCCGATCTTCGTCGCCGACGACGCTGCCCCGATCCTCCAGGAGGCCAACTTCGACGTGCGCCCCGGCCTCTCCGACATCGAAGGCGTGGTGGGGACCGAGCTGCTCGCCCGCCTCTCCGCGCGCATCGACTACCCGAATTCCCGGATCGTCGCCAGCTGCGCCGGAGCCGGTGACGGGTGCACCACCTGGCCGCGCTATGCCTGCCCGGGCACCCTCGAGGTCGAGGACTGCGGCCGCGGCGGGCAGAGCGCCGACCAGTTCTGCAACCCCCCGTCGGCGCTCGGGATCGCAGCCGGCAAGACGGGCCCGGTCTGTCTCGGCGCACCGATCGACCGAAGGTAGCGACGACCACCGCCCGAGAGTACGCTCGCTGCGTGCAGTGGCTCGCCATCCTGATCCCGATCCTCCCCGGGATCTTCTGGCTGTGGGTGTTCTACCAGGCCGATCGCTTCGAGCCCGAGCCGCCGCACCTGATCCTCGCCACGTTCGGCCTGGGCGCGCTCGCGATCTTCCCGGCGTGGCTGCTCGAGCGCCTCGCCGGTTGGGTCTACCCGCCGTTCCTCGGCGATGTGGACGCAGCCGCCGCGGGCGGCCCGGCCCAGGTGCTCCCGATCTTTCTCGGCTGCTTCCTGATCGTTGGCCCGGCCGAGGAGCTCTGCAAGTTCCTCGCGGTCCGCCTCTACATCTACCGCCACAAGGAGTTCGACGAGCCCCTCGACGGGATCATCTACGCCGCCTCGGCCGCCCTCGGCTTCGCCAGCTTCGAGAACGTGCTTTACGTGATCGATTTCAACAACGGGGGAACCGTGCAATGGGAGACCCTCCTCGCGCGCTCCCTGATGGCGCTGCCGGGCCATGTCATCTTCTCCGCCACCTGGGGCTACGGTCTCGGGCGGCAGAAGTTCCGGCCCGGATACCCGGCGTGGGCGCCGCTGTTCATCGCCGCGGCGCTCCACGGAACCTATGACTTCCTGCTGATGGTTCCCGAGCCGAAGGTGCGCGTGCTGTGCCTCGTCTTCATGGCGGTGATGGTGCCGGTGCTGGTGAAGCAGATCCGCACGCTGCGGGCCGAGTCGCCGTTCCGCCCCGGTGGACCGCGCAGCGCGGAGGTGGCGCCCTTCCCCCCGCGTGCCGCCGAGCGCCCCCCCGGGGTGGCCGCCGGGCTCCTCACGCTGTGCGGAGGCTGCGGCGTGCTCTCCCGCTGGGAGGACCCGGTGTGCGCGGCGTGCGGCCTCCCGCTCGACAAGGCGATCATTCACTGCGGTCGCTGCCGGCAGGACATCCCGCACGCCGACGATCCCTTCTGCCCCTGCTGCGGCACCCCGATCTGGCCGGTCTAGGTGCCTCTACCGGCCGGGCACCTCCAGCGTCCGCCGCAGCCGGCGACGGGCGCGGTGGAGCCGGGACATCACCGTGCCGATCGGGACCGCCAGGCGCGAGGCCACCTCGCGGTAGCTCAGGTCGTCGAGGTCGGCCAGCTCGACCACCAGGCGGAAGGCCTCGGGCAGCGCGTCGAGCGCGGCGGCGATGCGCTCGCGATCGGCCCGCTCGAGCGGCGCCGACGGGATCGGTCCGCCGGCGCTCTTCTCGACGGAGAAGCGCTCGCGGAGGCGGAGATCGCGTCCGGCCTTCCTGCGTGCGGTGTGGGCGGTGTTGGTGAGAATGCGGTACAGCCACGCGCGCGCGTTCGATCCCGGTCGATAGCGCTCCCGGGCGGCGAAGGCGCGTAGAAAGGTCTCCTGGACCAGATCCTCGCCGTCGCTCCAGGCGAGGCGCCGCGCCGCGCGCCGCAGCTCGGGAAAGTGGACCAGGGTCTCGCGGGCGAAGGAATCAAGGAGCACAGCAGCCATCCCCACCGCTTGAGCAACCGCCGTGCCCGCGGCGAACCGCGCGTCGTCCCATCGCCAAGCGGCCGTCGGTGAACACGACGGGACAATCTGGCAGTGGGCGAAGGGGCGAACCGCCCGCCCCCGCGACGATCTGGCAGCCGCGAAACGGAAACGGAAACGGGAACGGGAACGGGAACGGGAACGGGAACGGGAACGGGAATGAACGGGAACGGGAATGAACGGATACGGAAACGGAAACGGAAACGGAGGAGACCTACCCGCGGCGGGCGCGGGGCAGCTCGGCAACCAGATCGCGCGCCAGCAGGCCGACCTCGCCGCGGGCGTCGCGCGCCAGGTCGCCCGCCCGCCCGTGCAGGTAGACCCCGGCGCACGCCGCTTCGAACGGCGCGCACCCGCCGGCGAGCAGCGCGCACACCACGCCGGTCAGCACATCGCCGGTGCCGCCCGTCGCCATCCCCGGATTGCCGGTCGGGTTCACCGCCGTCCGCCCATCGGGGGCGGCGATCAGCGTGCGGGCGCCCTTGAGGACCACCACCGCCCCGTGGTGCGCGGCGAACGCCTCGGCCACCGCCACCCGATCGGCCTGCACCTCGGCGGTCGGGATCCCCGCGAGGCGCCCCATCTCCGCCGGGTGCGGCGTCAACACCACCTTCGCCGCCGTGTGGCCGAGCGGCGCGAGATCCTCGGCGAGCAGATTCAGCCCGTCGGCGTCGACCACCAGCGGGCCCGCCCACGCCGCGAGGAGCCGCTCGAGGATCGCGCGCATTCCCGGGGTCCGCGGAACACCCGGACCGAACGCAATCGCCCGCTTGCCATGAAGGAGCGGCTCCAGCGCCTTCCACGCCTCCACCGGATCCACCGGTTCCGGTCCGAACGGCGAGGTCATCCCCTCCACCGCTTGCGCAGCGAGCGCCGCGTGCGCCTCGTCGGGCGAGGCGATCGTCACCAGCCCGGCGCCGGCGCGCGCGCATCCCTCGCCCGCCAGCAGCGCCGCCCCGACATGACCGAGCGAGCCGGCAATGATCAGCGCATGCCCGTGGGTGCCCTTGTGCGAGCTCGGATCGCGCGGCCGGCGCAGCTCCGCGAGGCAGCCCTCGTCGAGCAGGACCCGCCGCAGCGAACCGGCCAGCGACGGCGGGATGCCGATATCGGCGACGTGCAGCGCTCCGGCGTGGAGGAAGCCCGGCGAGGTGACCAGGCCGAGCTTCGGGAAGGCGAAGGTCACCGTATGGTGCGCCGCGACGCAGATCCCGAGCGGATGGCCGCGATCGGCGTCCAGGCCCGACGGCAGATCGATCGCCACCCGGAGACCGCGCGAGGCGTTGATCCGCGCAACAACAACCGCGAGATGCCCCTCCACCGGCCGCGTCGCACCGGTGCCGAGGAGCGCATCCACCACCAGCTCCGCCCCGTCGACCAGCGCTGCCGCGGCCGCGAACTCGGGCCCGGCGAGGCCGTCGTGGATCGGCACCCCCGAGCGCCGCGCGGCCTCGAGATGCACCCGCGCATCGCCCTCCACCTTCCCGGGCGCTGCCACCAGGACCACCGCCACCTCGGCGCCCCGGTTCTTCAGGTGGCGCGCGACCACGAACCCGTCGCCGCCGTTGTTGCCCGAGCCGGCGACCACCACCACCCGGGCTCCCGCCAGCGGTTGCACCAGCCCCGCGACGAGGTCTGCCACCGCCCGTCCGGCGCTCTCCATCAGCACCACGCCGGGGACGCCGATCGTCTCGATCGCCTGCCGGTCGAGCGCCCGCATCTCCGCCGCCGTGACGACCTTCATCGCCCCTCGCTCTCGGCGATCACCACCGCCGCCGCCTGGCCGCCCGCGTGGGTGATCGAGAGGTGCAGCCGCGCCACCCCGAGCGCAGCCGCCGCGACCAGGGCCCCTCCCGACAGCCGCAGCGACGGAGCGCCCCGCGGAGAGGCCAGCACCTCCAGTTCGTGCCACGACAGCCCGGCCGGCACGCCGAGCGCCTTCAGCGTCGCCTCCTTGGCCGCAAAGCGCCCGGCGAAGTGCACCGCCGCCTGGGCCCGACCGTGGCAGTAGGCGCGCTCCCCGTCGGTGAACACCTTGCGCTCGAAGCGCTCGCCGTGGCGATCGAGGATCGCCCGGATCCGATCGATCGGGGTGAGGTCGATGCCCACACCGAGGACCACGACGTCATCCCCCGATGGCGTGGATCATGTCGCGCACCGCGCGGTCGAGCCCCGAGAACACCGCGCGGGCGACCACCGCGTGCCCGATGTTCAGCTCCTCCACCCCATCGAGCGCCGCCACCGCCGCCACGTTCGGGTAGTCGAGGCCGTGCCCCGCGGCGACAGGCAGCCCGAGCCGCACGCCCTCGGCCGCCGCCGCCGCCAGCCGCTCCAGCTCCGCCGCCTGCGCCCCGCCGCCGGCCGCGCAGTAGTCCCCGGTGTGCAGCTCGATCCGCGTTGCCCCGAGCCCCGCCGAGGCCGTCACCGCCGCGCGCGTGGGGTCGATGAACAGGCTCACCGCGATCCCGCCCTCGCGGAGCGCCCGCACCGCGCGCCCGATGATCGACGAATGCGCCACCACATCGAGCCCGCCCTCGGTGGTGCGCTCCTCCCGCTTCTCCGGCACCAGCGTCACGATGTCCGGCTTGAGCTCGAGCGCGATCCTCACCATCTCGTCGGTGGCGGCCATCTCCAGGTTCAGCACCGTGCGCACCGTCTCGCGGAGCAGCCGGACATCGCGGTCCTGGATGTGCCGCCGGTCCTCGCGCAGGTGGCAGGTGATGCCGTCGGCGCCGGCCAGCTCGCAGAGCGACGCCGCCCACACCGGGTCGGGATACCGCACACAGCGCGCCTGCCGCAGCGTCGCGACGTGATCGATGTTGATGTGCAGCCGCGGGCGAATCAGGACACTACATGCACATCGGGTTGATCATGCACTTGCCCCCGAGGAGGTCCTTCAGGCAGCAGCCGAAGAGGCACTGATCCCCCATCGGACAGGGCATGTTCATGGTGCACTGGCACGCGCCCATCATCCCGCCGTCCTTGCCGCCCCCGCCGACGCAGGTGCCGCCCCCGCAGGTCTCGCCCTTGGCGCAGACGTTGTCGCAGTCGCCGCAGTTCGCCGGGTCGGCGTCGGTGTCGACGCAGGTCTTGTTGCAGCACTTGCCCTTGCAGTTGGCGCACGCCGCCACCGCCTGGCAGCCGCCGGCCATGCACGCCTCGTTGTCCTTGCAGGCGCGCCCGCACATGCCGCAGTTGTTGACGTCGCTCATCAGGTTCTTGCAGCCGACCGCGCCGCAGCAGGTGTCGGCACCCGAGCAGTTGACGCCCATCCCCTTCGGTCCGCACAGGCACTTGCCGCCGGTGCAGAGGGTCCCGTTCGGGCAGGCCAGATTGCACATCCCGCAGTTCTTGCTGTCGCCGCTGACATCGATGCACTTCTGCGGGTTCCCGCAGCACAGCCCGGGGAAGCTGCAGTGGCCGGTGCAGGTGGTCATCATCATCCCCCCGTCGGGCGTGGGGGAGGTGGTGGGCTGGGCGCCACAGCCGGCGATCGCCAGCGCGAGCGCGAGCGGGGTGAGGGACGAGAGGCGGTACCTGGCCATCGCTTCATACTCCCTGGTTGCTGCGATGCACGTTACAGAGCCGTGCCTCGCCCGTCAAATCATCCACGCTCCTTCAGTGAGGCTCATGGGGCGGCGCCGCAGGCCCGCTGGAGCGCGCGCACGATCTCCTCGGCGTAGCCCTGGATCGTCGCCGCGTCGGGCCCCTCGACCATCACCCGCGCCTTCGCCTCGGTGCCCGAGTAGCGCACCAGCACCCGCCCGTCGTCGCCCAGCTTGCGTTCGATCGCGCTGATCAGCGCCTGCACCGGCTTGAGCTGCTCGATCGGGTGTTTCTCCTTTACCTTGATATTCAACAAAACCTGTGGATAACGCGTCATCCCCGCCGCCAGCTCGGCGAGCGGCTTCTGCGCGTCCCCCATCACCGACAGCACCTGGAGCGCCGCGACGATCCCGTCGCCGGTGGTCATGTGGTCGAGGAAGACGAGGTGCCCCGACTGCTCGCCGCCGAAGTTGTAGCCGCCGCGCCGCATCGCCTCGACCACGTAGCGGTCCCCCACCGCGGTGCGGACCAGCTTGCCGCCCCATCCGGTGATCGCGCGCTCGAGGCCGAGGTTCGACATCACCGTCGCCACCAGGGTCCGTTTGCGCAGCTCCCTCCGCGCCAGCATGCGCTGCGCGCAGATCGCCATGATCGCGTCGCCGTCGACCACCTCGCCGCGCGCGTCGGCGAAGATCGCCCGGTCGGCGTCACCGTCGAAGGCCACCCCGAGGTCGGCGCCGAACTTCTTCACCGCGCTGCACATCGCCTCGGGATGGAGCGCGCCCGCCTTCAGGTTGATGTTCTTCCCGTCGGGCTTGACCCCGAGGGCGATCACGTCGGCCCCCAGCTCCTCGAACACCGCCGGCCCGACGCGGTAGGCCGCCCCGTGGCCGCAGTCGACCACGATCCGGATCCCGTCAAGGGTGCGCTTGGCGGGGAAGACCGACTTCAGGAACACGATGTAGCGGCCCCGCGAGTCCTCGTACTTGGTCGCCTTGCCGACATCGGAAGCGTCGGGCCGGCTCTGGTCGAGCACCCCCGAGAACATCAGCGCCTCGATCTCCGCCTCCACCGCGTCGGGGAGCTTGAACCCGTCGGAGGCGAAGATCTTGATCCCGTTGTCGCGGTACGGATTGTGGCTGGCCGAGATCACCACCCCGGCGTCGGCGCGCATCGACGAGGTGATGAAGGCGATCCCGGGCGTCGGCAGCGGGCCGACCAGCATCACGTTGGCGCCCATCGAGCAGATCCCCGACGAGATCGCCTGCTCGAACATGTAGCCGGAGAGGCGGGTATCCTTGCCGATCACGATCCGCCCGCGATGGCCGCCGCGGGTGAAGTGATGGGCCACGGCGCGCCCGAGGAGCATCGCCACCTCGGTGGTCATCGGGTCGACGTTGGCGACCCCTCGGATGCCGTCGGTGCCGAACAGCTTGCGGTGAGCAGCTTGCATTGGCGGGAGCCCTTCGTGGGGGTAGGAGGCCGCGGGAGAGGCCTTGGATACCTTCTAGTCGCGGCGGCGCTTCGTGACCAGGGTGACCGACTCCGGGCGCACCTCCGCGGCGACGTCGGTCGGCAGCCCGACCACGCCGATCCGCTTCCGGAAGGCGCCCGCCGGCCGGCTGTCCTCCGCCTGAGCATCCACCAGCAGCGACGGCACCCCGGGGGCAACGCGGGCCAGAACATCCGCCGGTCCACGCAGGACGACATCGGCCGCCTCGGGCTCGAGGTGCGCCTCCATCCGCAGCCCGCCCGTCACCCGCACCGGAACGGCGCGCAGCGTCCGCTCGGCCAGCGCCGCGACCACCTCGACCTCGATCGACACCTCCCCCACCCCTTCAAACGAGGCGTGCGGCGGCGGGCTCTCGAGCTGCACCGGCCCGCGCACCGGCTCGCGCGCATCGGCGATCCGGAGCGGACGCGTCGGCACGCGCTGGATCCCCTCGACGACGCTCTTCGCGCCGGAAACCCGCACCTCGCGCGGATGGGCCACGCTCCGCACCACGCGGTAGCCCGACGCCGGCTCCCCCTCGAGCATCGGCTGCACCGGCACCATCCGTTCGACGCGCGGCTCGAAGGCCAGCTTCACCGACGGGGGAGTGATCGATCCGAGGCGCAGCCCGACCGGCAACTTGATCATCTCCTCGGTGAAGCGCAGGTCGCCGGACGCCACTTTCGAGAGATCGATTCGCACCGGGTCGAGGTCCTGCTCGTCGAACCGGCTCACCCGCGTCCAGGGGCCGCGCACCGCGATCCGCAGCTCCACCGCCGGGTCCGAGATCAGCACGCGGTCCTTCGGAAGCGCGTAGATGACCTTCACGTAGGCGCCCGAGGCCGCGTCCCGATCGCCGCGCACGATCACGAACAGCACCACGGCGATCACCAGCGACATGCCCTTCAGGAGCGCGTCGTGCAGAAACCAGTGGCGGATCACCTCGCGCAAGGGTGCACTAGCCCTTCGCCTCGAAGTCCAGTATTTTCGCAGTCTTCGCGGGATCGGCCGGGTCGACCGGGACGGGCTCCGGATCGGCCTGCGCCGCCGGCTCGCGATCGGTGCGCTCCTCGCCGATCACCCGCGCGACGATCGACTGCGTCGGCTCCGAGGGATCGCTCCGTCGCGCCTTTGGGGCCGGCCCGGGCGGGCGGGCGCGCTTGCCCTTCTCCTTGTGGAACAGCCCGAGGAGCGCCTTCCGGAGGGTCGCGGCGTCGAGGTCGCGCGCGATGTTGCCGCCGAAGCACAGCGACACCGTCCCCCGCTCCTCGCTCACCACCACCACCACCGCGTCCGTCTCCTCGGTGATCCCGATCGCCGCGCGGTGGCGCGTCCCGAGCGCCTTGTCGAGCTTCGGGTTCGCCGACAGCGGCAGCACGCAGCCGGCGCGCTCGATCCGCAGGTTCTTGATCAGCATCGCCCCGTCGTGGAGGTTGTTCTCCGGCTCCGGCAGGAAGGAGGCGATGATCGACTCCTTGGTGACGCGCGCGTCGAGGACCACCCCGGGATCGCCGAGGAACTCCTGCAGATCGGCGTCGCGCTCGAGGACGATCAGCGCGCCGATGCGCGAGCGCGCCAGCGCCTCGGCGGCCTTGATCACCTCCTCGAAGACGAACGTCTCCTCGTACTGCCGGCTCGACGCGAAGAGGTTCTGCCCGACGCGCACCAGGCCGCGCCGGATGTCGTGCTGGAAGATGACGATGAAGAAGATGATCGAGTAGTTGATCAGGTTGTCGAGCAGCCACGACAGCGTGGTCAGCTCGAACAGCTTGGCGACGAAGAAGCCGGCAGCGACGAGCACCAGGCCGATCAGCATCTGTGCGGCGCGGGTGCCCTTCACCAGCACCAGCACGCGGTAGATGACGTAGGCGACGACCAGGATATCGACGGCGGCGGTGATCCCCTGCCAGAGCGTGAGCTCGCGGAGGAAGCTGACGATGAAGCCGGTCACCGGCCTGTCCTGAGCTCGTCGAAGGGGCGCGCCTCGCCGTCTTCCCCCTGGAGCCGCACCGCGTCCGCCACCGCCAGGGCCAGCCGCGCCGCGGCCACGTCATGAACGCGCACGAAGTCCGCCCCGCTCATCGCCGCCGCGACCACCGCCCCCAGCGTCGGTGCGAGCCGCTCCGCGAGCGGCTGCAAGGTGAGCGCCCCGAGGAACGCCTTCCGCGACGGACCGACCATCACCGGCACGCCGAGGCGCAACGACAGCTCACCGGCGCGCCGCAGGAGCGCGAGGTTGTGTCCCACCGTCTTCCCGAAGCCGATCCCCGGGTCGGCGATGATCTGCGCCACGCCCGCCGCGCGCGCCGCTGCGATCGCCAGCTCCAGCTCCTCGGCGACCTCGGCGAACAGATCGTGAAACGCGATCCCGCGCTGCATCGTCGCCGGCAGCCCGCGCAGGTGGCCGACGATCAACGGCACCTCCGCACGCGCCGCCACGTCGAGGATCCGTGGATCGAGCCGCCCGCCGCTGACATCGTTGACCACCTCCGCCCCCGCCTGCAGCGCAGCCTCCGCGACCGCCGCCTTGCACGTGTCGATCGCGATCGGGATCCTCAGCCGCGCGGCCAGCCCGCGGATCACCGGCACCACCCGCGCGATCTCGGTCGCCGCGTCGACCGGCTCCGCTCCCGGCCTGGTCGACTCCCCGCCGACATCGACCAGATCGGCCCCCTCCCGCGCGAGCTGCTCACCGTGCGCGATCGCCGACGCTGAGTCCAAGAACCGTCCCCCGTCGGAGAACGAGTCCGGGGTGACATTGATCACCCCCATGACGTGGGTCCTTGCGCCGCCGAAGGTCGCCTTGCGACACCTGATCGGCGATCGGAACACCTAGGAGCCTGTTGGGGTAAGGCGCCGTAGCGTTGCTCTCCGAGCTTGCTGCACGTCGGCGATTGCCGACGAGGCAGCCGAAACCGAGGTCAGGCCTGGGCCCCCGCCGAAGGACGGGGAGGCCGCAGGCCGAAAAGTGACGACGACGACGGACTGCTTTCTGCAATCCGAGGAGGAGCGACGTTGCTGTCCGAGCTTGCTGCACGTCGGCGATTGCCGACGAAGCATGGCCGAAGGGATCGGTTGCCGCAGTAGGCGCATTACTCCAACAGGCTCCTTGCTACGCCTTCTCCGGCTCTTCCTTCAACACCGGCGCCGGACGCGCGAAGATCGACGGCCGCTTCTCCTTCACCTCGGTCACCGGAACGCGCGGCGGCGCGGGTGGCGGGCGCCGGATGATGCGACCCTCGACCAGCGTATCGATGTCCGCCCCGTCGATCGTCTCGTGCTCGAGCAGCGCCTCGGCCACCGTGGTGAGCATCGCGACGTTCTGCTCGAGCACCGTGCGCGCCGTGTAGTAGCCCGCCATGACGATCCGCTTCACCTCGGCGTCGATCTCGATCGCGGTCTGCTCGGAGTAGTCCTTGTGCTGCGCGAACTCGCGCCCGAGGAAGATCTGCTCCTCCTTCTTTCCGAAGGTGAGCGGCCCCATCTTGGCGCTCATCCCCCACTCGCAGACCATCTTGCGCGCCAGCTCGGTCGCCTTCTCAATATCGTTTCCGGCCCCGGTGGTCATCTGGCCGAACACCAGCTCCTCGGCGATCCGACCGCCGAGACAGATCGCGATCCGGTTCTCCGCCCACTCCTTCGAGTAGGAGAGCCGATCCTCCGACGGAAGCTGCTGGGTGACGCCGAGCGCGGGTCCGCGCGGGATGATCGTCACCTTGTGCAGCGGGTCCGACCCCGGGAGCAGCTTGGCGACCAGCGCGTGGCCGGCCTCGTGGAAGGCGGTGGTGCGCTTCTCGCGGTCGGAGATCACCATCGACTTGCGCTCGGGGCCCATCAGGACCTTGTCCTTGGCCTCCTCGAGGTCCTTCATGTCGACCGTCGTCTTGTCGTGGCGAGCCGCCAGCAGCGCCGCCTCGTTGACCAGCGATTCGAGGTCCGCGCCGGAGAAGCCCGGCGTCCCCCGCGCGATGATCTCGAGGTTCACTCCACCGTCGAGCGGGACCCGCCGCGCGTGCACTTTCAGAATCCCCTCGCGCCCCTTCACGTCGGGCCGCGGGACGATGATCCGGCGATCGAAGCGACCCGGCCGGAGCAGCGCCGGATCGAGCACGTCGGGCCGGTTGGTCGCCGCGATCAGGATCACCCCCTCGTTGGACTCGAAGCCGTCCATCTCGACCAGGAGCTGATTCAGCGTCTGCTCGCGCTCGTCGTGGCCGCCGCCCAGCCCGGCCCCGCGGTGGCGTCCCACGGCGTCGATCTCGTCGATGAAGATGATGCAGGGCGCGTTCTTCTTGCCCTGCTCGAAGAGATCGCGCACCCGGCTCGCGCCGACGCCGACGAACATCTCCACGAAGTCCGAACCGGAGATGGAGAAGAACGGCACCCCCGCCTCGCCGGCGATGGCGCGCGCGAGCAGCGTCTTGCCGGTCCCGGGAGGGCCCATCATCAGCACGCCCTTCGGGATGCGCCCGCCGAGCTTGGTGAACTTCTTCGGGTCCTTCAGGAAGTCGATGATCTCCTCGACCTCGTCCTTGGCCTCCTCGACGCCCGCGACGTCGGCGAAGGTCACCTTGTTCTGGTGCTCGCCGAGCAGCTTCGCCTTCGACTTGCCGAAGCTCATCGCCTTGCCGCCGCCCGCCTGGAGCTGGCGCATGAAGAGGAAGAAGACCAGCACCACCGCCAAAAGCGGCAGGGCGGTGGTGAGGAGCGGCCGGAGGATCGAATCCTCCTTGACCTCGATCTCGTAGGGGATGGCCTGCTTGCCGTCCTTGCCCGCGTGGTCGAGCAGCTTGATGACCTCGGTGGGCTCCTCGGGACCGACGGTGCGGAACTTCCGGCCGTCGTCATACTCGCCGCTGTACTCCTGCCCCGAGATCCGCACCTTCTTGATCTTGGCCGGGTTGGTCATCACCCACTGGGTGAACTGGCTGAGCGTGATCTTGTCGTCGGCTTTCGAGGTGCCCGACGTGAAGAGCTGGTAGATGCTCAGGAACATCAGGGCGAACAGCACCCAGAGGAGGATGGTCTTGTGAGACTGTTTCAAGTGTCTCGCCTTTCGAGAGGGCCGAGGAGCGGGGACCGGCAGCGTCCGGTGGGCCGGGGTTGGGATGCCGATGCCTCGTTCTTGTGTTGCAACATGGCGCCCGAATTATGGAAATCAACGCGCATTATTGCACACGTCGGGGGGGAGTCAACACGGCAGCGAAGGGGGTGTTCGCCGACGGGAGGGGCGCTACCTGCCAGGCCGTCCCGACACCCCCGACCCACAGCACTTCGCCGCGCCAGGCGAGCAGCGGAACGCGCCTGCGCTCGGGGGCGGGAACCTTCAAGTCGGTCAACACGTCCTGCAACTTGCGTCGCCCGGCACGAGTCCGCAAGCGGTCGCCAGGCCTTGCGTTGCGAAGGTCCCACGGCCACGGAAAGCGGCCGAGATCGATCCGATCGCCGTCGCAGCCGATCGTGACTTCGCCGTCCGGGAGGAGCTGGTAGCGGCCGGGGCCATGCACGGGGACCGAGAGATCGCCGGGGTCGGCCGGCGCGGGGGGGCCGATGCGAAGCTGCTCGTAGCGGCGCTCCGCGACCAGACCGGCCCCGAGATCGAGGGTGCGGGTGCCAGCCGTCCCGGCGGCGAGGGCGGCGAGAGCCCGGGCGTGGGAGCGGCCGGCGTCGGCGAGACCGGCGCGGCGGAGGAGACGGAGGGCGACGTCGGAACCAGCGGCAGCGACGGCGCGCGCCTCCAGCCGATCGAGCGGCCCGAGGGCGGCGGCCCGCGCATCGAGGGTGCGGACCCACTCCGCCGTGGCCCGCGCCAGCCCGCACAGGCCCTCCTCGGCGCCCCCGATGCGCGCGAGGGCGCGGCGGATCCGGGTGCGCGTCAGGTCGCCGCGGTCGTTGGTGGGGTCGTGGATCGGCTCCCACCCGCGGGCGGCGACCAGTGCGGCCGCCTCGTCGCGCCGCACGTCGAGCAGCGGGCGGAGGAGGTCGATCCCCGGCGCGAGCGGGCGGAGCTTCGGGATCCCGGCGAGCGCGTGCGCCACGTCGCCGCGGGCGGCGCGAAACACCACCGTCTCGGCCTGGTCGGTCGCGGTGTGCCCGACCGCTACAAAGCGCGCCCCCCGTCGCTCCGCGCACTCCGCGAGGGCCTGGTAGCGCGCCTCCCGCGCCGCCGCGAGCAGGTTACCCCGGCGCGCGACGGTCACCGCGATCCGCTCGAAGTCGGCGCCCAGCGCCGCCGCGAAGGTGGCCACACGCGCCGCCTCGTCGTCCGTGCCGTCGCGCAGCCCATGATCGATGTAGAGCGCGTGCAGCGGGTAGTTCCCGAGGCTGGCGAGCGCGATCAGGAGCGCGGTCGAGTCGCCGCCGCCGGAGCAGCCGACCACAATGGCCTCCCCCGGGCGGGGCACGCCCTGCTCGGCGATCCACGCTCCGACCCGCGCGATCACGCCTTCGGGCGGGAGGTCGCTCATCGCCCGGATCGCCTCCCTCTCCCGCCTGCGACGCCTGCGGGAGAGGGTAGGGGTGAGGGTAGAGCGCACATCCGACGGATCGCTACTTCCGTCGCAGGCAGGCAGGCAGAGCGCATTGCGGCGCGGGGGCCAGCGACCCTCACCCTGGCCCTCTCCCGCAAGGGGAGGAGGGGAACAAGCACAGAGCGCATGGCTGATCCCCAGCGACGGGAAGTCGGAGATGATGTGGGTGGATGATCAGTTCCCGTTCCCATTCCCGTTCTTTCCCGTTCCCGTTGCCGTTCCTGTTCCCGTCCCGCTCTCGAGTGCGGCGGGTTGTCTCCCTCTCCGCTGGCGTAGCCGGCGCGCATTCTCGACGAGGCGGGCTGAAACGCGTCGCATCACCTGGCAAACGATACCACCCTCACCCCAACTCTCCCGCCAGCTGGAGAAGGAGACGATCCCGGGCCACCGCATGTCCCTGCAACCGGGAACCGCGCGGGGCGCGCTATCGACAAGGTGGGGCCGAACGGATAGCGTGCGCGCGTGCCCCAAACGCCCCCTGGCGACGAGAAGGCGATCCTTCCGCTGTCGCGCTGGCGCGCCGCGCTGGCCCGCGCCGGACGCGGCGGTCGCCACCTGGTCGACGAGCTGCTCTCGGAGCCCGATGTCGCGCGCTTCCTGCCGACGCTGCCGGTGCAGGAACTCTACTACGCGATCCGCGAGGTCGGGCTCGCCGACGCCCACGATCTGGTGGCGCTGGCCTCGCCGGAGCAGCTGCGCGGCTTCCTCGATCTCGCGGCCTGGCAGCGCGAGGAGTTCGACGTCGAGCGCGCGGCGGAGTGGATCGATGCGCTGATCGACGCCGGCCCCGAGAAGCTGGCCGAGGGGGTCGAGGCGCTCGATCCCGAGCTGATCGCGCTGTTCCTGCAGCGCCAGGCGCGGGTCTACGACCTCACGCTCGAGACCCCGCCGGACGAGCCCGAGGGGCACTACTTCCCGACGCCCGACCGCTTCTTCCTCCTCGACGTGATCGCGCCGGGCGAGGCCGGCAAGCGGATCGAGCGCTTCCTCGACTGGCTCTACCGTGCCGACCTGGCGCTGGCGCGCCGCGTGGTGATGTCGGCCAAGTGGGAGCTCGATTCGGAGCTGGCGGAGTCGGCCTACCGCTTCCGCTCGGGGCGGATGGCCGATCTCGGCTTCGTCGAGTTCTACGACGCGCTCGACGTCTACCGCTGGCTCGATCCGGCGTCGGTCCGGATCGGCGAGGGGAGCGCGGACCCGCAGCAGGGCGAGCACAGCACGCTGCCGGTGGCGACGCGGTCGATCGGCGAGGGTGGCTTCCTCGGGCGGGTGCTCGCCACCGTCGGTGAGGCGGACGAGATGGCGCGGATCCACACCGCGCTGCTGGTGCTGGCCAACCGGGTGATGGCGGCGGACCTCGTCGAGCCGGGCGATCCCCAGGCGGCGCGGGCGGCGCTCGACCGCACGGCGGCCTACCTCGGAATGGGGCTGGAGTTCCTCGGGCGCGGCGATCCGCACCTCGCCGGCCAGGGGCTGCGCTCCGTCGCCGTGACGCGGATCTTCCGGGTCGGGCTCAGCCTCACGCTCAAGCTCAAGCGCGCCGCGGAGACGCTGGTGGACCACTCCTTCGTGTCGCTGGTTCCGGGGCGGGCGAGCCTGCTCGATCCGCCGCACGCCGGAGCGGTCGCGGCGCTCCTCCACCGGCGGCCGCTCCACGGACTCGGCCCGCGGGAGCGCCCCTTCGCGACGCTCGCGGAGATCGCCGAGGTGGCGTCGCTGCTCGAGGAGACGTCGCTGCTCGGCCCAACGCTGCAGCACGGACTGGGGATCGATCCGGCGCGACTCTCCGAGGAGGCGCTGCCGGGAGTCCACCCGCCGATCGGGCAGATCACCTTCGCGACGATCGTGGGGACGCTGATCGCCAACGCGCAGCTCGATCGCCCGCCGGCGCTGGTGCCGCTCCACCCGCTCGACCTCGCGCCGCTGCGAGTGAAGGTCATCGACGGTGGCACGCTCCGTACCGAGGTGCGCGCGAATATCACCCGGCTGCTCGACGAGCGCCTCGCCGAGCGCAGGTTCGAGCCGCCGCGCGCCTGGGAGCGCTGGGTCCGCGCCTGGATCGATCGCTTCGAGAGCGCCCTCGCCCCGTCGGTGGTGGGCGCGCCGGCGTTCGATCCGCATCAGCTCACGGGTCTGCTGGTCCGGATCTGATCGCGTCTTCCGCGTGCTACGATGCGCGCCAAGGAGTCACTCCAATGAAGTCGAAGGCCGGGCTGTTTCGCTTCGCGATCGCGATCGCTCTCCTTTCGCTGCCGTCTTTGCCCGCCGCCGCCGCGCCGACGGCGATCGGCAAGGTGAAGGTCGCCACCGGCCAGGCCTTCCTGGTTCGCGGCGGCGCGCGGCTGCCGGCCAAGGTGAACGACGCGGTGCTCGAGCACGACCAGATCGAGACCGGCGCGGACGGCAGCGTCGGTGTCACCTTCACCGACAACACGTCGTTCTCGTCGGGGCCCAACACCCAGGTGGCGATCGACAACTACTTCTTCGACCCGGCGAACCTGAAGGGCAAGCTGCTGGCGCAGCTGAAGCGGGGCACGCTGATGGTGCGCTCGGGTGATCTGACCAAACAGCAGCCGGGCGCGATCCAGGTGAAGACCCCCCGCACCGTCCTCGGCGTCCGCGGCACCACCTTCGTCGTCTCCGTCGACGAGTGATCTCGCGCCCGGCCGGCGCGTCGATCTGACGGTCCACTGACATGTCCAAGAGTCGCATCTGGCTGCTTCAGCTCCCGGTGATCGCCCTCTTCAGCCTCGCCTTCCTGGTGGTGGAGTGGGGCGACGACGGCTCGATCCACAACCAGACCCTGCGCACCCGCGTCTATCCCTCGCTGCGCACGATGGCCGGCTGGGCGACCGACCGGAAGTTTCGCGCCCGCGGCGCGCGACCGGCGCGGCAGAAGATCGTGATCGTCGAGATCGATGATCAATCGATCGCCGCGCTCGGGCGCTGGCCGTGGCACCGCGATGCCATCGCGCTCCTGCTCCACCAGGCGTTCGACGCCGGCGCCAAGGTGGTGGGGCTCGATATCATCTTCCCCGAGGCGGACACGCGCGTCCCCGAGGGGATCGCCGAGCTGCTCAAGGAAAAGGGACTGGGCGACGAGGTGCCGAAGTACGAGACCGATCTGGCGCTGCTGCGGATCATCGATCTGCACCGCGATCGCCTGGTGCTGGCGTGGCTGACCGATCGCTGGTGCCGGCCCGCGTTCCCCGACGATCGCCCCTGCGCGGTCACCGATCCGGTGGAGATCGCCGGCCAGCCGAAGGGCTTCGAGAAGTTCTCCGCCACGCTGCGCGCGCCAGGCGGCTTCGATCAGGCGTCCACCGCGCTGGTCGCCACGCCAGATATCGTCGCCAACATCCCGATCTACGAGGCCGCCGCGGCCCACGCCGGCCACCTCATCGGCTGGCCCGACAGCGACGGCGTTGTGCGGCGCACCGATCTCGCGGTCACCGCCAACGGGCGCGCCTACCCGTCGCTGTCGCTGGAGATGGCGCGGGTCGGCCTTGGCGAGGATCTGGCGATCGATCTCGACCCGGAGGGACGCGCCGACGGGGTGAGCTTCGTCCGCTCGGGCCGCACCATCCCGGTGTCGCCGCTCGGCTCGATGAAGATCAACTTCCGCGGCCGCCGCTACCACTTCCCCTACCTCCCCGCGCTCGAGCTCCTCGGCGACGAGGCGCAGGTCCATATCATGCGCGAGGGCGCGCCCGCCACCATCTCCCGCAAGGAGCTCCTCAAGGACGCCTACGTGCTCCTCGGCGTCTCGGCGATCGGCGCCAACGATCTGCGGACCTTCCCCTTCGGCACCGAGGCGCCGGGCGTCGAGGGCCACGCCACCATCCTCGACAACCTCCTCTCCGACGACATGCTGCGCCGCCCCACCCTGACCGGCCGCATCGCCGTGCTCCTCCTCATGACCCTCGGCGCGCTCCTGCTGGCGCTCCTCCTCGCGCGCCTCGACGCGCTGCCGGCGATCGTCGTGTTCGTCACCGCGGTGGGGGCGCTCCTGGCGATCGATCTCGGGCTCTTTGCCTACAGCAACATCGACGTGAACAGCGTGTTCCTGCTCGCCGAGCTGCAGACGATCTTCTTCCTGACCCTGGCGGTGAAGTACGTGCTCGAGGAGCGCAGCAAGAAGTTCATCCGCGGCGCGTTCTCCAAGTACCTCGCGCCGGCGATCGTCGACGCGATGCTGAAGGATCCCGATCGCCTGAAGGTCGGCGGCGAGAAGAAGGAGCTGACCATCCTGTTCACCGATCTGCGCGGCTTCTCCACCTTCTCCGAGAAGATGGACGCGCCGGTGCTGGGCGCCTTCCTGAACGACTACCTGGGCATGATCACCGACGTGGTGTTCGATCAGGGCGGCACGCTCGACAAGTACATGGGCGACGCGGTGATGGCCTTCTGGGGCGCGCCGCTCGATCAGCCCGATCACGCCGCGCGCGCCTGCCGGGCCGCCGTGAAGATGGCCGACGTGCTGGCCGAGAATCGCGCGCGCTACCTCGCGGAGTACGGGATCGTCGTCGCCGCCGGTGTGGGCCTCAACACCGGGCCGGTCAACGTCGGCAACATGGGCTCCGAGCGCATCTTCGAGTACACGGTGATCGGCGACGATGTGAACCTCGCCTCGCGGATCGAGGGGATCACGAAATTCTATCGCTGCGGCATCCTCACCACCCGCGCCACGCTCGATGCCGCCACGCGCACCGGGGAGCCCGCCCCGGCCCACCGGGTGATCGATCAGGTGAAGGTCAAGGGCAAGAAGAACGCGGTGGAGATCGTGGAGCTGCTCGCCCGCCCGTGCGATGCCGAAGGGCTCCGTCTGTTCCAGGAGGCCCGCCAGCTCTACCAGCAGCGAAGGTTCGACGAGGCCGCCGCCCGCTTCGCGGAGACCTCCCGCCTCCTCGCCACCGGCAGCGACGACGACGGCCCGAGCGCCCTCTACATGGAGCGCTGCAAGAAGTTCGCGGCGAACCCGCCGCCCGACGACTGGGACGGCGCGTGGGAGATGCAGAGCAAGTAGTCCTTGTTGCTCCCCGAGCCGGCCAAGCCAGGGGATCGCGACCTCTCGCTGCCATCGGGGCTGGCCCGGACTACTCGTCGGCCTCGACGGCGTCGGCGTCGGGCGGCGTTGCGGATTCGGGGGAGTAGCGCGACCGCTCGCCAGGGTGGGAGTAGTCGATCCAGGAGACGCGCTTCTTGCGGCCGACGTCGAGGTGGACGAAGCCGGAGTTCGGGTAGTACCCGACGCCGACCTTGTCGAACGCGCGGAGAAGGTAGTCGCGGAGGTCGCTCAGCTGGACGCCCTCGATGCGGAAGTCAACGGCGCGGCCCTGCTTGTGGGGGCTCCTCGGGTTGCCCTTTTCCAGCGCAATTTTCGGGGCGCGATAGCCGGCGATCACCGTGATCGCGCGGTCGCCGAAGTGATGGGAGACGGTGTAGAGGAGCTGCGGCAGGCGCGACTCGATGGAGTGGACGCGCCCGGTGTGATGGCAGCGCAGGAAGCGGCGAAGCCCCTGGAGCTGCCGGCGCGGGAGATGGCCCGCGGCGTCGGGGCAGAGCTGGTAGCGCTCGTGGGTGGTGAGGTGATCGAGCTGGACGGCGGGCCAGCGGCGAAGCGCGCCCTTCCCGGCCGACTTCGCCCCCCTCGGGGCCGGGCGGGCGAGTGCGCCACCGGCCGGGAGCAGCATCAGCGCAGCGACGAGGAGCCGGATCACCGTCCCATCGTTCGATGCGGATCGCCGGTTGTCAATCTGTTCCGACCGCAGGCGCGCTATGCTGCGGCCCCATGGCCTTTCAACCCACCGACCTCCGCTCCATCCCGCTGTTCACCGCCATCCCCGACGATCACCTCGGCAAGCTCGCCGCGGTCTTCGCCCGGCGATCGCTCACCGCCGGCGAGGTGCTGTTCGCCGAGGGCGCCCTCGCCGACCGGCTGATCCTGCTGGTCGAGGGGGAGATCGAGGTGAGCCACGGCAAGGATCGGCTCACCATCCGTCCCATCGCGCCGGTGGGCGAGGTGGGGGCGCTGGCCGGCCTGCGCCGGGCGACCACCGCGGTCGCCGTGGTCGCCTCGGGGGTCCTCGAGCTGCCGTCGGTGGACCTGGTGACCTACTTCCAGCTCCACGGGACCGTCGGGCTGCGCTTCCACGACAACCTCCTCCACATCCTCGCCGACAAGATCCAGAGCGACCGGCGGCGGATGGACGAGATGCGGGTGAACCTGATCGAGACCCAGAAGGCGATGAAATGGATGCAGGCGGCGCTGCTCGACGACGACGACACGCCGCTGCACAAGCGGATGTTCGAGGAGCTCGACGCGCTGATCGAGAACAACAAGCGCGGGCACTACCTGGTCGACGTGCCGCGGGCGCTGCCGACGCGGTTGCGGCTCGACGACGGCTCGCTCCGCGAGGTGGTGCGGATGTCGAACGAGCAGCTGCACGTCCGGCCGGGGGCGGGGAAGCTCCCGGCGCGCGGCGACGGGTGGTCGGCGGTGCTGGTGTTCCCCGACGGCGACATCCCGATCACCGGGACGGTGGAGGCGTCGGCGGGAGAGGACGCGGTGCTGACGGTCGGCCTGCTGATCGAGGAGTACGCGCAGCTGCTCGAGCGGCACGTGGCGCGGCTGCAGCTCCTCGACGTCGTGCTCTAGCGCGAGGTAGGGGGAGGTACTACCCGAGCTCGCCGATCATCCGCTTCACCGCGTCGCCCGCCTTCATCCCGAGGCGATCGAAGATCCCGTGCGCCTCGGTGAGCAGGGCCCGCCCCGCCTCCAGCTCGCCGGTCTCCACGCGGAAGGCCCCGAAGCGCTCCAGGCCGATCGCCAGCTCCGCCTCGTTCCCGATCTCCCGGAACAGCGCCACCCCGCGCAGGAAGTAGTCCTCCGCCCGCTTGTTGGCGTGGCCGGTGTCGTCGAACAGCGTCACCGCGTGCACCTCGCCGAGCGAGAGCAGCCCGCGCCCGACGTCCACCCGGATGCCCGCCGTCTCGGCGATCTCCAGCGCCTTCTCGCACAGCTCGAGCGCCTTCCGGTTGTCGCCGCCCGCCAGCTCGATCAGGCCGAGGTTGCGCGTCGCCTCCGAGCGCAGCCGCCGATCGTCGAGGTCGCAGGCGATCGACTCGGAGCGCTCGAAGCGGGTGCGCGCCTCGGGCAGGTTGCCCGCCGCGCGCGCCACGTCGCCGAGGTGTCCCTCGAGCAGCGCCTGCAGCGGCAGCGCCCCGATCTCCTCGGCGATCCCGAGCGCCTCCTCCCACTCGCGCCGCGCCCCGTCGAGATCGCCGCGCTGGAAGGCCAGGATCCCGAGGCCGTTCAGCGACGCCGCCACCCCCGCCCGGTCGCTCAGCGAGCGCCGGATTTTGAGCGCCTCGCGGTAGCAGCTCTCCGCCTCGTTGAACAGCCCGCGATGGCGCTCGATGTGGCCGATATTGAGCAGCGATACGGCGATCGAGCGCCGATCGCCGATCCGGCGCCGCTGCTCGAGCCCCGCCGCGCTGGCGTCGAGCGCGTCGTCGAGGCGGCCGAGCAGCCACTGCACCTGCCCGATGTCGTCGAGCGAGCCGGCCACCCCGCGGTCGTCGGCCGCCTGCTTGAAGAACTCCAGCCCGCGCTCTAAGTACTCCAGCGCCAGGTTGAGGTCGCCCTTCTGACGGTGGACGCGGCCCATCTTGTTGAACGCCACCGCCGCCTTGGTCCGCGACGCCACCACCCACGAGAGGCGCAGCATCCGCTCGAACGCCTGCAGCGCCGGCTCGTGCTCGCCGCGCAGCTGGTAGACCGAGCCGAGGTCGTGCCAGAGCTGGATCCGGTTCGAAATATCGGTCGGACCGAGGCAGCGGATCGCCTGCGCGAACAGCCGGATCGCCTTGTCGTTGTAGTAGCGTGCGCGCGCCGCGTCGCCCGCCCGGCGATAGCGCAGCGAGGCCCCGTCCCCGTCGCCCGCGCGCTCGAGGTGGCGGCCGATCTCCTCCTGCTCCTCCTCGCCGCGCCCCTCCGGACGCAGCTCCAGCCACTGCGCGATCAGCTTGTGGTAGCGCCGCCTGCCGTCGGTGGAGATGGCGCCGTAGATCACCTCCCACCACGGCGGGTAGGCGAAGCGGTACTCGCGCTCGCCCGGGATCGAGGAGTGCTGCGACTCGACCAGGAGCCCGCGCCGCTCGAGCGCCGCGAGCGCCGCCGAGACCTCGATCCGCGTGCGATCGCCGGCGATCGCGATCTCCCCCAGCGACGGTCCATCGGGATCGCCGTGCCCGTCGAACAGCGTGGTCGCCGCCGCGCGCACCAGCGCCACCACCGCGTCGAGCCAGAACGCCTCGCCGCACGCCGCCGCCTTCTCGAGCAGGTGGCGCTCGCCCGCCTCCATCGCCCCGAGGCGCGCGGTGACCAGCTCCTCCAGCGTCCCGGGGAGCTTCGCCCCGATCGCCTTCACCCGATCGAAGACCCAGCCGCGCGGGTCGCGCCCGTCGCGGGTGATGATCCCGATCTCGATCAGGTAGCGGGTCAGCTCGAACAGCGCGCGCGGCGATCCGCCCATGCGCTCGCGGGCGTGCGCGAGCAGCGCTTGCGGTGGCTCACCGGCGGGATGCACCAGCTCGTCGAACAGCGCCGCGCTCTCGTCGGGAGAGAGCGGGCCCACCTCGACGCGCTCCAGGCCCACGTCCCCCTCGCCGAAGGTCTTGTGGACCTCGAACAGGCTCGACCGACCCACCGCGATCAGCGCCACCGGGCGCTCCCCGAGGCCGGCGGCGAGGAAGTGCAAGAGATTGACCGTCTCGGGGCTGGCGCGCTCGATGTCGTCGAGCACCAGCAGCAGCGGTCCTTCCGCGGCATCGGCGGCGAGGAAGCGGCGCACCGCGATGAACATCCGCGCCTCGAGCTGCGTCGGCGTCTCGGCCAGGGGCTCGACGATCGGGCTCTCCGGGAACGGGTAGCGCACCAGGTGGGCGATCAGGTGCGACACCTCGACGGCGCGCGACGCCGGCAGCAAGAGGGCGACCGCCGCGGAGATCTTGGCGCGGGCGCTCTTCTCGGCCTCCCCCTCGGTGATTCCGAAGCGGGTCCAGAACAGGCGGGCGAACGCGCCGAAGGGCGGCGTGCCCGGTCCTCCGCAGCGCGCTTCCAGGAGACGCACCTTCGGCAGCGCCGAGCGCACCCCCTCGGCCACCTCGCGCGCCAGCCGCGACTTGCCCGCGCCATCAGGGCCCGTGAGGAGCAGGAACAGCGGCTCGGGCCGCGCGAACGCTTCCAGCAGGTGGGCCCGCAGCCGCTCGCACAGCGGCTTCCGGCCGGTGAAGCGCGGATCGAGACGGAACTCCACGTCGACCGCCCCCGACTCGACCGCCAGGTCGGAGTCCAGCTCGGGGATCCCGTCGTCCGCGCCGAGGGCCGCCGGGATGCGCTCGGTCCGGCACGCGGCGCACAGCTCCTGGCCCGACGTGACCTTCGCCCCGCAGCCGGCGCAGTTCGGCGGCAGCCCCTGGTGGCACTGCTTGCACAGCGCGGCGCCCGGCCGGTTCACGCTCTTGCACTCGGGACAGTTCATCTGGGGACGGTCTTGCTTTTTCGGCACATCTTCAAGGAAGCCATCACTCGGGCGCTCGCGACGCCCCGCCACGGTCCGCGTTTTTTTTCGCCTCGCCACACGCCAGGGAGATGCGCTGCCTCGCGACGCGGTCCGCCTCGCCGCGGGCGGCAAGGGTTTCGGCAGCTGCGCGGTCCCCATAGCGCGACCGGAAGAAACGGTCAAGCTCCACCAGCAGCAGCGGCACCTCGCCGGCAGCCACCCGCCGGCAGTTCTCGATTTCCAGCGCGCGGAAGAAGCGGGGCAGCGCCTCGGCGGTCCAGGGGTGGGTGTCGTGCAGCAGCACCACGCCCCCGCCTTCGCGACGGATCTCCTCCATCAGCTTCGCGACCACCTTCTCCGGCGTCCGCAGGAACGGGTCCTCCGACGAGATGTTCCACAGCACCACCGTGTAGCCGCGCTCCGCGAGCAGCTTCGCCGCCGGGTCCGCCATCCGTCCATAGGGAGGGCGGAACAGGTAGGGGCGCTCGCCGAGCACGCGGGTGATGCCGGCCTCCCCATCGAGGATCTCGCGCTCCTGGGCTGCGGGCGGGAGATCGGAGAGGCGCTCGTGGTCGAAGGTGTGATTGCCGACGTTGTGACCGCGCGCGATCTGCTCGCGCAGGATCTCCCGCTGCCGCGCCGCGGTAGGCGACGTCCCGCCCAGTCGATGCGCGTTGACGAAGAACGTGGCGCGGACGCCCTCCCGCGCCAGCGCGTCGAGGATCAGCGGCGTGGTGGCCGCCGACGGGCCGTCATCGAAGGTGAGGGCGAGCAGGGCGGCCTCGGGCGGACGGATCTCGATCCGGCCGCGGGCGAAGCGGTCGAGGCTCGGCACCGCGCGCGGCGGTTGCAGGTCGGCGTCGAGAGCCGGGGGCGTCGCGCCGGCCGGAGCGCCGAGCAGGGCGCTCACCAGCGCGAGGCGGAGCATCGACGCCACGTTAGCCCATCAGGAGGTTGGCGCGGAAGAGATCGTCGTGGTCGCACCGACCACGGGTACGGCCACTGCTCGCCGCCTCCCGCCGCCGCGTGGGGTGAAGTTCGGGCCCGCCGACCTCTTCCGAGACACGTCAGGAATGCCTGTTGACCGCACCGGACCGCTCGGGCAACCTTCCGCGCGGATTAGCGATCCAACCCATCGCCATCGTGATGCACCGCCCACTCCTCCTCCTCTCCCTCGCCGCCGCCGGCTGCGCTCCCGCCGCCGCCAAGGGGCCGTGCGACCCGTTCGGCACGGGCGACGATCCATGCAAGGAGCAGCTCTACTTCCCCTCCGGTCTCGCCGTCGACCCCGACGGTGACGTGCTCTACGTCTCCAACTTCAACGCCGACCTCCGCTACTCCGGCGGCACCGTCGCGGCGATCGATCTTGATCTCTTCGAGAGGGCGATCGCGGCCTTCCGGGTGGAGAACCCTCCCTTCGATGCGAAGGCCTGCCGCGCGGGCAAGAGCGCCGATGACTTCTCCCGCTGCTGCCGGCGCGACCTGATCGATCCGCAGATCATCGAGTGCGACGAGACGACGTTCATGAAGTCGGCGGTGAAGGTCGGCAACTTCGCCGGCAGCATCCGCGTCCAGACCCGCACGCCCGGGCCGACGGTGACCCCGGTGAACGAGGGGACGCGTTGCCCCTGGAACGACGACTCGTGCTGCCCGCCCGGGATGGATCAGTCCGCCGGCAGGGACGCGAAGGACGGCCGGTCGCGGGACGACTGCGCCGACCACCCGAAGGAGTGCGACGTCGCCAAGTGCGCCGGATCGATCACCCACAACCGCCGCCTGTGGCTGCCCGTGCGCGGCGATCCCTCGATCACCTACATCGACGCGACCAAGGAGAAGGAGGAGGGCTCCCACCAGGCGAAGCTGTCGTGCCCCGATGGCAGCAAGGACGACCGCATCCCCAGCAGCTGCAACTCCCAGCGGATCACCGTGCGCGACTTCCACCCGCCGATCGTCAGCGACGATACCTCGCTCCCACCCGAGCCTTTCGGGATCGCCCTCGACGAGGGGCCGGACTACTCGCGCCTCCTCGTCACCCACCTCTCGGGCGGCGAGGTCACGCTGATCAACTCGGGCGCCTTCCACCCCGTGTCGACCGGCGACCTCCCGGCCCCGAGGGAGAAGGTGGTGCTCGACGTCCGCGGCGGCTTCTTCAACGCCGACACCAACGGTCGCCGCGGCGCCTACGCCCTCGCGCCCTTGAACCCGCGCGACAAGGACTCCTTCTGGTTCGTGACCAGCCGCCTGAACGCCCGCGTAGGCCTCTTCAGCGTGTTCCAGGGCGACGAGATTGTCCGCTCGGATGGCTTCTCGGTGAACGGCGCCTTCCTCACCGGCGACGACATCCGCGACGTGGCGGTCCAGGCCGACGCGGCCCGCGCCTTCTTCGTCGAGGGCCGGCCGCCGTCGCTGTTCACCGTCGACACCCGCATTCTGCAGACGATGAGCATGCCCACCGGACTGCCGGCCAACCAGGTGATCGACATCGTCGATGTCTGCCAGGGCCCATCGCATCTCGGGATGCGGCAGTCGGACGAGCCGGGCCCTCCCGGGACGCCCAAGGTCCGCACCACCCGGGTCTACGTGGTCTGCTTCAACACCGGCCAGGTGGCGGTGGTCGATCCCGACCTCCCGTCGCTGGTCGACACCATCCTGGTCGGCCGCGGCCCCAACGAGATCGCCTTCAACTTCGATCCCGATCCCGATTGCGAGAAGGCCAAGGTGAAGCGCGCTTGCATGCCCGAGCCCCCGGCCGGCCGCCGCGCCTACATCACCAACTTCGTCGACATGAACGTCTCGGTGATCGATCTCCAGCGCCACAGCAAGACCGAGAATCGGGTGATCGGCCGGATCGGCCTCTCCTCGCCCCCTTTTAATCAATGACCAATCAATGACCGCCCGCAACGTCCACTCCCTCGCGGCCCTGCTCCTCGCCATCGCGGGCTGCAACCAGACCACCATCCAGACCCCCATCCGCAGCCTCGACCGGCCCTCGGACGTGGCGCTGGTGTGTGCCACCTGGAGCGCCGACGGCGGGGTGATGACCCAGCCGCTCGCCGACTGCGCTCCCGACGGTGGTGTGGCCGGGGCCGCGCTGTTCGTGCTCACCCCGAACACCACCCGGGGCGAGCTGGCGCTGGTCGCCGGCAACACCACGAGCTGCTCCAAGCCCGAGGAGTGCCCGGCGGGCTACCGCTGCATCGAGAAGCAGTGCGAGACCTCTTTCGGCAAGCTCCTCTACCGCACCGCGCAGATCATCGACCTCGACCTCGAGACGCCCGGCTACGGCTTCGTGCCCCTCGGCGTGCTGCCCGAGCACATGCGCACCACCGACGATGGCTGCCGCGCGGTCTCCGCCAACACCGGCGGGTGCGATCTCACGGTGGTCGACGTGCCCAAGCTCCTCGCGGTGCCCGCCAAAAATTCCTCGCCGCAGTTCCTCGCCAGCCTCGCCCGCCACGTCGTCCCGAACGTGAACAAGGTGCCACTCGGCGCGCGAGCGACCTGGATCGAGATCAGCCCTCCTTTGACCGCGCGCGGACCGGCGGACATCACGCAGTGCCAGGAGCAGGAGGACACCCATCAGTACCGCGCGCTGGTCGCCTTCCCGGGCTGCCAGCTGGTCGGCGAGATCGATCTCAAGAGCGGCGAGATCCTCCATGCGCTCCAGGTGACCCGCCAGGGCGCGCGGGTGGTCGATCCCGCCACGATCCACTGCCCATCCGAGTGCTCCGGCATCGCCCCCGGACCCGAGGACGCCGGCGCGCCGCAGCCGCTCGACTTCGCGCTTGCCGTCGACGCCGGGAAACCCCAGGACGCCGGCGTGACCGATCTGAAGCCGGTCGTCGATGCCACCGTGCCCGACGCCGCTGCCCCCGATGCTGCGCGCCCGCCGCTTTTGCCCGCCACCAAGGCTTACCCGAGCACCCTGGCGGTCCAGATCGATCGCGACGCCGAGGGCACGCTGCTCGCATCGAGCGCCTTCTACGTCGGTGACGCGGCGGGCGATGGGATCACGGTCGTTCCGCTGGCTCCGCTGCCGAAGGGCGGCTTCGGACTGCCCAGGGAGATCCCCCTCGCCGAGCACCCCGGTGGCGTGTCGGTGCTGCGCCTCTCGCCGCCCCTCCAGGTCGGCGGCAAGGCCGACCCGCTGGTGCGCTACCTCTACGCCATCGCCCGCGACCGCACCGTGCGCGTGGTCGACGTCGGCAAGGGGATGGAGTGCGAGACCAATCCCGACGTCGCGGCGCTCAACGGCGCCCACCCGATCATCGACGCCGACGGCGGAGTGACCGATCTCGAAAGAGTGATCCTCGATCTCCGCTGCCTCCCCGTCGGCAAGACCGCGCGCAGCGCCACCGCCGCCACGCCCGGGATCTCCCTCCCCGGCGACGCCCTGCCGCGCGACGTGGCGTTCGTCCATCTCACCAATCCCCCCGACGCGACCTCACCGAACACCGCGGGTCCCGCCAAACCCGAGCTGATGGTCGGCGACTTCGCGTGGATCTTCGACTCCCAGTCGCGCCCCCTGGTGGTCAACCTCGTCGACCGCTGCCCGCAGCCGAACCTGGTGGACCTCGCCAACAATCAATCCGCCCCCGATCTCGTATTCTGCGCCGCGGACCGCTTCCGCGCCTCGATCAAGACCGCGCTGGCCGAGCCCGGCCGCCCGCTCCCGCTCGCCTCTGATCTGATGCCGAATCGCCTCCGGAGAGGCAACCCCCGCTTCGCCACCGGCGTCGCGGAGGGATCCGCCGTCGGCGCACCCCGGCTGGCCGACCTTCCGCAGGTGACCACATTCGGGGGCGCGCTCGACGCCTTCGATCGCAGCCACGCCGGGCTCTGCAACGTATTCCTCGACGGCTTCAAGGACGCCGCGGGCGTGGTCCACACCCCCACCGGCTGCGCCGACATCCCCCCGTCGGTGATCCCACCGGCGAATCCCCTGGTCGCGCCGGCGAACTTTCTCGCCCTCAGCGACCCGGACGGGGTCAGCAACGAGACCTGGTTCCTGTCGTGGGAGGGGCTGCTGCCCGCCACGCCGAGCACCGCCGGATCCGTCGCTGGAACGACCTTCCAGGATGTCGGCGGCGCGTTCTGCGCGCGCGACGTCGAGGAGGGCGACAAGCTGCTCCTCAACGGCTGCATCGAGGACTTCCACTGCCGCCCCACCCAGCAGTGCTTCCACGACCCGGGCGCCCCCGACGCCAGCTCCGGGCTCTGCCTGCCGCGCGACGCGACGTTTGCCGAGGCGCAGGAGCGCTGCAAACCGTGGACGCGCGGGCTCCTCCGCTACCACATCGGAAAAGACATCCACCGGACCGCGCTGACGCTGGTCGAGCTGCCGGAGCCGGAGTTCCGCGCCGATACCCGCGGATGCGCCGAGGACGCCGACTGCTCCTCGGTGACGGTGCAGGGAGTGGTCGCCGGCAATCAGGTCGCGCTCCCGACCGTCTGCCTGCGTGACCCGCGCGACGGCCTCAAGCGCTGCCTGCGCGCCTGCACCCCACGCGCCGACGACGACGGCTCGCTCCCGACCCGGGAGAACGTGTGCGGCTCCGGCTTCACCTGCGCCGAATCCAGCGAGGGCGGCTTCCGCTGCCTGCGCGCCCAGGTGCCGCACGCGATGTTGACGAAGTTTTGCTTCGCCGAGCTCCAGGCGTACGAGATCCACGTCGGCGACGCATTCTTCGTGCGCGGCGGAACGACCCTCCTCTCCACCCCGCGGGCCGTCGCGCCGGACACGGGCCTGTGCGTCGATCCGCCGCCGCTCGCCTCGGGAGCCAATCTCCTCTCGCCGCGCCTACCGATCGACGCCAGCCCCTGCCCGGAGCCCCCTGGGCCGGCGCCTCATGCCGGGGCGAGCCAGGCGAACTGGCTCGGGCCGGTCGCGACCGGGGCCCCGAACACCTGCCGGCTCGCGCCGCTCGATCCGTGCCACATCTACCTGCACTACGAGAACCCGATCTTCCGTACCGTTGTGGACATCCCTGCGCGCGGGCTGGCCAGCGGAATGCCCACCCCGGACGGCGGTGCCGGGGCCCCGGACGGCGGCGTCCCCGGCGGCTGCGCCGAAGCGGTCTCCCGCGTGCCAGCGGAGAACACGGTGATCTCCTTCTCCACGCTCGGCGGCTTCCGCGTGCTCGCGGGCAGCCTGGGGGCGCAGCTGCCGCGCTCCTCGCAGGTCGGCCCTGACGGCAAAACGGTCTACGTGGTCGACGAGGGCCGCCAGAGCATCGGCTCGGGCCTGCGCGGCCAGGTGATCAAATTCCTCTCCGAGAACCAGGTCGCCGACACCACCTTCATCGTCCGCTGAGACACCGACCCTCCGAAAAGTTGACAGTCCGTTTTTGTCCTACATAGTGGGAGATGTAGGATACGTCCAACGCCAGCAAGGCAGAGGAGGAGCGGACGATGCGCGATCTCGAGCGATGGAAGGACAAGGTCGAGCTGTCGCTCGACGGGCGGCAGATCTTCTTTCTCTTCTTCGGCAGCGCCGTCGCGGCCTGCCTGATCTTCGTCGCCGGCATGATGGTCGGCAAGCGCGTCGAGCGACGAGCGGCCTTCGCCAGCGCACCGGCGAGCGAAGATCCCCTGGCGGCGCTCGATCGGCTCGGCGACGCCGAAGAGGCCGATGACGGGCTCACCTTCCATCAGGCGCTCGCACCCCTCGAGCGCCACAGCGCCGTGGCCAGGGTGGCCCGGCCCGCGGCGGCGAAGGCAGCGGTGGCCGAAAAGCCGGCGAAGCCCGATCTCGCCGAGCGGCCAGCCGCGAAGCCCGAGCCCGTGAAGCCGGCCCCCGCCGCGCCGGAGATGCCCGCCAAGGTGGAGGTGGCGGTGAAGCCCGACGCCGCACCTCCCGCGGTCAAGCCGGAGGTGGCGCCGAAGCATGAGGTCAAGCCGGAGGTGGCCGCCAGGCCCGCTGCGAAGCCCGAGGCCGTGAAGCCGGAGATCGCCGCCAAGCCGGCCGGCAAGCCCGACGGCGGCGGCTCGCGCTTCACGCTTCAGCTCTCCGCGTTCTCGGAGAGGGCGGACGCCGAGCAGTTCCTCCAGCGGATGCAGTCGGCGGGCTACCGCCCGTTCCTCGTGCAGTCGGATGTCCCGGGGCGCGGGCTCTTCTACCGGGTGCGCGTCGGCGACTACGTGACCCGCAAGGCCGCCGCCGAGGCCAAGACCGACTTCGAGCGCAAGCAGCACGTGATCGCCTACGTCGCCAAGCTGTAGCCGCGTCTCCCCACCCCCGCTCCATCGCAGTTGACTGTCGAGAGTCGACTGTCGACTATCCCCCGCGATGACCCCTGCCCGCACCGCCGCCGAGACGCCGCTCATGCGGCAGTACCTCGACGTCAAGGCGCGCCACCCCGACTGCGTGATCTTCTTCCGCGTCGGCGACTTCTACGAGATGTTCTTCGAGGACGCGGTCACCGTCTCGCGCGCGATCGACCTCACCCTCACCTCGCGCGACAAGGGGCGCGAGGAGCCCACCCCGATGTGCGGAGTGCCGCATCACGCCGCGCGACAGTATCTCGCCAAGCTGATCGCCAAGGGCTTCAAGGTGGCGATCTGCGACCAGGTGGAGGACCCGAAGCTCGCCAAGGGAATCGTCCGCCGCGAGGTCACCCGGATCGTCACGCCGGGGGTGATCCTCGACGACGAGCAGCTCGAGCCGAAGGTCGGCTGCTACGTCTGCGCGCTCCACCCCGGGGAGTCCGCGATCGGTCTGGCCTGGCTCGATGTCTCGACCGGCGAGTTCGCCGCCACCGAGCTGCCGGCCGCCGCGCTCGACGACGAGCTGGCGCGGCTCGCCGCCCGCGAGCTGCTTTTGCCCCACGGCGCGCTCCCGGAGCTGCGCCAGCGGAGCGCGGTCCCGGTCGCCGACGCGCCACCGGGCGACGACGGCGGGGCGGGAGACCGCGCGCTGCTGGAGGAGGCCCTCGGTGCGCCGTTCGACGAGCTCGGCCTGGCCGCCTTTCCCTCGTCGGTGGCGGCGGCCGCGGCGTGCGTCCGCTACGCGCGGAGCACCCAGCCCGGCGCCACCCTGCCCCTCTCACGGATCGTCCCCTACCGCCCCGCCGACTACCTCGTCCTCGACGAGACCGCGCAGAAGAACCTCGAGATCTTCGCCAACCTCACCGACGGGCAGAAGTCCGGCTCGCTGCTCGGCCTGGTCGACGAGACGCGCACCGCGATGGGCGGGCGGCTGCTTCGCCGCTGGATCGGCGCGCCGCTCACCGACGTCGCCGCCATCCGGCGCCGCCACGACGCGGTCGGCTGGCTGGTGGAGCGCGCCACCCTGCGCGGGGAGCTGCGCGCGCAGCTCGACGGGGTGTACGATCTCGAGCGCCTCACCGCCCGCGCCGCGCTCGGGGTCGCCCACCCGCGTGACC